>JAZQNO010000027.1:0-2497 GCA_045627385.1 Bacteroidales bacterium
AGAAGAAATTATGCGCGACCATCTTGGGATTGCCGGTGGTGCCGGAGGTGAAATACACCAGCATAATATCGTTATCGCAGGCATAGTCCTCCCCTTCCGGCTTTTCCCAAACGTCGGACGCGGCGGCAAAGCCCTCGTCAAAGTTCAGGAAACCTTCCCGATGGGACCGGGCCAGGATCATATGCTCCAGCGTGGGGCAATCCGGCGCGGCCTGTGCCACACTGTCCGCGACACAGCTTCCCTGCTCCGTGCAGATGACCGCCTTGACACCCGCGGCATTGACGCGGTAGCGGATATCTTTGGCCGTCAGCAGATGGGTGGCGGGAATGGTGATCGCACCCAGCTTATGCAGTCCGATGACCACAGGCCAGAACTCGAAGTGCCGCTTCAGGATCACCAACACGGCGTCACCTGGGGTAGAAGGCGTAGAAAGCGTATTTCCAGACGCGGCCGCGCACGAAACCCCGCTGCCCGTTGTAGAGAAGCATCGGCACCGAAGCCAGCGCCGCGCAAATGGTAAACTTAGACCGGCCGAAGACCGCCAGCAGGGCCAGACTCTGATACTCGGGCTTCTGCAGCACGTAGAGCAGCACAATCAGCGCCACCCCGTAGGCACTGTAGTCGCAGTGCAGAAAAAAGGCCAGCGCCAGCGGCACCAGCACTCCGAACGCAGCCTTCAGCCCCGAAACAGCCTTCATGCCCGGAACGGCCGAAACTGAGCCCGCCTCTGAGCCCGCAGCTGAGCCCGTTTCCGAGCTCGCAGCCTTCAGCCCCGAAACGACCTTCACGCCCGGAACGGCCGAAACTGAGCCCGCCTCTGAGCCCGCAGCTTTCCATTCCCGGGAGCGCCTTAGCGAAACCAGCGCGCAGAGGCCCAGCAGCAGCGTGAACATCACATTCAAGTGATGCCAGTCGTACCAAGGCCGACCCGCCATCAAGTTAAACGGCACCTGCGACACCAGCGCAAACAGTAGCAGCGAACCCATATAGCGGCCCAGATGGCGGCTGTGGCGGAAACCCTCCACCAGCAGAAACGCAAACAGCGGAAACGCCATCCGTCCGACCACACTTGATCCGAGGAACAAAGGCGTCACCCGCGTGTGCCCCACCGTAAACAAAACCTCCTTCATCCACGGCCAGGCATGCGCCCCCAGTTTGCTCACATGGTCCACCGCCATGCAGACCAGCGCAATCAGCTTCAGAGCACTGCCCGAAAGAAATTTCAAACCCTTCATAGAGCACAAAAGTACAGACACATAAAAATAGCGTTCGAACAAGCTATTTTTTCAAGAATCCACCGACCTCTGCAACAATAAGAGTTTTCACATCCTCCCAGTTAAGAGAAGACATCATCAATGGCAACGGATCTTGCTCTGCATCATCGAAATATGTCAGACTCTTCAGCATCGTGAAGAGCTGTGCATCCGAATACTTTTGAACATAGAGATTCATCAGTTCGTCGAATGGGAGAAGCTTAAGCAAGAAATAGAAATCAACAAAGTCCTTTCTGGTTCCACGGTTTGTGATTGCCGACATCTTCATAGCGGCGATGTCCTTTATTCCCGCAAGAGTAACTCCATCTTCTGTGACAGGCTCATCTATCCATGAGTAGGGATAGTTGACGATATCAACCTTCACTCCATCAACAATAAGGAAACGCATCATCCTAGACTCCGACAATGGCGAGACAGAAGCAAATGCCGAAAGCTCTAGGGCAATTGCCTGCAGAGACGCATCTACGCTGCCAAAGAAGTCCAGGTCGACGGATTTTCTGTGGCCTAATTGCAAAGCAAGGGCTGTTCCGCCTACGAGCCTTGTATCTTTGAACATTTCCAAAGATTGGATTTTCCTTAATAACTCCAGTGTGTCTGGGTGGATGGTTTCGAAGTGAAGCATCTGAAAGACTCTTTTGGCAAGGATGAAACAGCAGAGATGAACGAAAGTGCTTTTGGCTCGAGTGTTCGCAAATTCTGCGCTATCTGGGCAATTTTATGCAATCCATACCTAGACACCAGCAAATTCCAGTCATTCAGCCGTCCAAGTTCAAGGACACGACCAACCACATACGAGGCATTAGCCTCAAGATCAATTGAGTCCTTGTCCACATCCCAGAAAAGATAATCCGAGAATGAATGTATGTAATCCTTTTCGCTCATTAATGCAAAGATAGTCACTTTTTAGAATACAACATTGAAACGGCGAGTCAAAATCACAGACATGTCAGAAATGCCAGACCATCGCAGTGGCGTAAAACCGACGGAGCGGCTGGCAACGGCCCTTGTCGGTGAGAGTCGAAGCCCAGTAGTGGCCCACCGTCTCCCCGTTGTCCACCGTTTCCCCGTTGTCCACCGTCTCCCCGTTGTCCACCGTGGAAGCATTGATGCGGTCACCGGCAGCAGGCAGACAGACCAGTCCGGCAGCTGCAGAATACTGCCCGAGCTACATTTTATATCACATAGCCAGAAACCGGCTGCATTACTGTAGTCAGTTCGTCCGC
>JAZQNO010000028.1:0-134824 GCA_045627385.1 Bacteroidales bacterium
ATCAAACTGAAGAACGGCAAATTCGGACGTCTGTTCGAACCGCTCACCAAGCTTTATTCGCTGCCCAACTACGGCGAGTTGGATCCTACCACGGCATTCGCTCCCTTCTTTACGCTTTTCTTCGGTCTCTGCCTGGGAGACGGCGGCTACGGCCTGCTGGTCTTCCTAGCGGCCACTTTCGCCAAGAAGAAATTGCCCGCTCTGAGAGGCTACGCCGTCATGGGCCAGTGGCTCGGCGTCTCCACCATGGTCGTGGGATTGCTCACCGGTATGATTTTCGGCGTGTCTCTGGATGGTGTGGCCTGGCCCTGGCTGGCCAATGTCAAGCACATGTTCGTGACTTCCAACAACTATCAGATAGCCGGTTATGACCCGATGATGGTGTTTGCCATCTGCATCGGTTTCCTGCAGATCCTGTTTGCCATGGGATTCAAGGTGGTGCGCATCTCCACCCGTCTGGGCTTGAAGTACGCCTTGAGTGACCTGGGCTGGCTCGTCCTGCTTGTCGACATGACGGTTTTCCTGGTGTTCAGCCTCTTGAAAATCGCTCTGCCGATGCCCGCCACTTATCTGATTTGGGGAATCGCCGGTATCTGTGCCGTGCTGATCTTCTTCTTCAACAGCCCCGGAAAAAATCCGCTGCTTCAGTTCGGTTCGGGACTTTGGGGAACCTACAACATGGTCAGCGGCCTTTTGGGCGATGTGCTGTCTTACATCCGTCTGTTCGCCCTCGGACTGGCCGGCGGCATTCTGGGCAGCGTCTTCAACCAGCTGGCTTTCCAGGCCGGCGGCGGACTGCCCGTCTGGATCGGATGGCTGCCCACGGCGCTCATTCTGGTCTTCGGCCACGGACTCAATTTCTTCCTCTGCATCATCAGTTCCATCGTGCATCCGCTGCGTCTGACCTATGTGGAATTCTTTAAGAACTGCGGCTACGAAGGCGGTGGCAAAGAGTATCAGCCCTTCAGGCGTCAGGCTGTGTCTTCCGAAGAGAATGCCTGATTTTTTTTAAGACAACAAACAATAACAATTCAAAATAACAAAAACAATGATGACAAATTTGATTCTTGCCTATGTTGGCATCGGTTTGATGATTGCCCTTTCGGGCACCGGTAGTGTATTCGGTCTGACCATTTGCGGTAACGCCGCTATCGGTGGTTTGAAGAAACGTCCTGAAGCGCTGGGTACTTTCGTGCTCCTGTCGGCTCTTCCTTCCACTCAGGGTATCTACGGTTTCGTGGCTTATTTCATGATTATCGGCAAGGTTTCCGCCGAAATGACCGCTCAGCAGGCCGCCGCCGTCTTCGGCGCTTCTCTGGCTGTCGGTATCGTCTGCCTGCTTTCCGGTATCCGTCAGGGTCAGGTCTGCGCCAACGGTATCAACGCCACTGCCAGTGGCAACAACGTCACTGCCGGTACCATGGTGATGGCCGCATTCCCCGAATTCTACGCCATCCTGTCGCTGCTGTTCCTCATCCTGGTCGGCGGCACCATCTGATGGTCCGGTTCTGAAGGAATAGGTCGACGGTCGCGGCAATTCTGCCGCGACCGTCGCTGTCTGTACCGGACGGTTTGCAAAGAATTCGTATCTTTGTGCCGCAAATGAAAGAAAAAGTCGTCATAGGTCTGTCGGGCGGAGTCGATTCCAGCGTGGCTGCGTATCTGCTGAAACAGCAGGGATACGAAGTCATGGGTGTCTACATGATCAACTGGAAAGACACGGTCGGGACCCTTTCGGGTGAATGCCCCTACGAAGAAGACGTGCTCATTGCCGAACTGGTGGCCCGCAAACTCGACATTCCTTTCAAGGTGGTCGATTTGAGCGACACTTACCGTCAGCGGGTGGTCGACTACATGTTTTCGGAATACGAAAAGGGCCGCACACCCAATCCCGATGTGCTTTGCAACCGCGAAATCAAGTTCGACGCCTTTCTGAAAGCGGCCGAAGAACTCGGTGCCGACCGCATCGCCACCGGACACTACTGCCGTTGCGACGAGGTGCTGAACGCTTCCGGCGAGAAGATGCACCGTCTGCTGGCCGGCTCCGATTCCAACAAAGACCAGTCGTACTTCCTTTGTCAGCTTTCTCAGGAACAGTTGTCTAAGGCTATGTTCCCGGTGGGAGACCTGCTCAAACCCGAAGTTCGTCGCATAGCCGCCGAATTGGGTCTGGCCACCGCTCAAAAGAAAGATTCTCAAGGCATCTGCTTTGTCGGAAAGGTGGACCTGCCGGTTTTCCTGCAGCAGAAACTGAAGTCGCGCGAAGGGGACATCGTGGAGATTCCGGCCGATTTCAAAGCCTATTCGCGCCTGTATCCTGAAGATCTGCATGCCCGTCTGGAAAAGCAGTCGCGCCCGTATTTCTACCGTCCGAAAGACGGCCGTACGCTGGGACATCACGAAGGCGCCCAATTCTACACCATCGGCCAGCGCAAGGGCCTGCATATCGGAGGCACCGAAAAGCCCATGTACGTGATTGCCACCGATATCGAGAACAATCTGCTGTTTATGGGGCGCGGCGACGAGCATCCCGGACTTTTCAGGAAAACGCTTTTCATCGCTGCAGATGAAATCCATTGGGTACGGCCCGACAAGGCGCTCAGCCTGCCGGCCGAAGGCTCATCGGCTACGGACGGTGCGCCGGCAGTGGCCGACTATATGGTGAGAATACGCTATCGCCAGCCGCTTCAGAATGCCAGACTGTACCTCTATCCGGAGGGTCTGTACATCGATTTCGAACAGCCACAGAAAAGCATCACGGCCGGACAGTTCGCGGCCTGGTACGACGGCGAAGAACTGGTCGGTTCGGGCGTCATCCACGCCTGACATCCGATTATTTCGAATCGCCTGTCTCTGAACGTCTTTCGGGGAAAGGTGCACGGAATCCGCAACCTTCTTTCCAGCGGCTGCAGCCGTATTGAGTGCGTCCCCGGATGATGGTGCCCTGACGGCAGAGCGGACACCGTTCGCCGGCCAAATCGCTCTTCACCTCGAACACCACGTCGCAGACCATCTGCTTGAGCTCCTGCAGAAAGTCCTTCGCCTGGTAGGTGCCGTGCTCGATTTCACGCAGTTTCTTCTCCCAACGGCCCGTCAGTTCGGCCGATTTGAGCAGTTCGTTGTTGATGGTGTGAATCAGCTCGAAAGCGGTCGGGGTGGGGATGAGGTTCTTTCGTTCCTTGCGGATGTAGTTACGCTTGAAGAGCGTCTCGATGATGGCGGCCCGAGTGCTGGGGCGTCCGATGCCGTTTTCCTTGAGCGCATCGCGCAGTTCCTCGTCTTCGACAGTCTTGCCGGCTGTTTCCATTGCACGCAGCAAGGTGGCTTCGGTGTAGGGTTTGGGAGGCGTGGTCCATTTTTCGGCCATATCCGGCAGATGAGGCCCGTGTTCCATTTCCACGAAGATGGGCAAGGTCTTTTCCGGGGCTTCACCGGCCGCAGCGGTGTTTTCGGAATTTTCCGCACCTTCGTCTGTCGCGTTGGACCCTTCGGCAGGCGATTTTTCAAATACCGTCCGCCAGCCGGCCGAAAGGACGGTCTTGCCGCTGACTTTGAATTCGGTCTTTCCGGCCTGTCCTAGTACGGTGGTCGTGGCGATTTTGCAGTCGGGCCAGAAGACGGCGATGAAACGGCGGGCCACCATATCGTAAACAATCTGTTCCTGCTGGCTCAATCCGCTGGGTTTCACACCTGTAGGAATGATGGCGTGGTGGTCGGTCACCTTGCTGTTGTCGAAGACTTTTTTAGACTTCGGCAACTTTTTCCCGCTTTCCAGAAGGGGAGCGGTCAGGTCGGGATAGAGTTCGGAAATGCCTTTGAGCGTGCCGGGCACCTTGGGGTAGATGTCATCGCTCAAGTAGGTGGTATCCACACGTGGGTAGGTCGTGAATTTCTTCTCGTACAGGCTTTGGATGAGTTTGAGCGTCTCGTCGGCCGAGTAGCCGTGTTTCCGGTTGCATTCCACCTGCAGGCTGGTCAGGTCGAAGAGGCGCGGGGCATATTCGGTCCCGTTTTTCTTGTCGACCTTGGTCACGGTGAATTCTTCTTGCCGGACGGCTTCCAAGGCTTTCTGTATTTCAGCCTGATCGGTGAATTTCCCTTTGGTGGCCGAGAAGACGGTGTCGCGATAGGTGGTCTTCAATTCCCAATACTGCTCGGGCTTGAAGTTGTCGATTTCTTCCTGACGGCGCACGATGAGCGCCAGCGTCGGGGTTTGTACGCGTCCGACCGACAGCACCTGACGGTCGCGCCCGTAACGGATGGTGTAGACACGTGTGGCGTTCATTCCCAGCAGCCAGTCTCCGATGGCGCGCATCAGGCCGGCTTCGTAGAGATGCTGGTATTCGTCCTGAGGCTTCACCTGTTTGAAGCCTTCGCGTATGGCTTCGGGTGTCAGGGACGAAATCCAGAGCCTTTGGACGGGACACTGGCATTTGGCCTTCTGCATCACCCATCGCTGGATGAGTTCGCCCTCCTGGCCGGCATCGCCGCAGTTGATCACAGCGTCGGCCTTTTCCATAAGGCCCCGGATGATGTCGAACTGTTTCTGCACGCCTTTGTCTTCGGCCACTTTGATGGAAAAACGTTCGGGAATCATCGGAAGACGCCCCAATGACCAAGGCTTCCAATTGTCGGTATATTCTTGAGGCTCAAGCAGACGACACAAATGACCGAAGGTCCAGGTCACCTGGTAACCGTTTCCTTCGATGTATCCGTCGTGTTTTTGGGTGGCACCCAGAAAGGCGGCTATGTCTTTTGCCACGGAGGGCTTCTCTGCTACGCAAACAATCATATCGTGCTGACAATCTGTTAGTCCGAAAACAGGCTTTCGGACCATTGTTTCAACTGACGAAGTTACTCATTTCCGCCGTCAATTTAAATATTTGGGAAAGAAAAGGCGAAGAATTATCTTTGCGGCTTGAAAACAGCGCAGGATGGCAGAACGCATCTACATATTCGATACGACGCTCCGAGACGGTGAACAGGTGCCCGGATGCCAGCTCAACCGCTTGGAAAAGGTGGAGATAGCCCGCGCCCTTGACAGTCTGGGCGTGGATATCATCGAGGCCGGATTCCCCATATCGAGCCCGGGCGATTTCGCATCGGTCCAAGCCATATCGAAAGCGGTCCGTCGGCCAGTCATATGCGCCTTGGCCCGTTCGATGAAAAAGGACATCGAAGTGGCCGCCGAATCGCTGAAATATGCCGAACGTCCCCGCATCCACACTGGACTGGGAACTTCCGACGCGCATATCCGCTACAAATTCAACTCCAATCGCGATGCCATGTTGGAACAGGCGGTCGAGGCTGTCCGCTTTGCCCGCAATCTGGTGCCCGAGGTGGAGTTTTACGCCGAAGACGCGGCCCGTACCGACAATGAATACCTGGCTCGGGTGGTCGAGGCGGTCATCAAAGCGGGCGCCACGGTCATCAACATTCCGGATACGGTCGGCTATTGCCTTCCCGACGACTTCGCCTCAAAGATATCCTACCTAAGGCAACAGGTGGAAGGCATTGAGAATGTGCTGCTTTCTGTCCACTGTCACAACGATCTCGGACTGGCCACCGCCAACACGATGGCCGGTGTCTGTGCCGGCGCGCGACAGGTGGAAGTGGCCATGAACGGCGTAGGCGAGCGCGCCGGCAACACGGCCCTCGAAGAGATTGCGATGATTCTGAAGACACATCGCGGACTGGGCTATGAAACCGGTCTCGACACGCAACTGCTCACGCAGACCAGCCATCTGGTCTCCCACATGATGGGCATGCCCGTCCAGCCCAACAAGGCCGTGGTGGGCCGGAACGCCTTCGCCCATTCGTCGGGCATCCATCAGGACGGCGTGCTCAAATGCCGCGAGACCTACGAAATCATCGATCCGCGCGAAGTCGGTTTCAACGACGATTCCATCCTGCTGACGGCGCGAAGCGGACGTGCCGCGCTGAAACACCGTCTGGAACACTATGGTGTGAAACTCGAAGGCGGGCGCCTGGACGAGGTCTATGAGGAATTTCTCCGTCTGGCCGACCGCAAGAAAGACATAAAGGATGACGATGTGCTGGCACTGGTGGGACGTGAACGTGCCGCCGGACGCCGCATCCGTCTGGAAAGTCTGAAAGTGACCTCTGGAAAAGACATGAAGGCGACAGCCGAAATAGGCCTGCTCGTTTCCGGAGAGCTCAAGACGGCTTGCGGCGAAGGCAACGGCCCTGTCGATGCCGCCGTTTCGGCTCTAAAACAACTTGTCCCCTACGAGATGACCATGCAGGAATTCCTTATCCAGTCCATCACCAAAGGCAGTGACGACACCGGAAAGGTGCACATGCAGGTGGGCTACGAAGGCAACAGCTACTACGGATTTGCCGGCGACACCGACATCGTCACCGCAACGGTCGAAGCCTACATCGACGCCATCAACAAATTTGTCTTCTGATCGGACGGACAAGCCGACTGACGTATCCGGATTATCGGCAGACTATTTTCACGCAATGCTCCCGGCAGCGGACCAGGTAGCAGCCTTTGGGCAGTTCTCCCGTGTCGAAACTGTTTTCAGCTGTCAGCATCCGTTCCCCCGTCAGGCTGAAGACCTCCAGCCGACCGTTTCCGCAGACGTTTTTTCCGTCAAAAGACAATTCTCCATCCGACTGGACGCTTGAAATCGCATCTTCCCGACCGATTTTCAAAGGATCGCTCAAGGTCGGACCAGCTCCGTTTTCCTCTGTCAGGATTCTGGGAATCAATCGGAAATTGAAACCTTGATAGGCGTAGGGAAGATTCACGCTGCCTACGGAAGTGGGGGTGTAAGCTTCTGAAAAATAGTTGTCGCCTTTCCAGACGTATGCTTTGGCTCCGCTTTGGCTGAAGCATTTTTTCACCCCTTTGGCCCAATAGTTGTTTTCGATGACGAATTCGGAATTGATGCACGGATTTACCGTGCCGCCCGCTCCGGGACAGTTGTAGTAGTTGTTGAGCAGGTGGATGGTGCCGAAGTTGGCCATCGGCATACGGGCCTTGCAGCCCTCGCCCCAGATGTTGGCGAAGAAGGTTGTGTTCAGTTTGTCCTCGTCTGACGTATTGCTGGAGCTGCTCCCGATCAGATTGGTGTATTGGTGGACGTAAGACCTTTCCGTGTATTGGAATACACACCAGCTGACCGTGACGAAATCGGCTTCTTTGGTGATGTCGAAATTGCCGTCGATGCCGTCGGTGAAACGGCAGTGGTCCACCCACACGTGCGTGGATTTGTTTAGAATGGACAGCAGGTCGCAACCTCCCACATCGATAGATCCGGGACCGACGAAGTCAATGTTGCGCAGGATGATGTTGCTGCATTCGTTGAAGGTGAAGATGCCCGATTTGCGATAGGCTTCGGTGGCATCGCCTGTGTGGTCGATCATCAGCTGACGCGTCTTCCATTCGCATTCCTCATTGACATCGACACCGTTGCTCAAGGTTCCGCCCGTACCGCTGCTGCCGCTCAGTGTCTTGACCTTGTTGTCGTCCATCAGTTTTTTAATCTCGTCTGTGACGTACCATTGGGTGCAGAGCCTGGCCCCGTTGATGCCCACGACGGTCTTGTTGGAGAGCCACTTGAACTGGATGTAGGAGGACAGTGTGAAATCGCCGCCGCTGCCGTCGAGGATGACGACATCGTAGTCTCTGATGGCGTTGGAAATGCGGTTCCGCATGTCCTGCCCGTCCGATTTGAGCGTGATGGTCTTGCCGTTGCCGCCTCCTGTCAGGCGATAGTCGTCGCCCGAAGTGAGGGAAGTGCAGCAGGCCCATCCGAAAGGAGCGTTCAGGTCATATGGGGATAAACCGGCCCCTGCGGCGGAACCGGCCGCCAACAGGAGAAACACGAATGTCAGCAGATGTCTCATTTATCCGACGTGCAGATTCGTTTCGACGAGTTTCAGCAGGGAATCCTGATTGAGAGAGGCTCTGAGATCGGCATCGTCGAAGGCCTTCAGATAGGAGATGAGGTAGTCGATGATGCTCTCGGAGAAGACACCTTTGGCCAGATAGATGGCGCGGTCCTTGTCGAGTTCGGCCGCTGCGCTCACGCAGGAATCGGGCAACTGCTCCAGGGATTCCTGGATGGCTTTGTTCTTGTCGTCGTGGATGTTGACGCCGACATAGGTCTTCTCGGCCACTTCCAGCGCCTTGGGATCTTCCAGGCCCTGGCGCACGGCGACCGTGATGGCGGCCATCAGCAGGTAGATGTCGGCGCAGCCGTCGGAAGCGCGCCATTCGAAGGTCTGTTTGGTGGAGAAATCCTTGCCCGAAGGCTTCTCGAGAGGATTGCAGTCGGCGGCCATGTCTTTGCCGTTGCTGATCCAGCCGAGCGGCACACGCACCAGAGCGCTGCGGTTGGAGAACGACCAGCAGAGCGAAGTGGGCGCTTCCTGATGAGGTACCAGACGCATGAACGACAGCGGATTGGGATTGCCGAAAGCAGGCAGGGAAGTGCCGGCCGTCATCAGACCGGCGATGGCCTTGCGACAGGCTTCGGTCAGCTGACCGTCCTTGCCGACCATGATGGACTCGCCGCCCTTGGTGAGCTTGCAGTGGACGTGGAGACCGCTGCCGGCCTTGCCCGTGGTAATCTTGGGCGCAAAGGTGATGGTGACGCCGTACTCGTAGGCCAGCTGACGCATGATCCATTTGGCGACCACCAGCTGGTCAGCCGCTTCTTCCACATTGACCGGCAGGAACTCGATTTCGTTCTGTTCGTAAATTTTGCCGTCTTGCGTGAAATTGCCCACTTCGGAGTGGCCGTATTTGATCTGACCGCCGGCCTGGGCGATGAGTCTCATGGCCTCGACGCGGTATTCGGTGAACTTGTTGAAGGGAGCGCTTTCGTGATAGCCTTTCTGGTCGGGAACGGGGTAAAGGTCCTCGGCATCGGCGATCACATAATATTCCAGTTCGCCCATGGTCTGGAATTCGTCGGCCAGACCGGTTTCCTTCAGTGCGCGGTGGGCTTTTTTGAGAATGAATTCAGGAGAACTCTCAAAGGGTTGGCCGTCACGGTTGTAGAACGAGCAGAGCAGGTCGACCGTGGGCACTTCGGTGAAGGGGTTCAAAAAGGCGGTTCTGTATTTAGGAATAACATAAAGATCTGATTTTCCAGCTTCTACAAATGGAAATAGACTGCTGCCGTCCACACGCTCTCCGGCGGAAAGGATGCTTTCCAAGTGTTCGCGGCTCCCAATGACGAAGTTGAGCGTCTTGAGCCGGCCGTCCCAACCGCAGTAGTGGAAATTGATGAATTCTACGGCATTTTCCTCGCAATAGCGGATGATGTCTTCGCGGGTAAACTGAGCTGCCGGCTTTTTGAGATATTGAACCAACCGGTTGGGGTTCATGGCGATGTTCTTATCCATTTTTAGTGAAAATTTGGTTCAGCAAAAATACGTATTCCGATGCAAGCAAGCAAAGCCTTTCGAAGGATTTTACATAAACTCGGAAGCAAGATTTCAGACACCTTCTCCCAAGGCCAATGGCTTGATTGTAAACAAGATGACTTTCGCATCCATCAAAAGCGACTGGTTTCTCAGGTAGAGCATGTCGTAGTCGAGGCGCCGGAGCATCTTGTCGACCGAGTCGGCATAGCCGTATTTGACGATTCCCAGCGAGGTCAGTCCGGGCCGGACATTCCAGATGAGCGGGTAGTAGGGAGCCTTTTCGGACAGCTGTTCGGCGTAGAACGCCCTTTCGGGACGGGGACCGACCAGCGACATGTCGCCCACGAGGACATTGACGAGCTGGGGCAGTTCGTCGAATCGGTAGCGCCGCAGCAGACGGCCCACCGGCGTGATGCGCGGGTCGTTGGCCGACGAAAGCATCGGGCCGTCGGGTTCGGCGTCGGCCCTCATGCTGCGGAACTTGATGATGCGGAAGGGCTTTCCGTCTTTTCCCAAGCGTTCCTGACGGTAGAAGACGGGACCTTTCGAATCGCATTTGATCCGGATGGCCAGCCAGGCGAACAGCGGCAGGCAGAGCAGCAGGCCGATGAAGGAGACCAGCAGGTCCGCAAGGCGTTTGGTGTGGGCCTCCCATAGGGGCATGGGCCTGGGACTGAGCAGACGAAGGGGCACGCCCGATACCGAATCGATGGAAATGTCGCCGATAATCATTTCCTGTGCGCGTACGGTGATGAAGATGTCGATGCGGAAGCGCAGCAGGCGGTTAGTGAGCGACTGGATCTGCTGCGGGCTCCAACTTTCGAAGGCCAGAATGAGGCATTCTGTCTCCGGATGGCTTTCGAGAAGGGACGCGATTTGTCCGGCTGTCTTGTCCAAGTCGATTTCTGAGGAATCTGTGTCGCAGCAGGTAAGCTCGAAATAAGGGCTGGCTTCGGGCCGGCGCCGCAGAAAATTCCTCAATCGCGCGAGTTCCTGCCCGTCACCTGCCACCAGCGTCGGCACGGCACAGCTGCAGTCGGGCTTTCTGCGGCGCCGCGCGATGGTCGCGCCTGTAATCCAGGTGCGAGGCAATGCGGTGAAAAACAGCAGACTGACAAACAGGCCGATGAAGACAAGGTAGAAGTCGGTGTAGTCTTCGGGGTAGTCGTTGATGATGGCCAGAAAGAAGATGGCCAGCGACACGATCAGGGCGCTGACGGCCGACTGGAACCAGTCGCGGCTGCGGCGTTTGAGGCGGGGCTGGCTGTAATAGCCCAGAAACCAGTGGACCAGACAGGCGAAGGCCGAAACGACGAAGTCCAGCACCAGCTGTTTGGGCGCCGTCAGAAAGGTCTGAAGGCTGGAAAAACCGGTGTCGCCGGGCGACAGCCCGTAGCGGAACACGCTGAAGACCAGCCATGCCGCCAGGGCCGACAGAAAGTCGGTCAGCAGATATCCCCTTATTTTCCGGCGGTCATTGCTCATGGTCGGATCACCTTGATGAGACCTCCCTGTCCGAGTTTGACGATGGACGAGGGCGAGGCCGGCTCGGTTTCGTCCTGACGGCAGCCGACGATGTAGTCGACCGCTTGTCTGATTTCGTCGGAAATTTGGGCGAATGTCTGTGGAGAAGGCTCTCCGGCCAGATTGGCCGAGGTGGAGACGATGGCCTTGTGGAAACTTTCGCACAGACCGTGCGAGAAGGCCTCCCTGGTGACGCGGATGCCGATGCTGCCGTCTTCGGCCAGCAGATTGGGCGCCAGATTGCGTCCCTTGTCGTAGATGACGGTCAGCGGCTTTTCGGCCATGTCGATCAGATCCCAGGCGATGTCGGGCATCTCTTCCACATAATACTGCACTTTGGCGGCTGAATCCACCAGCACCAACAGGGCTTTGCTCTCGGCGCGCCGCTTGATTTCATAGACGCGTCTGACCGCCTCCGGGTTGGTGGCGTCGCAACCGATTCCCCAAATGGTGTCGGTCGGGTAGAGGATGACGCCGCCCTTTATCAGGACCTCCTTGGCCCTTTTTATTTCTTCTCCGAAATTCATAGCGTTCATTTTCGAGCACCTTATACTGATAAGGTGCAAGCAGTGTCAAAGGTAAGGATAAAAAATCAAAAAGTGCAGGAAAAAGAGCTCGGATAATAGTTATTGCCAGAATAAAGTGCTAACTTTGCCCCATAGTTATCGTGCCGTAATTTGTTCCGTCTCCATTGGCGCCTGTGGCGCAGGACGGGAGAAGGCGCGGTCGCATCCGTCTGGAGAGACGGCCCCGAAAGGAAAAAAGAAACAAACAATATAGTTGATGGACAATAAGTGGAACGTTTTAACCCTTAGCCCCGAACAAGAAAAGACAAAGAAAGAATTAGCTGAAGCACTTGGAGTTAGCCCTATTTTGGCAAAGCTCCTGATTCAAAGAGGAATCACCACGTTTGATGAGGCGAAGAAGTTTTTCAGGCCTCAACTTTCAGACTTGCACGACCCCTTCCTGATGAAGGATATGGACAAGGCTGTACAGCGCTTGAATCAGGCGATTGCCAACAAGGAAAAAATTCTGGTTTACGGGGATTATGATGTGGATGGCGCCACGGCAGTGGCTCTGGTCTACAAGTTTTTGCGCCAGTATACGACCAATCTGGACTATTATCTGCCCGACCGTTATGTGGAAGGGTACGGCATTTCGTATCAGGGAATCGATTTCGCCCATGACAATCATTTTTCGTTGGTCATAGCCCTCGACTGCGGCATCAAGGCCGTGGAAAAGGTCGCCTATGCCAAGGAAAAAGGCGTCGATTTCATCATCTGCGACCATCACAAACCCGACGACCAGCTGCCTCCCGCAGTGGCGGTGCTGGATGCCAAACGCCTGGATTCGACCTATCCTTACGGGGAACTGTCGGGCTGCGGCGTAGGTTTCAAACTGATGCAGGCCTTTGCCAAAGACAATGACATCGCCTTCTCGGAACTGGTGCCTCTGCTCGACCTGGTCACCGTCAGCATCGCTTCCGACATCGTGCCCATCACGGGAGAGAACCGCATTCTCGCATTCCACGGGCTCAAGCAGCTCAACGCCAATCCCAGCATCGGCCTCAAAGCCATCATCCATGTCTGCGGTCTCGACGACAAGGAAATCACCATCAGCGACATTGTCTTCAAAATCGGTCCGCGTCTGAACGCATCCGGCCGCATCCAATCGGCTGCCGAAGCGGTCGACCTGCTGGTAACCAAGGACATGCGATTCGCCAAGGAAAAGGCCGTACAAATCGACGAATACAACCAGACACGCAAGAATCTGGACAAAGACATCACCAAGGAGGCCAACAAGATTCTCAGTTCGGTCAAAGATTTGGACGCCCACAAGGGCATCGTGGTCTTCAACGAGGAGTGGCACAAGGGCGTCATCGGCATCGTAGCCTCCCGTCTGGCGGAAGAATACTACCGTCCGGCCGTGGTGCTGACCCGTTCGGGCGACCTGGCCACCGGTTCGGCCCGCAGCGTGCCCGGTTTCGACATCTACAAGGCGGTCGATTCCTGTCGCGACCTGCTTGAAAACTTCGGCGGCCACACTTATGCGGCCGGCCTGTCCATGAAGATGGAGAATGTGGACCGTTTCCGCGAACGTTTCGAAGACTATGTGGCCGAGAACATCAGTCAGGAGCAGACGGTTCCCACCATCGACATCGATTCGGAAATACAGTTTCACGACATCACGCCCAAGTTTTTCCGCATCCTGAAACAGTTCAATCCTTTCGGTCCCGACAACAACAAGCCCATCTTCTGCACGAGAAGGGTGTTCGACTACGGCACCAGCCGTCTGGTCGGTCGCGATCAGGAACATCTCAAACTGGAACTGGTTGACAGTAATTCGGAGAACATCATGAACGGCATCGCCTTCGGAATGCACGAACACAACGCGCACGTGAAGTCGTTCAATCCCTTCGACATCTGCTACAGCCTCGAAGAAAACACCTACAACGGCAACACTTCGATACAGCTGCTTATCAAGGACATCAAGGAAGACTGAATCCAAGGGCCGGACATCTTCTGATGGCCGGCTTTTTTCCCTACCGCCGATGAGTATTTTCCACGACATCCTCCGACAGTATTGGGGATACGAAGACTTCCGCCCCATGCAGCTCGACATCATCGAGTCGTTGGCCAGCGGCCGCGACACGCTGGGGCTGATGCCGACAGGCGGTGGAAAATCCATCACTTTTCAGGTGCCTGCCCTGGCCAAAGAGGGCATCTGTCTGGTCGTGACCCCTCTGGTCGCTCTGATGAAAGATCAGGTGGAACGGCTCCGTTCGATGGGCATCAAGGCGGCCTGCATCTATTCCGGAATGACGCAGCCGGAAATCGTGACGACATTCGACAATTGCGTCTACGGCGATTACAAGTTCCTGTACGTGTCGCCGGAACGTCTGGGCACCGACCTGTTTCTGGAGCGGCTGCAGGGGCTGGATGTCAATTATCTGGTGGTCGATGAGGCGCACTGCATCTCGCAGTGGGGCTACGATTTCCGCCCCTCCTACCTGCAGATAGCCTCTGTCAGGCAATATCTGCCCGGCGTCCCTGTGCTGGCCGTCACCGCCACGGCCACGCCCGATGTGGTGGACGACATCCAGGTCCGCTTGGGTTTTGAAAAGCCGAATGTGTTCAGTGTGAGCTTCGAACGCAGCAATCTGTCGTATGTCGTGCGCCGTACCGACGACAAGGACAAGATGCTGCTCAAACTGCTGGCCGGAGTGCCCGGAACGGCCATCGTCTATGTCCGTATGAGAAAGCGGACGCAGGAAGTGGCCGCATTTCTCCAGCAGAACGGCATATCGGCCGACTACTACCATGCCGGTCTCAGCGATGAGACCAAGAACCTTCGGCAGGCCGACTGGAAGAGCGGAAAGACTCGGGTCATCGCATCGACAAACGCCTTCGGCATGGGCATCGACAAAGCGGATGTGCGCCTGGTGGTGCACTATGACATGCCAGATTCCATAGAAGCCTATTTCCAAGAAGCCGGACGTGCCGGACGTGACGGAAAGAAAGCCTACGCCGTCTTGCTGTTCCAAGCCGCCGACGCCACTCGCCTGAAAAGGCGAATAGCTGATACTTTTCCAGATAAAGACTATATTCGCAAGGTCTATGACAAACTATGCTACCATTACGAAATAGGCGTCGGCACAGGGGAGGGAATGATTGTCGCCTTCGATCTGACGCAGTTCTGCGTCGAGCGCCATCTCAATCCGAATCAGGCGTTCAGCGCGCTGAAAATATTGCAGCAGGCCGGCTATTTGGAACTCACCGACGAGGAGGAGAACAATTCCCGTGTCTGTTTCAACATGGACCGTAACGCGCTGTACGAAGTCAATGCCGATGCCGACACGGAGCGGGTGCTTCAAGTCTTGCTGCGGTCCTATTCGGGGCTGTTCGCCGATTATGTGCGCATAGACGAATCGCTCATCGCGCAGCGTTGCCAAACGGATCGTGAGTCGGTCTACAAAGCCCTGAAAAAACTCCAGTCTTACGGAGTGCTCACCTATATTCCCCAGCGCAAGACCCCCTACGTCATCCTCACCAAGGACCGTGTCGAAGGCAAGGAACTCCGATTGACGGCCGACATCTACGAAGACCGTCAGCGCCGTTTCGAGGAACGCATCGGGGCGATGGTCTCCTATGCCACCGACGACAGCATCTGCCGCAGCCGGCGGCTCTTGCACTATTTCGGGCAGAAACACGCCCCTCTCTGCCATCAGTGCGACGTCTGCCTGAAACGCACGGAACAGGGTATCCGTCAGTACGAGGCCGACGAAATCATGGAGTCGCTGGCCCTGCGGCTCAAGGATGGAAGCCGCAGCTTGGAGGAACTGGCCGACAGCCTTTCCTTCGAACCGGTCAAAGTCTTGCCGGTGCTGCGTTTCATGATGGACCGCGGACTGGTCGATGTGGACAATTTCGATTATTCGCTCAGCGAAAAGGGCCGGCGACGATTTGCTGAAGAAGGGAAAACGACAGAATGACAGATATGGACTTGGACAGAAACCTACGGCATCCTTGGGTGATAGCCGGTCCCTGCAGTGCAGAGACGGAAGAGCAGACGCTCTGTTCGGCCCGCCAGCTGGCGGCTGCCGGTGTGGACATTTTTCGTGCCGGACTGTGGAAACCCCGTACGCGTCCGGATGCCTTCGAAGGAGTGGGAGAGCGCGGTCTGGAATGGCTTAAGCGCGTGCGCCTCGAAACGGGCATGCGCCTGGCCACCGAAGTCGCCACTCCCGCCCACGTGGAAAAGGCTCTGAAAGCCGGTGTCGACATCCTCTGGATCGGGGCACGGACAACCGTGAATCCTTTTCTCGTACAGGAACTGGCAGACGCTGTAAGGGGAGCGTCGGTGGCCGTGCTTGTGAAAAATCCGGTCATTCCCGATGCGGACCTGTGGAGTGGGGCGGTCGAACGTTTCGACAAGGCCGGCATCTCTCAGACGGGCATTGTGTTGAGAGGCTTTCCGCAAGGATTTGAAAACCGATCTTCCGGCATTTCTTACCGCAACGAACCCCGCTGGCCGGTGGCTTTCGAAATGCGGCGCCGCTATCCCGACATGCTGATGCTTTGCGATCCAAGCCACATGGCCGGCCGGCGCGAGCTGATCGCATCCTTGGCCCAGCAGGCGATGGACCTGAATTTCGACGGACTCTTCATCGAATCGCACTGTTGCCCCGAACAGGCGCTGAGCGATGCCGCACAGCAGCTGACACCAGCCGACCTGTCCGAACTGCTTTCGGGTCTGGTCATCCGCGACAGCAGTGCCGACGACTGTTCGCTGGCCCGTTGGCGTGCGCAGATCGACGACTGCGACCGCCGTCTGACCGACCTGCTGGCCCAGCGTTTGGACATCTGCCGCGAGATCGGCCACTACAAGAAACAGCACGGCATTCAGGTGTTGCAGGCTTCCCGCTACGGCGAAATTTTGGAAAGGCAGCTGACCGAGGCCGAGCGAAGCGGTATAGGTCGAGAGTGCATGGCCCGCATTATGGAGGCCGTCCATGAGGAATCTGTATTGCAGCAGATGCAAATTGTCCAGAATAAGCCCTTGCAAAGCCAAGACTGATTGCGTATATTCGCCCTGTCAAACCAATCGCCATACAGATGAAAATGAAGTTTTTTCTCACCACGATGTTGGCCACTTTGCTGGCCTGGCCATACGCATCTGTCCTTTCGGCACAGGAAACGCTTCCGTCTCGGGAAACTGTCATGTCTACGGCCGATTCGACTGAAACACCTTCCTCCAAAATGCTGCAGGTCTGGCAGGTCGACCTCACCAGCGATGTCAATGCAGCATCCTGGCTCCAAATAAGCCGCGGTTTCGATCAGGCGGAGGCTTCCGAGGCCGATCTGATTCTGCTCCACATGAACACTTACGGAGGAGAGGTCTCCTATGCCGATTCCATCCGTACCCGAATTCTCAACACGAAAGCGCCTGTCTGCGTGTTTATCGATCCTAACGCGGCCTCGGCCGGCGCGCTCATTTCGGTGGCCTGTGACCGCATCTATATGAGAAGCGGCGCCACCATCGGCGCTTCGACCGTAGTCAACCAGAGTGGGGCGGCCGCTCCCGACAAATATCAGTCATATATGCGCGCGATGATCCGCGCCACAGCCGAAACTACGGGCCGCAATCCGCAGATAGCGGAGGCTTTCGTCGATCCCGACGTGGTGGTCCCCGGACTTGTGGACACCGGCAAAGTGCTCACGCTGACGGCTTCCGAGGCCCAAAAGTATGGCTTCTGCGATGCCATCGTCGAAAGTGTGGACGAACTCATCGCCGCCGAACTCGACGGCCAGCCTTATACGCACCGCCAATTCACGCTCTCTTCCAAGGACAAGGTGAAAGGCGGCCTGATGAATTCGGCTCTCAGAGGACTGCTCATCATGATTATCGTCGCCGGCATCTGGTTCGAACTTCAGAGCCCGGGCATCGGATTTCCCAGCATCGCCGCTTTCGTGGCCGCGCTTCTCTATTTCGCACCGCTCTTCATGGACGGAATGGTGGCATATTGGGAAATCATCGTTTTCGTGGTCGGCGTGCTGCTGCTCTTCGTCGAGATACTGGTCATTCCCGGATTCGGCGTGACCGGCATTCTGGGCATCATCTGCATGGTCGCCGGTTTGAGTTTCGCTCTGGTCGACGAGGTGCATTTCTCTTTGAAAGGCATGTCGATGGGCGATTTCGATGAAGCTCTTCTTTTGGTGATTGTCAGTATGATCCTGGCTACGCTTGTCTGTCTGTGGCTGACATCGAAAATCGGCACGGGAAAGGGTACGTTCAGCAAAATGGCTCTATTATCAACCCAAAAGGATGAAGAAGGTTATGTGGGTGTTCCTTCGGAACTCAAAGAGTTGATTGGTCAAACTGGACAGACAGCTTCTATTCTTCGTCCTTCGGGAAAGATTGTTATCGACGGAACGCTCTACGATGCGGTCGCCCAGTTCGGCTATATCGAAGACGGCCGTCCCGTGAAAGTGGTCCGTTGCGAGGCCGGTCAGCTTTATGTTGAAGAAATAAATTGATTATGAGATTTTTAGGTCTTATACCCGCTCGTTACGCCTCGACGCGTTTTCCGGGCAAACCTTTGGCTGACATCGGTGGAAAGCCGATGATTCAGCGTGTGTACGAGCAAGTCTGCGGCAGTCTGGATGCGGCCTATGTGGCCACCGACGACCAACGTATATTCGATGCCGTCAGAGCTTTCGGCGGTCGTGTGGTCATGACGGGCACCCATCACCGCAGCGGCACGGACCGTTGCGCCGAAGCCATGACACTGGTGGAGGGCGATTACGATGTCGTCATCAACATTCAAGGCGACGAGCCTTTCATCCGTCCCGAACAGATAGAACTCTTGAAATCCTGTTTCGAAGACCATCCGGAGACTCAACTGGCCACTCTGGTCAGAGCTTTCCGTCCGGACGAGGGACTGGAGGCGCTATTCAATCCCAATTCGCCCAAGGTCGTGCTCAACCGACAATCGGAAGCCATGTGCTTCAGTCGTTCGGTGGTGCCCTATCTGAGAAATGTCCCTCAGGAAGAGTGGCTTTCCAAACATGTTTTCTACAAACACTTGGGCATCTATGCCTATCGTTGTGATGTGTTGTCGTCCATCGCCCGACTCGAGCAGACGCCACTGGAACTGGCCGAATCGCTTGAGCAGTTGCGCTGGCTGGAAAACGGCTATTCCATCCGTGTCGCCGTGACGGATGTGGAAAATCTGGCTGTTGATACTCCCGAAGATTTGGAACGTATCCTAAAGAGCGGTTTGCTATGATTCCCACCGAGCGGTTTGCTGCCCCTGTGGTTTCTCTTCTGGAAACCGTCGAAATTCCGGAGCTTACAGTGAACCGGCTCGTTTCCGGTGTGGAAATCCGTCATCGAAGGACGCATGCACCTTCTCTGATTCGGGTCGATCTGATGGTCCGAGCCGGTGTCATCTGGCAGGACCGTCCTCTGCTGGCCCGCCTGACCAATCTGATGCTGAAAGAAGGTATTCCGGGCAAAAATTCGGCTCAAGTGGCTGAGTGCCTCGACCAATACGGTGCATATCTCTATTCGGGCATCGAGTACGAATATGCCTACGTCACCTTGTGCACGCCACGCAAACATCTGGCTCAGACGGCCCTTCTTCTTCGCGACATTTTCTATTATCCCACTTTTCCTGAAGAGGAACTTTCCATTCTGAAAGCCCAAAATTATCAGAACTGGCTCTTGGAAAAGGAAAAGGAACGCACTTTGGCCAGCTATCGGATGAACGAACTGGTCTTCGGAAAGGACCATCCCTGTGGACATCGTCTGGCCGAAGCCGATTTCGACCGCGTCACCACAGAGACTGTCCGCGATTTCCACCGCCGGCACTATCGTCCCGACCACTCGGTACTGATCATGACAGGCGATGTGCAGGATGCGGATATCGAACTGATGGACCGCCTGTTCGGAAAAGAACTGGCGCAATTTCCCTTTCACGAAGGTCGGAAATATGTCTGGCCGAGTCCCTGTCCGAGCGGGGAGAAGACGGCATTTGTCCCCAAGGCTTCCTCTCTGCAGGCGGCCATTCAACTGACCATCCCGGTGGCAGGCAAGGACCATCCCGATTTCGTGGGGCTGAAAGTGCTCAACACCGTGTTGGGCGGTTATTTCGGCAGCCGGCTGATGACGGTGGTCCGAGAAGAAAAAGGCTACACCTACGGCATTGAATCCACTTTGACGGTTTTCAATGACGAGGCGTATATCGATATCTACACGCAGACGGCACTGGCCTATGTGCCCGATCTGACCGAATGCATCTGGCAGGAAATGGAGCGTCTGAAGCATGAAACGGTTCCCGACGACGAACTGCTGCGCGTGCGCCGTTATCTGTCGGGAGAGTACGCACGTATGCTCGACGGTCCCTTCGCATTGGCCAACATTTGTCAGATGAGTTTGGAACAGGGCATCGAAATGCGTCGGTTCGAATACGAACTGGATGTGATGATGAAGATATCGGCCGAGGAAATCAGACAATTGGCTCAACAATATTTTGTCCGCGAGCGGATTTACGAGGTCCGTGCCGGTGGAGAATGCTGATATGGAAAAGCAGTCGCAGTCATACGGTCAGATAGTCAGGTCTACGGGCATTTTCGGCGGTTCGCAGCTGCTGAACATGCTTATCGCCTTTCTGCGCAACAAGGTGGCCGCTTTGCTGATCGGCCCTTTGGGCGTGGGCCTGATGGGACTGTATCAGTCGGTGGTCGATTTCGTGCATTCGGTCAGCGACTTGGGCTTGAGTTTCAGCGCTGTGAAAGATGTGTCCGAAGCGCAGGCATCGGGCGACGGCCAGCGCATTTCGCGCACGGCGCTCACTTTGCGGCGCTGGGTGCTGCTGACGGCTGTGCTGGGCGCCCTTCTCACCTTGGCTTTCTCCAAACAGTTGAGCCGGCTGGTTTTTGAGGACGAACAGCATGTCGTCTCCATCTGCATACTGTCTTTCTCTGTATTTCTGGCGGCGGTCTCCGCCGGCCAGCGGGCGTTGCTTCAGGGTATGCGCCACATCGGCGACATGGCCAAATCGTCCGTGCTGGGCAGCCTGCTGGGATTTCTGATTTCATCGGTGCTGTTCTGGCTGTTCAAGGAAGAAGGCGTGGTTCCCGCCCTGCTGGCCTCTTC
This sequence comes from Bacteroidales bacterium, assembly GCA_045627385.1. GTDB lineage: Bacteria > Bacteroidota > Bacteroidia > Bacteroidales > UBA1402 > UBA1757. The sequence continues at coordinate 20,590 of JAZQNO010000028.1, forward strand.
GCTGGCGACCCTGGTCTTCAGCGGATTCTACGTCTGGAAAATGAAGATTCCGTCCATCTCGCAGACCTGGGCGGACACTTTCCGACAGGGACGCCAGATGGTGAAACTGGGCTGTTTCAATATGGCTTCTCTGATGGCCGCCACGCTGACCATGATGCTGGTGAAAAGCTACCTGGGAAAAATGTCGGATATCGAAACCGTTGGCCTTTTCCAATCGTCCTGGTCTGTCACGGCCATGTCGGTGTCGGCCATTCTGTCGGCCATGGCCACCGACTATTTTCCTCGTCTCTGCGCAGTCAGCCACGATTCGGAACAGATGAAACGCTATGTGAACGAGCAGCTTCACGTGGCCATTCTGGTATCGGTCTCTCTGGTCGTCGCCATGCTGCTGTTTTCGCCCCTGGTGCTGAGAATTCTCTATTCGGCCAAATTCATTCCAGCCGAAGGCATTCTGCGCTGGCAGATTCTCGGCGCCTTCCTGAAGGTGCTCAACTGGCCTCTCGGATTCGTCATTCTGAGCAAGGGCAGGGGATTCGTTTTCATGCTGACGGAATTTCTCTGGTACGGACTCTATTTCGCTTTCTGTCTGCTCGGATGGCCTGTCTTCGGACTGGAAGGCATAGGTATGGCCTATGTGGGCGCCCATATCCTCTACACGCCGGTGGTGGCCCTCATCGCCAAGCGTCTCTGCGGCTGGCGGCCCGACGCCAAAGACATCGGCCTCGGACTGGTTTCGCTGCTGTTTGTGGCTGCCGCCTTCGCGATGGCCGTCTTCTTGAGTCCGTCCTGGTTCAAATGGACGCTGTCGGCCGCCCTGTTGCTGCTGTCTCTCGTGTATTCCTTGTGGCAATTCAACCGCATCTGGCCGCTTGCTGTGGCTTGGAACAAACTCAAAAACAGACTGAACCATGGATAAGCCGCTGATTTCCGTCATTCTGCTCACTTACAATCAGGAGAACTATGTGGCTCAGGCCATCGAATCTGTGCTGGACCAGCAGACAGACTATCCTTATGAAATCATCATAGGCGAGGACGCCTCCACCGACGGAACCGCCCTTGTCTGCCGCTCGTACGCCGAACGTTATCCCGATCGTATCGTGCTGGTGGAAAGCGCTTCCAACAAAGGCTTGCTGCGCAATTACTTCGACTGTCTGCAAATGGCCCGCGGAGAGTTCATCGCCGACTGTGCCGGAGACGATTTCTGTACCGACCGCTACCATATCCAAAGCCAGACCGAATGGCTGCTGCAGCATCCTTCCTTTTCGGCGGTTTCGGCCGACTGGGAAGATTACGATATGGAAACGGGCACCCATACGGTCCATCAGCCGGACATCAAAGCGGATATCTGCGACGAGCAGGAGTGGGGAAGGGCGGCGGCCGCCCGTTTTCTGGGGCGCACCCGCCGGCCGGAAGTGAGCCTGTCGGCCTCCATTTACCGCAAACAAATCATCTTGGAGGCGCTGACAGCCCATCCCGATCGTTTCATCTCCGACGACATGGTCTGCGAGGACATTTCGGTGACAGCCGCTCTGCTGATGGCCGGACCGATTGCCTATCAGGCGCACCCTTCTCAGGCCTACCGTCATCTGCCCGAATCGGTCAACCATTCGAAAGACCGCAGCAAATATTTCCGCTTCTGTGTGGGCGCCTTCTGCCAGACCATTGCCTGGGCTCGTTTTTTGGAAATGGAAGCGGCTGACATCCAGCCCTATCTGAACGATCGCAGCGCTTACTATATGGATTTCGCTTTCCGCAGCCGAAATGCCTCAATGGCCCGTCAAATCAGGCAGGCGATGCGCAGCATCGCTTGCCGTCTGCCTTGGAAAGCCGCTTTGAAATACCGTCTCACCCTTTTGTCTTCCGCCAAATGAAACGCCTGCTTATCCTGATGGAGTCGTACCGCCAGTTGGGTGGAATTGAACGTGTCAGTCTGCAACTGGCCCAATGGCTCGGCCCTTATTGTCGGGTCGGAATCCTGTCCATGAGCGATGGCGCTGTCCCCTTCGATTTGGATGACGGTGAAATCGATTTCTGGCAGTTCCCCGATTCATCTTCTGTGAATTCGGCTGAAAACCGCCGCTTCGCCGCCGCATTGATTCGCGAGCAGAAGTATGAAATCGTCATCAATCAGGGCATCGTATCGGACGTGTATCTGGATTTCCAGGCCGATCCGAACTGCCGTTTTGTCAATGTCCTGCACAGCTGTATCGATTGGCTGTATGTGAGACGCCATCTGATCGATTGGAAAGAGCAGGTGGCGGCCTGTCCGAGTTTGCGCAATGTCGGGCGCTATGTCTTTGTCAAATGTTTCCCTCATTGGTCGGAACGGAAGGTGAGCCGCGATTTGCGCGCCCAGATCGAAGGTGCCGCCGCGTTTGTGGTGCTGGCGCCCCAATACAAAAAGGAATTGGAGAAACGTCTGTATGGCGGGAAGGCTCAGCCGAAGCTATGCGCCATCCCCAATCCGGTCTGGCCGTTTCCGTTATCTGAGGACTGCGACGCATCCGGACTACCCGTTGAAAAGCCTTGTGTGCTCTATGCCGGCCGCATGAGTCGCGCATACAAGCGTCTCGACCGTCTTATCCGCATTTGGAAGCGGGTTTCTCCGCATTTTCCCGAATGGACCCTGCGCCTGGTGGGAGAGGGTCCCGACCGTCCCCGGCTTCAGCGGATGGTGGAAAAACTCGGCCTGACAAGTGTCGAATTCCGTCCGGTATGCCACGATGCTTCCCTTTACGAAGGCGCCTCTGTCTTCTGTCTGACATCCTCGTTCGAAGGAATGAGCCTTTCTGTCCTGGAGGCCCAGCGTGCAGGGCTCCCCGTGGTGGCTTTCGACATCAATGAAGGAATGCGTCTGGCGGTGGCTGACGGCGAAAGCGGATTCCTGGTGAAACCTTTCGACGAAAAGGCCTTTGCGCATCAGCTGAGCCTGCTGCTCGAAAACACTTCAAAGCGGCGTGAAATGAAGAAGGCCGCCTGCAGGCAGGCGGCCCTGTTCGATATGGAACACATCGGACCGATGTGGCTGAAACTTTTCGAAGAATTGGGTTTTCCCTCCGAAAACGACTCTAAGGAAGGCCGTCAAGCCTGAGGCTCTTCTTCTTCCCGCTTGTCGATTTCCTGAATCTTCAGCACCAGTTTGTCGCGCTCCTGTTTGAGCTTTTCGACATTGCGGTTCATTTCTTCCAGCAGCGGATTTCCGCCTTTCTTAGAGGAAAGGGAGAAGAATCCCATATTGTTTTCGTAAGTCTTGATTTCGTTGCAGACGGTTTCATACTGACGCATCAGGCGGCTGCGTTCGTCCTGCGCTTTGCCGCCGCTTGCCGGACGCCGGCTGTCGGAACTGCCGCGGTTCGGACGGCGGCTGTCGCGACTGAGGTTGAGGCGGCTCATCAGCTGCTGGGTGGCCTCACGCCAAGCCTCGTAGACCTTGTCCTTTTCGCGGAAAGGCACATGACCGATGGCATTCCAGCGGGCATTGAACTCGCGGATCAGGTCCATGCCGTTTTCGGGTTCGCCTTCGTAGGCCTTGACTTCTTCGATAAGAGCCTTTTTGGCGTCGAGATTGGTCTGTTCTTCCGATTTCTTGGAAGAAGAATTCTTCTGTTTCTGTTCGAAGAAATAGTCGCAGGCAGCCACGAAACGTTTCCAGATGGCGTCGGAATTTTTGTGGGGAACGGCGCCGATGGTCTTCCAGTCCTTCTGCAACTGGACCAGCACATTGGAAGTGGCGACCCAGTCGGTGCTGTCTTTCAGCGCTTCGGCCTGTTCGCAGAGCGCTTTCTTTTTCTCCAGATTGGCCATCATCACGTTCTTGGCATCCTTGTAGAAAGCGCTCTTGGCTTCGAAGAAACGGTCGCATGCGGTGCGGTAACGCTCGTAAATCTTCTGGTTCGATTTTTTCGGAGCAAAACCGATGCTCTTCCATTTTTCCTGAATTTCAATGATTTCCTGGGTCTTTTTCTCCCAAAGCTTCATCGAAGTCAGTTTGTCGAGTTCGATGGCTTCCAGCGCTTCGCAGAGAGCCGTCTTCTGATTGAGGTTTTCGGTCTCGTTTTCTTTGAGACGCTCGAAAAACTGCTGATATTTCTTGTTGATTTCGGTAGAGGCGGTTTTGAAACGCTGCCAGACCTCTTCGCGGATTTCCTTGGCCACCGGACCGATTTCACGCCACTGTTCGTGCAGTTCCTGCAGCTTGCGGAAAGCCACCACCACGTCATTCTCGCCGACCAACTGTTCAGCCTGTTCACAAAGGGCAGTCTGCAGTTCGAGGTTCTTCTTCGAATCGTAGTCGCGGAACTCGTTGTACAGGCGCAACTGGTCGTAGAAGCGCTCGATTTCGGCCTGATATTTTTTCCAAAGCACATTCACCTGTTCCTGGGGCACTTCGCCAGTCTCTTTCCATTCCTGTTGGAGACGGCGCACCTCGTTGAGGCTTTTGTGGATGTCTTCGGTATTTTCGTTCAGTTCGTGGATGGTCTCGATGATGGTGGTCTTCTTGACAAAGTTGTCTTGCTTCTCCTTGGCCGCCTGAGCCAACTGCTCGGCACGTTTTTCACGCCAGAGGTTCAAATGTGATTTGAATTCGGTCTCCAAGGCGTTGTAGGGCTCCATATCGAAGTCTTCCACCGCATTTCCAGCTTCGACAAACAACTTCTTGGCCAATTCGATTTCCTGCTTCTGGTGCTTGTAGAAGGCGGCTTTGACCGATTCGACCTTGCTGCGTTCCGGGTTTTCGGTTTCGACCAGAGTCTTGATGAAGGCGATGAATTCAGTGGCAGTATCGGGCATTTGGAGTTCCTGCTCGATGACAGATTCTTCATTGACCGCTTCTGCAGTCAGTGGGGCAGTGGCGTTGTTGTCCATAAGAGAGTTAGAAATGTTGAATGCAAATAAAACTAAAAAAAACGTGTTATCAAACAGTCGGCTGATTTTTTTGCCGACTGCCTATAGCGGCGAGTCCCCAGGCGGCGAGTCCGCAGACTATGGTAAGCAAGGTGTTGAGCCCGTGGACGGTAAGGGCGAAAGTGCCGGCTTGGGAAGAGGAAATGCCGTAGAAAGTAAGGGTGAAGATGACCATGAAATGCCAGGCGCCTATGCCGCCCTGAACCGGCGCGACGATGCCGAAACTGCCCATCACATAGGCGGTGAACATGGCCATCCAACTCAGAGCGAAGGGCACGTGGAAGAAATACTGTCCCACATAGAAGGAAAGGAAATAGGACCCCCAGATCATCAGAGTGTTGAAGACGAACAGCCAGGGGTGCTTGAGCGTGCGGATGCTCAGCATGCCGGTCCACATCTGGCGGAAGAAATCGCGGACACGCTCCCAAACGGGGCGGGTCTTAAACCAACGGATGGCAAAAACGCAGATGAGTATCGCCAGAACGATGCCAAGCCACAACTTCCACGACAGCAGTTTCCCGAGCAGGCGGGCGCCGGTCTCGGGATTTTCCTGCAGGAAATCGCGGAACACGTCCACCTGCATGACCAGGGCTGCCAGCGCCATCAGCACCAGGCAGAGGATGTCGAAGACACGTTCGGTAACCACCGTGCCCAATGTTTTGGAAAAATTCAGTCCGTCGTATTTCTTAAGGGCGCCGCAGCGGGCCACTTCGCCGATGCGCGGAAACAGCAGGTTGGCGCCGTAGGCGATGAACACCGACAGAATGGTCGTGCTGAGCCGACCGCCCGGGCAGACCGGGTCGATAAGCTGTTTCCAGCGGATGCCGCGGAATATCATAGGAAGCAGAAACAGAAGAAAATAGACTCCGACCCACGGCCAGCGCAGCCCCTGGGAAAGAATCTCTTTCATGGCGTTCAGGTCCATCTTGCGATAGACCAGCCAGAAAAGCAGGGCACCCAGAAGCAGGGGCAACAGCCATTTGAGAATCTTTTTCAATTTTTCTGCGAACATTTCCAATTTATATTCCTACTTTTGCCGCCGATAAGGCTTGGGCAGCCGCAAATGTACGTTTATTTGTCCACTTGCCCAAACATATGTTTCATTCTTTACGATACGCCTGTGGATGACGACGGTGACACCGAAAAAAGCATTGGGACAGCATTTCCTCAAGGATTTGTCTGTGGCGCGTCGTATCGCTCAAACGATTGATGCCTACCGCGGTATGCCGGTTCTCGAAGTGGGACCCGGCACGGGAGTCCTCACGCAGTTCCTCCTCGAGGCCGGACATCGTCTCAAAGTGGTCGAAATAGACCGCGAATCCATCGATTACCTGCACATCCATTTTCCGGAGTTGGGGGAGAACATCCTGTTTGAAGATTTCCTCAAGATGGACATGAAGCGCCATTTCGGCGACGACGCTTTCATCCTCATCGGAAATTATCCCTACTGCATCTCTTCGCAGATTTTCTTCCGCCTGCTCGACTGCCGCGAGCAGATTCCCGTGTGTGTGGGCATGATTCAGAAAGAAGTCGCCCAGCGCATCGCTTCGCCGGCCGGCCACAAGGCCTACGGCATTCTGAGCGTGCTGCTTCAGGCGTATTACGATATCGAATATCTGTTTACTGTCGACGAAAATGTCTTCAATCCGCCGCCCAAGGTGAAATCGGCTGTTGTGCGTCTGGTCCGCAACAGCCGTCAGAGCCTTCCCTGCGATGAGGCATTGTTTAAAAAAGTGATCAAGACGGCCTTCAACCAGCGTCGGAAGACCTTGCGCAATTCGCTCAAGCCCTTGCTGGGAAAAGATGCGGCCGTCTTCAGGCAACCGGTCTTTGACAAACGGCCCGAACAGCTTTCCGTGGAAGCGTTCATCGAACTGACCCAGTTGGTCAAAGCGGGCTTGGAGAGTCAGGAATCTCAATCAATCACCCAGGCATAGCCTGAAAAAACAGTAAACCATGTCAGAAATCAAACTTTACTATCACGAGAACGGACGCGTCAAGGTGAGTCGCAGTTTCGACTTTCTCAAAGAGACGCCCCGCGAACGTTTCCTGTGGATCGACCTCAACGACGTGGACGAGCAGGTCGAGGAACAGTTGGAGGATTTTCTGAAAATCTATATCCAAGAAGAAGAGGAAATGGAAGAAATCGAGATGAGTTCGCGCTACATCGAAACTTCCGATTCTCTGGTGGTCAACTCCAATTTCCTGCTCAATGACTTCGAGTCGGAAACGGTGTCCTTCATTCTCAAGAATGACATTCTGGTGACGGTTCATAGCGAACCGCTGCCCACCTTTGCCGATGCGGCCAAGAAGCTCATACAGAGCCCACGCAACTATCCGACCGGATTCCATGTAATGGTCTCGATTCTGGAAAGCCGTGTGGAACGCGATGCCGACATCATCGAGGACATCATCGACAAGATAGCCCATTTGTCGGATATCATCCGGGAGGCGGATGAAGATGTGCTGATGGACATCACGCAGCTGCAGGAACAGATTCTGGCCATCCGTCAGAACATCATCGAAAAGCAGCGTTCCATCTCCAACCTGCTCAAGAGCGAACTGATGCCGCAGGAACTGATGCCCAAGCTCTCGATTGTCGTGAAGGACATCAACTCCCTCATTGACCATACGAAATTTAGTTTCGAACGTCTAGACTATCTCCAGGACACCTTCCTCGGTCTGGTCAACATCGACCAGAACAAAATCATCAAAATCTTCACCATCGTGTCGGTCATCTTTATGCCTCCGACCTTGGTGGCCAGCATCTATGGCCAGAACTTCAAGCGCATGCCGTTCTTGGACAGCGAATGGGGTTTTTGGATCTCCATCGCCATGATGTTTGTCTTCTCTGGAGTCATTCTCTTGATATTCAAGAAAAAGAAATTCTTGTAGGAATCTCTTCATTCAAGAATATCCGATTGCGGTTGGAATCTCTTTTTAGAAATTTCCTACAGCAGCATTCCCTTGCCGACCGTTTTGGCGGCTTCGTCGCCGAGCAGATAGCGCACGATGGCTAGTCCGAACTGTAGGGCGTGTCCGGGACCGTCGGATGTGATGATGCGTCCGTCGGTGACTGTTTCCTTCCCCGATTTGCGCGCGCCCAAGAGCGCGGGCTCGAATCCGGGATAGCAGGTGGCCTTGTGCCCTTGGAGCAATCCGAGTTCGCCCAGGATGGAGGGGGCTGCGCAGATGGCGGCCAATGCCTTGTCTTCCCTGTCGGCGAATGCCTTAAGCTGCTGGAGCAGGGGCTCGCAGGCTTTCAGATTGAGTGTGCCGGGCATGCCTCCGGGAAGCACCAGCATATCGGCCTCCCCAATGCTTTCAAGCGCTTTTTCCAAGTCGAGGTCAGCTTCTACGGAAATGCCGTGGGCCCCTTTGACAGACAGCCCGTTCCCGATGGTGACACTTTCAGTGGAAATGCCGGCGCGGCGCAGCACGTCGATGGTGGCAATGGCTTCGGTCTCTTCGAAACCTTCGGCGAGGAATACGAACACTTTCATAGGAAACGGATAGGGGTTGCTTATTTCAGACGGAAATGGTAGGTGATGTAGCCGTGAGCGTTGTTGTGTCCGGAAATGGCATTGAACTGAGCTGATCGGGCTGCATTTTCGGCGGCCACACGGAGCTTCATGTCTTCTGCTGTAGTTCCATCGGGCGTCGTTTCGGCTTTGATGACTCTGCCATCGGGACTGACCGTGATTTCGACTCTGACGACACCTTCGGCTTCACCCTCGTAAGCAGGCTTGGGCATGCCCTTCAAAAGTCCGCGACCGTCGAGCGTCCAGTTGTAACCTTCGCCGCTGCCGGACCCTTCGAAATGGACCGATTCGATGTTGCCTTCAAGCTGGCCCTGATTGCCGGCGGGTGTCTCACCGTTTCCCTGGTCATTGCCGGCTTCGGCCCCTTGCGGCGAGCCGAAGGCGTTGGCTGCCAAGTTGTCGATCTGATTCTTCTGACGTTCCTGCTCCTGACGTATGCGCTCTTCCTCCCGTCGACGGGCTTCTTCAGCCTCCTTTTCGGCCTTCTCGCGAGCCTGCTGCGCTTCCAGCGCAACCGATTCCTCGGCCTGCGTCATCAGCTCTTCCTGCACGGGCTCGGGCTGGGCGGCAGGCTGTGCCGGAGTCGGCTCCTGCACCTGCTGCGGCTGCTCGGCGTATGGCTCGAACAGACCGGCCGACAGGTCGACGGCACCGAAATTCACGGTCAGGCCCTGCTCGCTGTCGGGCACGACGGCCGACATGCCGCATTCGAGCAGCAGGACAGCAATCAGCCCCATGACGATGGCGGTGGCGACAGCCGAAACAATATGGGTATTCTGTTCGTTCATCAGAAATGGCGTCAGTCGTCGGAAGGCCTGGTGGCCAATACCAGTTTGAAATGGTTTTCGTTGCAGATATTCAACACTCTGACCAGTTCCTTATAGGGAATGGTCTCGTCGGCGTAGAGAGCGACATACATTTCGGGCTCCCTGTCGATGCAGGTCTGCAGGAAACCCTCGATGTCGTCGAAGGCGATGGCCTGCTCCTTCTCGTTGCCGAAAGCTACATAATAGTTGAGGTTTTCGTCGATGAGCACACGGGTGAGAGGCTTGGCCGAGGTCTGCTCCTTGCTTTGGGGAAGCAGAATCTTGATGGCGTTGGGATGGACCACCGTCGAAGTGATCATGAAGAAGATGAGCAGCAGAAACACCACGTCGGTCATCGACGACATGTTCATGCCCGGATCTGCCTTGCAATGTTGTTTGAGTGCCATATCCCAATCGGTTTATTTGTTTGGTCCGTTGAGCAGATCCATGAATTCCATCGTGCGGCTTTCCATCAGAGAAACCACTTTGGAAACTCTGGATGTGAGGTAGTTGTATCCGAAATAGGCGCAAACGCCCACAATCAGACCGGCCACAGTGGTGACCATGGCCGTGTAGATGCCCGACGAAAGTAGGGTGATGTCGACATTGTTGCCGGCCGAAGCCATGTCGTAGAAGGCGCGTACCATACCCAGCACCGTGCCGAGGAATCCCAGCATGGGAGTGCCGCCGGCGACAGCTGCCAACAGGTTCAGACCCTTTTCGAGACGCATCAGTTCGATGTTTCCCTGATTGTCGATGGTTACCTGCACCTCGCTGGTCGGACGGCCCAGACGCGAAATGCCTTTTTCGACCATACGGGCGGTGGGTGTGTCGGTCTTGCTGCAGAGCTTGCGTGCCGAATCGGTGTTTCCGTCGATGATGTAGTCCTTGATGCGGTTCATGAAGTTGGCGTCTTCCTTGGACGCCTGTTTCAGCGTGATGCAACGTTCGATGAAAATGTAGATGGCCAGCACGAACAGCAGCACAATGGGAATCATCAGCCATCCGCCCTTGAGGGCCATGTCAAAAAATCTGATTCGGTTGACGGTCTCTTCGACCACGGGCTCGACGATGCTGGTCAGTTCGGGCATCAGTTCGGCGCCTTCTGCCTGGATGAGTAAAAGCGGATTCATAATTATATCTAACAGTTATTTCAGACAATCGAGATAGGCTTGGATGGTCTTTTCCAAACCTAGATACAAAGCGTCCGACACCAGCGCGTGGCCGATGGAGACTTCTTCAACGAAAGGAATGGCCTCGTGGAAGGCCTTCAGATTGTGCAGATTGAGGTCGTGACCGGCATTGACGCTTAGACCGCATTTGCGGGCGGTCTTGGCGGCCGCTACGAAAGGAAGCACCGCCTTGTCGGGCTGACGGACAAAGTTTTCGGCGTAGGGACCGGTGTAGAGTTCGACGCGGTCGGCGCCCAGCTTGGCCGCATTTTCAATGTTGCGGAGATTGGTCTCCACAAACAGCGACGTGCGGATGCCGGCGTTGCAGCACTCGTCCAGAATTTCGCGCAGGAAATCGGCGTGGGCGAAGGTGTCCCAGCCCGAATTGGAAGTGATCTGGTCGGGAGCGTCGGGGACCAGCGTCACCTGATTGGGTCTGACGGAAAGGACCAGGTCCATGAAACGCTGCGATGGATAGCCTTCGATGTTGAATTCGGTGGTGATGCGCGGCCTGAGGTCGAGAACGTCCTGATAGCGGATGTGACGCTCGTCGGGGCGAGGGTGCACCGTGATGCCATCGGCACCGAAACGCTCGGCATCGGCGGCTACCTGCAATATGTCGGGTACATTACCGCCCCTGGCGTTGCGGATGAGGGCGATCTTGTTGATGTTGACGCTTAACTTGGTCATTTGACAATTTTTTATCACTTTTGCGCTGTCAGAAGCAGCCGGACGGAAATCTGGCAGATGCAGACCACAAAATTAAATGATTTGTCGCTATAATCCGGCATTTTTAGGAAAAAAAACATAATTGCGAAAAGATGAAAATTGCAGTTTTCGGAAAACGGTTCCAGCCAGACAGCATAGGCAATATAGCCCGTCTGACAGGCTTGCTGAGAGCTGAGGGCGCCGAGGTGCTGATGGATGGCCAGTTTTACGATTATCTGAAGGACGCTACGGTGGAAGTGCCTGCCGTCGACGACTTTATCATTGGCGATGTCTTCGAGGCCGACTATGCCTTGAGCATAGGCGGCGACGGCACCTTTCTGAATACGGCCAGGCGGGTGGGAGACAAGCAAATCCCCATTCTGGGCATCAATACCGGTCGGCTCGGTTTCCTTTCGGCATCGGACGGGCAGGATGTGGACCAAGTGGCCCGAGACTTGCTTTCCGGACGTGTCATCGTGGAAGAACGCCATCAGCTGAAAATCACATCCGACTCCTATCAGTTCGATTATCCGCACGCGCTCAACGAAATAGCCTTGACCAAACGAGATACCGCCGCCATGCTGCAAATTCAGACCACGGTCAACGGCGAATACCTGCATGACTATCAGTCGGACGGACTGTTGCTATCGACCGCCACCGGTTCGACGGCCTATTCGCTGAGTGTTGGCGGACCCATCCTGTTGCCTCGAAACGACGGATTCATCATGGTGCCCGTAGCACCCCACAGCCTCACCATCAGGCCCCTGGTGCTTGGACGTGACGATGTGGTGGCACTCACGGTCATCAGTCGCAGCAAAACATTCCTGGCATCGCTCGACGGCCGAAGCCATAGCCTGCAGGCGCCCATGACTTTCCGCATTGGTAAATCCGATTTTCCGGTGCGTATCGTACGCCGCGAAGGCCAGTCTTTCCTGCAGACGCTCCGTGCTAAGATGATGTGGGGCAAGGATCCGCGCACCTCGTTCGAGGTCTGAGCGTTCTGCCCTCAAACCATTATTTCTGCTGAATTTCGGTGCGGTAGTGCACCAACTGTCCGCTTTCGGTGATGCCCTCCAGCACGAGTGAATAAGATGTCCGAGTGTCGCCCGTGTAGAAACGCAGTTCGGCTTCGCCCGAGCCGTCGGTCTTCAGGTTCGGTACCCACAACATGGTGGTGCGCAGGTCGGGCTGCGTGCTATTGCGTATGCGGTCGACCGAATAGATGGGCTGGTAGAAGGTCTTGGGAGAAGTGTAACCCAAATAGGGAACGACTTTCTGATGGCTGCCCAGTTCCTTTTCTTCGTTGCGTTGGCCGCGTTTGAGATAGATGCAGATGACGCCGTTGCCGCCGCCTTGGAAAATCATGGTCTGGGTCGGGTCCTTCAGAATGTCGATCATTTCCACGTCGAAAGGCTGGATGGTGCTGAGGTCGCTCATCTGAGCCGGAACGCCGTCGAGTACGATAAGAGGTGTGGCGTTGCGGATGAGCACGCCGTCGCCGTTGGCGTTCAGCGTGACGCCGGGAGCCTGAATGAGGATGTCGAGCAGGGTCAGCCCGGCCATGTCTTCGATGTCTTCTGGTTCGAAGGTATAGCTGGGGAAGGTGTAGCCGGCGCTGCGCTCTTTGCGGATGTTGTCCGAGCGCTTGCCCTCCACCGAGACTTCTCCCAAATTGATGACCATGGCGCCGTTGTCGTAGTAATAGCGGTCGCGGCTGTTGTGGAGGAAACGCTGCAGGACGGCGTCGCTCAAGTCGTCCTTGGCCGGCAGCGTGCTCTGCGTGATGGCCGGATAGGTCTGTTGCTCGATGACCAGTTCCATGATCGAAGTCGTCTGCTTTTTGTCCGCCTGAATGAAGAAGGACGAACTGTCGGGAAACTCGAAGCCCTCGATGCAGAAACGACCCCGGCTGTCGGTGATGACCGCGTTGATGTAGCCGTTCATCGAGTTGAATATGGAAATGTTGTTGTTGGGAATGGCCCGGCGGAAAGGATAGGTCTGCAGACGTCCGCAGAGGACCGAACCGGCTTCCCATTCGAAGCGGTCGAGCGGATCGCCCTGTCCGGCAATGACTTTAGGCATGTCGTAGCGCCGCCATCCCTGCGTGAGCATCAGCAGATTGAGCTGCTGTTCGCTCTGCAGGTTGCCTGGCAGGAAATAGGCGCCCGGATCTTCGATGTTGCCTCTTAGGTCGGATGTCAGCAGCAGATAGCTTTCGATGGTCTGGCCTGCCGAATCCAGGCGAACAGAATTGTCGTCGGTTACGCTGACGGAAAAATGTCCCGACAGCGGATTGCCTTGCGCATCACGCACGCTCATCTTGCCGTAGACGCGTTCGCGGCGGCCGTAGACGGGCTTTGCGAAATCAATGGAGACTTGGGCCTGCGATTCCTTTCGGACGAAATGCAGACGCTCCGACAGCAGCTGCCCGGCGTCATCGATGAGCAGAAACTGGATGACTCCGGCCGGCAGATTGTCGAGCGGCACATCGAGCATGGGGCGCTCGGGCAGGAAACTGGCTTTCAGAAGCGGAATCCCGCGCACGTGTACAATCAAGTGCATAGGTGCGGGCAGGGGAGCGTTGTCGGGTGTCGTTACCCCGATTCGGAGGAAGTTGCCGCGTGGAATGGCGCTCAGCGCGTAGGCTGAATCGCATGGAGCGGGCAGGTCCACGCTCAATTCCTCTCCCAGGTAGTCTTCGCAGACGGCATGGTAACGCCGGCCCTTTTCGGCCATGAAGGCAAAACTGCCCATGCCCTTGTGTGTGCTGCTGAACTGTGCCGTCTCATTGCCCAGGTCGTCGACGATGCGCCCATGGATTTCGGTGCTCCATCCGTCGCGCTGGACAGCCTTGAATCCGACGGTCTGAAGGGCGCCGGCAATGAGATGTCCGCCCTCGGGAAAGAACTGCACGCCGTAGCCGGCATCGCTTCCCGACGCGGATTCACGTCGGGCGTTGCCCACGGAGGCGGCGCCGTAGTCTTCGCCCGAGCCTTCGCTCTGGCTGCTCTTGATGAGATTGCCTATGTATATCTGTTTGCGGAAGAAATAGTCCTCCGGCAGATTCTGCATGTTGTAGGTGTAGGCCCGCAGACTGTACTGGCCCGAAGCGATTTCCGCACTGATGGGCATCTGGCAGTAGAACATGCCGTCTTCGGGACGCACCTTGATGCGCTTGATGAGCGCGTTGTCGTCGTTGATCAGTTCTACATAAATGTAGCGACTGTAATTCAGCTCCTTATGGAGGGCCGCATGCACCAGATATGCCTTGAACCAGATGGTGTCTCCGGCCGAGTAGTAGGGCTTGTCGGTCTGAAGGTAGACCTTTTCTTCGGGAAAATCGCTCACCTGGCGGAGCATGCGCTCGGTGACGGTCTCTTTGATGTTGTCTGCCGGCGCGTTTTCCTGGGCGCCCAGACGGAACAGCCCGGCCAGCAGAAACAGGAACAGTATGCGGTAATGCTTCATAAATGTCGGTTTTGGCAGCGAATGTAGCGATTTTTTGAAAAAAAAAGAAGCAGCCACCGAAAAGATGACTGCTTCCGAAGCCTCAAGCAGAGTACTGTCAGCTTCTTTTTTCTTTGATACGGGCCTTCTTGCCGGTGAGGGCGCGCAGATAGTACAGTTTGGCTCTGCGGACTTTACCGATCTTGTTGACCGTGATACTTTCGATGAACGGAGATTCGAGCGGGAAGATACGCTCTACACCGACGTTGTCAGACATTTTGCGGCAGGTGAAGCGCTTCTTGTCGCCGCAACCGCTGATTTTGATGACGACACCGCGGTAGTTCTGGATACGTTCCTTGTTACCTTCTTTAATACGATAGGCAACGGTAACGGTGTCACCGCTCTTGAATTTGGGATGAACCTTTCCGGTAGCAAATGCCTCTTCGGCAATCTTGATGAGATCCATTGTTGAAATGGTTTATTGGGTTTGACGTTCTGCGGCAGCATTCCCGGTTCTCTCATAACTCCGACAGAGGCTGCTCAAAACGGCCGCAAAGTAACTAAATGTTTTTCATTTGTGCAACATCTTGACTAACTTTGCATGCCAATAGGAAAAATCGAATGAAAAAGATAGGTCTTGTGCTGGCCCTTGGGGTCTCTTTTCTTGCCGCTCGGGCCGTAGAGCCCGAATTGTGGCGCCGTTATGCGCATTCCGACCAATGTGTCCGCTGGGTCGATTCCGTCATGTCCACGCTCGGCCGTGAAGCCAGGGTGGGGCAGCTGTTCATGCCTGTCGTCAGCAGCCGGGGAACCGTATGGAACGAAAAGATGACCGACTGGGTGTGCAACCAGGGTATCGGAGGCCTCTATTTCGACCGCGGCACGCTCAACGACCAGGTCAGCGCCTGTCTGCGCGCGCAGTCCGTGGCCAAGGTGCCCCTGCTCATCGGTGCCGATGCCGAATGGGGCCTGGCTATGCGCCTCGACAATTGTCTGACCTATCCACACAACACCACTTTGGGCGCCGTGGCTGACTCGCAGCTCATTTACGAATACGGCCGCGAAATGGCCCGCCAATGCCGACAGGTGGGCATACAGGTGAGCTTTGCGCCCGTAGCCGACATCAACAACAACCCCGAAAATCCCATCATCAACACCCGCTCGTTCGGTTCCGACCCTGCGCGGGTGGCCTCCTATGCGGGCCTCTATGCCAAAGGTTTGGAAGACGGCGGCGTGCTGGCGGTGATGAAGCATTTTCCAGGTCATGGCAACACCATGGAAGATTCGCACGAGCAGCTGGCCGTGGTGCACAACAGCCGCGAGGGCATGGACACCGTGGAACTGCTGCCGTTCAGACATCTCATAGAACAAGGCATTTCGGGCGTCATGGTGGGGCATCTTTCCGTGCCGGCCATCGACGCGCAGACACGGCTTCCTTCCTCGCAGTCCAAAACGGTTGTCGATGGCCTGCTCCGCTCCGAACTGGGTTTCGAAGGACTGGCCATCACCGACGCCATGGCCATGAAGGGTTCGGCATCGTCCTACAGCGGCATGAACTGCATCCGCGCGCTGCTGGCCGGCAACGACATCCTGCTCAATCCGGCCAGCCTGGTCGCCGACATGAAAGCCGTCATCGGTGCAGTGGAAAAGGGCATCCTCAGTGATAGCCTCATCGATGCCAAATGCCGCAAGGTACTCACCTACAAATACATTCTCGGACTGGACAAACCCTACCGGATTGACCGCGACCGCTTGGCCGACTCACTTTTCAGCTCCCAGGCCGTGCTGCTCGACGACGAACTCTACCGACAGTCCATTACATTGCTGCGCAACTATAAGGATTTCATGCCTTTACATCATCTTGACAGTGAAAAGACAGCCGTGGTGCTGGTGGGTGCGAAGGCCGATGACAATCCTTTTGTGGAGACACTTCGCTTGTATCAGGAAAACCTTCCTGTCATTCCGCTGACCGACTTCGCGTCGGTGGCGGTCTACCGCGATTCCCTGCGTACCTTCGACCGCCTGCTGGTGGGCGTCTACAGCAACAACCAGCTCTGCCGCACCCTTCTGGCGCAGCTTGAAGGGCTCGAACGCTCCTGTCTGTGTTTCTTCACCTCTCCTTACACATTGTCGTCCTATGGCGATGTCCTGGTCAAGGCACGCGCCGTGATGCTGGCCTACGAAATCGATGAAAGAGCTCAGAGAGCGGCCGCACAGGCCATTATGGGTGGCCGTCCGGTGACGGGCAGACTGCCGGCGCCCATAGGCGGCTATTATGCGGCGGGAACGGGACTGAAAACCGAAAAGACACGTCTGGCCTACGGCTTGCCCGAAGAGGTCGGTATGGATTCGGAAAAGCTCGCACGGCTGGACTATGCTGTGGAAGAAGCCATCGGCCTGAAGGCATTTCCGGGCTGTCAGGTGCTAGTGGCCAGGAGGGGAGTCGTGGTCTGGAACAAGGCCTATGGATGGACCGATGTGGACCGCTATACACCGGTTACCACGGAACACGTCTACGATTTGGCGTCGGTGACCAAGGCACTTGTCACCACTCCTCTCGTCATGTCGTTGTGTGAGCATGGAAAAGTGGCGCTGGACGATCCCGTCTCGAAACATCTGCCGGCCTTGCGCGAGACCGATAAGGAAAATCTCAGCTACCGACAGATGCTCTATCACGAAGCGCGCCTTTCGTCGTTCGTTCCTTTCTATCAGTCTCTTATCGATACGGCAAGCTACGATTGCGAACGTTTCCTGAGCTATCGTCCCGATTCTGTCCACACGCTGCAGTTCGACCAGTCGGCCTACGCCCCCAGCCATTATTCCTTCTATCCCGACATGGTGTCGCCGACCGGAAAGGAACCCTTCCGCCTGCAGGTGGCTTCCGACCTCTATGTGAACGAGTCGTTCCGCGACTCCGTCACGGCCATCATCTGCCGTTCGGATTTGCTCAAGCGCACGCGCTACACCTACAGCGACCTGGGATTCATTCTGATGGGATTCGCGGCTGAAACCATCCTTGACAAGACTCTCGACAAATGGGCCGATGAGGAATTGTTCCGTCCTTTGGGAGCCTATACGACCGGGTATCTTCCGCTCAATCGACTGCCTCTGGAGCGTATCGTTCCGACAGCTTTGGACACCGCACTTCGCCATCAGCTCATCCACGGATATCCTCATGACGAAGCAGCGGCATTTCTAGGCGGTGTCTCCGGCAATGCAGGCGTGTTTTCCAATGCCAACGATTTGGCCAAATATCTGCAGATGCTGCTCGATGGCGGTGCCTACGGCGACCAGCGCTATTTCGAACCGTCAACCATTCGCTTCTTCACCTCAACGCGCAGCCGGCTGAGCCGCCGCATGTTGGGATTCGACGCCTACGAACCCAACGCCTCGCGCACGCAGACGGTGTCGCACTACTGTTCGCCGCGCACTTATGGCCATACCGGATTTACCGGTACCTGCTTCTGGGTGGATCCGGACAACGAACTGATATACATATTCCTGAGCAACCGTGTGCATCCGGACCGCACCAACAATCTGTTGTCGAAACTGGATATCAGAATCCATTTGCAGGATATCATTTATCAGTCCTTCATCTGCGACGAAAAATGAATGTTATAAACCATTTTTTATTAGACAGGAACAATAATTAACCATACCTTTGTGTGTCAATAATCACCAGCAATGAATCCAATCAAGGAAGAAATCGTCAGAGACCTCCAGCTAAAAGCTGAACAGGTCAGAAAGAGAGAGATAGAAATCATATATGGTGCGCGCGCCGGCCATACTGGGGGCTCGCTTTCATCGACCGATGTGCTCACTGCTCTATATTTCCATCAGTTGAATGTGCGTCCGGAAGACCCCGCTTATTCCGAACGCGACCGTTTCATCATGAGCAAAGGCCACAGTGTGGAATCGCTTTACTGCGTGCTCTGCATGAAAGGCTTTTTCAGCGATGAACTGCTGTCGACCTACAGCTGTTTCCAGAGCAAGCTCGGCGGCCATCCCACCCGCAAAGTGCCCGGTGTGGAAATGAACACCGGCGCGCTCGGACACGGACTTCCCGCCGGCGTGGGCATGGCCATCGGCGCCAAAATGGACGCCAAATCATACAAGACCTACGTGCTGATGGGCGACGGCGAACAGGGTGAAGGTTCCATTTACGAAGCCGCCATGGCAGCCTCCCATTACAAACTGGACAATCTGGTGGCCATCATCGACCGCAACGGCCTGCAGATCAGCGGCAGCACGGAAGATGTGATGTCGCTCGAGCCTATGCGTCAGCGTTGGGAGGCATTCGGCTGGGACGTCTACGATATGGACGGAAATGACATGAAATCCATTCTCGAGACTTTCCGCTCGATTGATTTCGCTAACGGAAAGCCCCATCTGCTCATTTCACATACGACCAAAGGCAGGGGCGTTTCCTACATGGAAAATGTCGCCAAGTGGCATCACGGAGTGCCCACCGACGAACAGTATGCTCAGGCCATTTCCGAAATATCCGCCCGTATCGAACAATTAAGCAAGTAATTATGGACACCAGCAATACCATCCCCTGCAGAAAGATGATTACCGACTCGCTGGTCGAGTTCGGTCTCAAGGACAAGAATATCGTGGCCGTCACCACCGATGCGCGCGGCAGTGTGACATTGGGCGACTTTGCCAAACAATTGCCCGGTCAGTTTGTGGAACTGGGCATCGCCGAACAGAATGCCGTCGGTGTGGCCGCCGGACTGGCTTCGACCGGCAAGAATGTGTTCGTGTGTGGCCCTGCCTGTTTCTATGTGGCCCGTTCGCTGGAACAGGTCAAGACCGATGTGGCCTATTCCCAGATGCCCGTGCGTATCCTGGGCGTCAGCGGAGGTGTCAGCTACGGCAATCTGGGCGCCACTCACCACAGTCTGCACGACATCGCCGTGCTGCGTACCTTCCCCGGCATGGAAGTGGTGCTGCCTTGTGACATCTACGAATCGCGCAAACTGGTGGAACAACTGCTCGACTATCCGCATCCGGTTTACATCCGTGTGGGCCGCAACGCCGTGCCTAATGTGTACGAGTCGTACGACATTCCTTTCCAGATAGGCAAATCTATCCGTCTGCGCGAAGGCAAGGATCTAACCATCATCGGTTGTGGTGAAACGGTCTTCCATTGCGCCGCAGCCGCCGATGCGCTGGCTGCCCGCGGCATCCGCGCCCGCGTGCTCGACATGCACACGCTGAAACCCTTCGATACGGAGGCCGTTCTGGCTGCAGCTGCCGAAACCGGTCGCATTGTGACGGTTGAAGAACACAGCATTTATGGCGGTCTGGGTGCCGCCGTCGCACAGACGGTTGCTGAAAACCGGCCGGTTCCGATGAAGATTCTGGGAATCCCCGACGAGAACGTCGTCGTGGGCACGACCAAGGAAATCTTCCATCATTACGGCATCGACGCCGCCGGCATCGAACAGACGGTCCTCAGCTGGCTGGACAAATAATCCATACGATACGTTTGAAACAATGAAATATACACTGGCCATCGATCAGAGCACTTCGGCGACCAAACTGATGCTGTTCGACGAAAACGAACGTCTGACCCAGAGGGTTTCTCTTGACCATCGGCAGTTTTATCCCCAGCCGGGCTGGGTGGAGCACGATGCGGAGGAAATCATGGACAACATCTGGAAAGGCATTCCTCTGTTGATTGAAAAAGCCGGCATTCAAGCCGGTCAGATAGCTTCTGTCGCCTTGACCAACCAGCGGGAAACGGTGGTTGTGTGGAACGCCTGCACTGGAAAACCGGTCTGCCACGCGGTGGTCTGGCAATGCCTTAGAGGCGCCGACACCTGCCGCGAACTCAAGGAAAAGGGCTACGCTCCCATGGTACAGGCCAAGACGGGCCTGCTCATCGACCCCTATTTCTCGGCCACCGGTGTGAAATGGATTCTGGACCATGTGCCCAGCGCACGCCAGGAGGCCGAAGCCGGCCAGCTGCGTATGGGTACGATGGATGCCTGGATGATCTGGAACCTGACCGCAGGCCGTTCTCACGTCTGCGACCGCACCAACGCCTCGCGCACGATGCTCTACAATATCCATACGCTGGAATGGGACAAGGAACTGCTCGAACTGCTGAGCATTCCCGAGTCGATGGTTCCTCAGGTGAAGTCTTGCGACGAAATCTTCGGAATGACTTCACTGAACGGTCTGCTCTCGGAAGAAATTCCGATAGCCGGCGTGCTGGGCGACAGCCACGGCGCTCTGGTGGGGCAGATGTGCTTCTCGGAAGGAATGGGCAAGGCCACCTACGGCACCGGCTCGTCCGTCATGGTCAACATAGGTGAAAAGCCGGCCCAAGCTCCCGACGGACTGGTCACTTCGGTGGGCTTTTCCGCCATGGGAAAGACCTGGTATGCCTTCGAGGGCAACATCCATTGCACCGGCGCTACCGTCAAGTGGATGGTCGACGATCTGGAACTGTTGGACAGTTCGGCCGAAAGCGAAGCTTTGGCCACCTCAGTCGAAGACAACGGAGGCGTGTACTTCGTGCCCGCCTTTGCCGGACTGGGCGCTCCCTGGTGGAACAGCGAGGCACGCGGCCTGATCTGCGGCATGAGCCGAGGCACCAAGAAAGCCCACGTGGTGCGCGCCGCGCTCGAAGCCATCGCCTATCAGGTGAAAGATCTGGTAGACCTGATGACCGGCCAGGCAGGCATCACCCTCAAAGAACTTCGTGCGGACGGAGGACCTGCCCGCAACCGTTTCCTCATGCAGTTCCAGTCGGATATGCTCGACGCTCCTGTCAATGTGAGTCCGATTGAAGAGGCGTCTGCTTTGGGTGCCGTACTGATGAATTCCTTGGCTTTGAAGCGCCTTTCCGGCTTGGAAGAAATCGTCGCTTTGCGGAAAGGCTCGCAACTGGTCGAACCCCAAATGGACGCTGAAACCCGCGATTCGCTTTCATCGGCATGGAAGAAGGCGGTCGCACGCACCGTTCTTTCTTGACAATTATTTAAAAATCAAATAACTATGGCTTACAAGAAACAACTGACTTTCGGTATCATCATCGGTACCCGCAATTATTTCAACTCGGCTTTGGCCATCGATGTGCGCGCTTCTCTGCTGAAAATCCTCAAAGAGGCAGGACACGACTATGTGATTCTCGACGAGGATCAGACGCCCACCCAGGGCAGCATGGAAACCCGCGAAGACGGTATGAAATGCGCCAAACTCTTCCGTGCCAACCGCGACCGTATCGACGGCATCATCATCTGTCTGCCCAACTTTGGCTTCGAAATCGGTGTCATCAACGCCATCGACCTGGCTGAACTGCATGTGCCCATCCTGGTGCAGGCCTGCGACGACCGCAATGACCGCGTCGATCTCGACAGCCGCCGCGACGCTTTCTGCGGCAAGATTTCGGTCTGCAACAACCTCTACCAGTACAATATTCCGTTTACGCTGACCACGCTCCACACCTGTGACATCGAGTCTAAGGAATTTTTGGCCGACCTCGACCGTTTCGCTGCCATCTGCCGCATTGTCGGCGGTCTTAAGCACGCCCGCATCGGTGCCATCGGTGCCCGTCCTTGCGGTTTCCAGACTGTCCGTGCCAGCGAAAAGATTCTGCAGGCCAGCGGTATGACCGTGGTGCCCGTCGATTTGTCTGAAATCCTGGCTGCCGCCCGCAAGGTGAGCGACGAAGAGGCCAAGGCCAAGATTGAAGCCATCAAAGAGTATGCCTATGTTCCCGAATGCTACAACGAGAAACTGAAACTGCAGGCCAAGTTCGGTGTGGCTGTGGACCGCTGGGTGGCTGCCAACGAAGTGGATGCCACCGCCATCCAATGCTGGGATTCTCTGGAACAGAACTACGGCTGCGCCGCTTGCGTCAGCATGAGCATGATGAGCGAATCGCTGCTGCCGAGCGCCTGCGAGATGGACATCGCCGGCGCCGTTTCCATGTATGTGCTGAGTCTGGCATCGGGCAACCCGGCCGCTCTGCTCGACTGGAACAACAATTTCGCCAAGGAGCGCAACACCTGCGTCTGCACCCATTGCGGCAACTTCCCCAAGAGTTTTGTCAACAACAAGCTGGAACTCGGCACGCTGGGAGTCCTGGGCCGTCAGCTGGGCAGCATCAACACTTTCGGCGCTGTCAAGGGCAAATGCACCGAGGGCGACTTCTCGTTCTTCCGCATTTCCACCGACGACAACTACGGTTGCATCAAGGCTTATCTGGGCGAGGGTGAAATCACCAACGAGCCTTACGGCATGGACGGCTGCATCGCTGTGACCAAGGTGGACCGCATGCAGGAACTGATGCGCTACATCTGCAAGAACGGTTTCGAACACCATGTGGCCATGTGCCGCGGTCATGTGGCCGATATCATCGAAGAAGCCATCGACACCTACCTCGACTGGGATCTCTACCGACATTGACAGCGCCCCGTTTGCTTCGCCTGCGGCCCGACCGGTTCGGGCCGCAGGCGCCTTTTTCGGGCCTTGGCGGCCGAGGTTAGTGTGGTTTTACGCGGCTGAACGCTTATTTTGGCCACCAAGGTCTGGGGAGACCCGCCTTTTTGGGGCCGCGGCAGCCGAGGTTAGTGCGGTTTTGCGCGGCCGAACGCCTGTTTTGGCCACTAAGGTCTGGGAAAAACCGCCGAAATGGGTGTTTCGCGGCAAGGTTAGTGGCTGGGAGAAGTGTCTGAGCGCCTGAAACCACACTAACCTTCAGTGAGGGGAACGGCCGCTGGGGCTGAAATGTCGAAGGCGGTTGGATGCTGCATCCAACCGCCTTCGGTTTTATTCTTGCGCCGCATCGGTTCCAAGTAAGAACTGCAGCTTGGCGCGGGTCCGGATTATTCCACTTCGATGGCTTTGTACTGGGGAACCAGGCTCTTCATGATGCTCCAGGCAATGAGATAGGCGACACCGCAGAAGCAGAACATGATGAAATAGCCGGCAGGCTTGCCTTCGAATCCGAGGAAGGTGAAGGCGCTACCCATCTCTTCGGCGTGGGTGAAGAGGTTACCGGCCACTTTCTGAATGATCATGGAGCCGACACCGCCAGCCATGGCACCGATACCGGTGATGGTGGCCACGGTGCTCTTCGGGAACATGTCGCCGATGGTGGAGAACAGGTTGGCGCTCCAAGCCTGATGTCCGGCACCGGCCAGACCGATGAGGATGGCAGGCCACCAGGGACTGTTGAAATGCATGCCGAGGGGCTGAGCCAGGAGGGCGCAAAGCGGGAAGAAAGCGAAAATGAGCATGGAAAGCATACGTCCGCTATAGGGGTGCATGCCTTTCTTCTCGACCAGAGCCTTAGGCAGATAGCCTCCGAAAATGGAAACAACTGTGACGATGGCGTAAAGGGTGAAAATCAGAATCTGTCCAAGACCGGAAGTGGCGGGAGCGTTGAACTGGTTGCTGAAATAGGAAGGAGCCCAGAACAGGAAGAACCACCAGACACCGTCGGTGAAGAACTTACCGGCGATGAATGACCAGGTTTGCTTGTATGTGAAGCACTTGGCAAAAGGAATGGTCTTCTGTGCGGCGATGGCGGCCTTTTCGGCTGCCTCGGCTGCGTCATCCTGATGCATATAGGCCAGTTCGGCTTCGTTCACATGCTTGCTGTTTTCGGGTTTGTCATACATGAATGCCCAGAAGAACATCCAGATGAAACCGAGGGCACCGATGATGATGAAGGCCCATTCCCAACCGAACTTGACTGCGAGCGGCGGAATGCACAGAGGAGCGGCAAGAGCGCCCACGCTGGCACCGGCATTGAAGATGGACGTGGCGAAAGCGCGGTCCTTCTTCGGGAAATATTCGGCGGTCACCTTGATGGCGGCGGGGAAGTTGCCGGCTTCACCGAGGGCCAAAATGCCACGGCAGAGCAAGAACAGATAGACAGATGTGGTTGAAATCGCAAGAGCGGCATTGGAACCGACTTCTACAGCTCTCATGGCTGCAACGGATTCCATACCGGTGAAAGAAGCGGTAGCCCATCCGCAGGCGGCATGAAGGCATGCACCGGCCGACCATACACCGATGGCGATGATGTAGCCTTTCTTGGTTCCCATCCAGTCCACGAACTTGCCGGCGAACAGGCAGGCGATGGCGTAGAAGATGGAGAAGAAACTGGTGATGGTACCATAATTGGCATCGGTCCAGTGGAACTCGGGTTTGATGAACTCCTCATAAGTGAGGGAAAGCACCTGACGGTCCAGATAGTTGACGGTGGTCGCTACAAAGAGCAGCGAACACAGCCACCAGCGCCAGTTGGTCATGAGCTTGGCTTGAGTGGATTCTCCTTTCATAATGAATTGATTGAATAATTGATTGATAAATGAATGATCGGATGGAAAAGTCGCGGATGTCGACCGCGACGGCCGGTCAGCGGGCTGCCTCGATGTAGGACAGCGCTTCGCGGCATTTGTCGGAGATGGCTTTCCAGTTTTTGTCGGCGATGACCTCTTTGGGGAAGAGCTTGCTGCCCATGCCCACAGCGGTGACACCGGCCTTGAACCAGGCCGTCAGGTTCTCTTCGGTGGGTTCGACCGCTCCGGTCACCATGATCATCGACCAAGGCATAGGCGCTTTGACATTCTTTACGAACGAGGGTCCGCCCACATTTCCGGCGGGGAATACTTTGCACAGGTCGCATCCGGCTTCCTGAGCATATCCGATTTCGGTGACGCTGCCGCAACCGGGAGAGTAGGGAACGCAACGGCGATTGCAGACCTTGGCTACATCGGGGTTGAACAGCGGGCCCACGATGAAATTGGCGCCCAGCTGGATATAGAGCGATGCCGTGCCGGCATCGACGATGGAACCGATGCCCATGATCATGTCGGGACATTCTTTGGCAGCGAATTTGACCAGTTCGGAAAAGACTTCCTGGGCGAAATCGCCACGGTTGGTGAATTCGAAGGCTCTTACCCCGCCTTCGTAGCAGGCTTTGACCACCTGTTTGGCGGTCTCTACATCCTTATGATAGAAGACCGGAATCATTCCGGTGGCTGCTATCGTGTTGAGTACTTGAAGTTTGTTGAATCTTGCCATAGGGTTGGTTTGGTGTCCGCCGACCTAGGCCGGCGGACTGTTCTGTTTATCTGGATACACGTCCCGAGGCGTCGCCGCCCATCAGTTTTTCCACCTCGTCCACAGTGACCATGTTGAAGTCGCCGTAGATGGTGTGCTTGAGACAGGAGGCGGCCACGGCAAATTCGAGGGCCTTCTGGTCGTCACCTTTGTAGGTGAGCAAACCGTAGATAAGGCCACCCA
Organism: Bacteroidales bacterium; assembly: GCA_045627385.1. Classification (GTDB taxonomy): domain Bacteria; phylum Bacteroidota; class Bacteroidia; order Bacteroidales; family UBA1402; genus UBA1757. The sequence goes on from JAZQNO010000028.1 coordinate 46,444, forward strand.
TGAACGAATCGCCGCCGCCCACGCGGTCGACGATGTGGGTGATGTCGTAGCGTTTTGACTGGTAGAGTTTTCCGTCGCTGTAGAGCACGCCGCCCCAGGTGTTGTGGTTGGCGTTGATGCTGCCGCGCAGGGTGATGATGACCTTCTTGGCGCGGGGGAAACGTTTCATCAGCTGGGTGCAGACCGATTCGAATTCGGCGGCGTTGACCTGACCGTTGGTCTGGGCCACGTCGAAGCCTTCGGGCTTGATGCCGAACACCTTTTCGGCGTCTTCTTCGTTGCCCAGGATGATGTCGCATCCTTCGACGAGGGCGGGCATCACTTCAGAGGCTTTCTTGCCGTATTTCCAGAGATTCTTGCGGTAGTTGAGGTCGCAGGATACGGTGATGCCTTTGCGGTTGCAGGCCTTAACGGCTTCCAAGCAGACATCGGCGGCTCCCTGCGAAATGGCCGGTGTGATGCCGGTCCAGTGGAACCATTCCACACCCTCCAGCACCTTGTCCCAGTCGATCATGCCAGGCTGGATGGTGGCGATGGAAGAATTGGCGCGGTCGTAGACCACCTTGCTGGCGCGGGCTACGGCGCCTGTCTCCAGAAAATAGATGCCGAGGCGGTCGCCGCCGTAGACGATCTTGTCCACACCGACACCGTATTTGCGCAGATTCATCATGCAGGCGCGGCCCAGGTCGTTCTGGGGCAGACGGGTGACGAAATCCACGTCGACGCCGTAGTTGGCCAGTGAAACGGCCACGTTGGCTTCGCCGCCGCCATAGGTGGCCGTGAAGCTTTCGGCCTGACAGAAACGCTGATAGTCGGGGGTTGCCAGACGCAACATGATTTCCCCGAAAGTGACGACTTTTGCCATGACTCAGAACTTGAAGAAGTTTTTGGCGTTGTAGTAAGAGATGCCTTCGACCATCTTGCCGATGAAATCCATTTCGCTGGCGGGAATTTCACCGTTGACCACATCCACACCGATGAGGTTGCACATGATGCGGCGGAAATATTCGTGACGCGGGTAGGAGAGGAAGCTGCGCGAGTCGGTCAGCATGCCGACGAAGCGGCTCAGCAGGCCGAGGATGGACAGCGAGTTCATCTGTTCGGTCATGCCGTATTTCTGATCGAGGAACCACCAGCCGCTGCCGAACTGGATCTTTCCGGCCACGCTGCCGTCCTGGAAATTGCCCAGCATGGTGGCGATGAGGTTGTTGTCGCGGGGGTTGAGGTTGTAGAGGATGGTCTTGGCCAGCAGGTTGTCGGTGTCGAGCTTGTTGAGGAACTTGCTCATCTTCTTGGCCACGGTGAAGTCGCCGATGGAGTCGAAGCCGGTGTCGGGACCGAGCTGGGCGAACAGGCGGCTGTTGTTGTCGCGGATGGCTCCGTAGTGGAACTGCTGGGTCCAGCCGCTCTTGCAGTCCATGACGGCGAATTCGTACATCATGGCCGACTTGAATTTGAGAATCTCTTCGTTGCTGAGTTCCTTGCCGCCGTATACCTTATTGAAGATGGCGTCGATTTCAGCCTGGGTGTAGTCTTCGGCGTAGAATTCTTCGATGCCGTGGTCGGAAAGGCGGCAGCCGACGCTTTCAAAGAAGTCGTGGCGTTTCTGCAGGGCGGCGATGACGTCGGCAAAGCAGGAAATGCTCACTCCGGACACTTCGGAGAGCTTTTCGATGTAGGCGCGGAAATTGGCGGGCTTTTCAACGGCCATGGCCTTGTCGGGACGCCAGGTGGGCAGCACTTTGATTTCGAAGCCTTCCTTCTTGAGGGCGATGTGGTATTCGAGGCTGTCGACGGGGTCGTCGGTGGTGCAGACGGTCTCGACTTTGTATTTGCGCATGAGGTTGCGGGCGCTGTATTCGGGGGTGCGCAGCTTGGCGGTGCATTCGTCAAAAATTTCGCGGGCGGTCTCGGGCTTGAGAATCTTTTCTACACCGAAACATGTTTTCAACTCCAGATGGGTCCAGTGATACAGCGGGTTGCGCATGGTGTAGGGAACGGTCTCGGCCCACTTTTCGAATTTTTCCCAATCGCTGGTGTCTTTGCCGGTGCAGAAGCGCTCGTCGACGCCGTTGGTGCGCATGGCGCGCCATTTGTAATGGTCACCTTCCAGCCAGATCTGGCCGAGGTTGTCGAATTTGCGGTCCTTTGCGATGAATTCGGGATTCAGGTGGCAATGGTAGTCGATGATGGGGAGATTTTTGGCATGTTGGTGGAAAAGTTCCTGCGATACTTCATTCTCGAGCATGAAGTTGTCGTCCATGAAAGCTTTCATAATGCTTTGTTTTATAAGGGTTAAACTTGTATTTGCCGTTAAACTGTCCGAAGACGCAATCTCAAAGTGCGCACTTCGGGCTTCAAATGTAGGCCATTTTATTGAATTATCCTACTGTCGCAGCGGTCCAAAAAGCGCATTTTGGGTCAAAAACTTTCGATTCTGTCCGTCTGTCTGAACAGAAAACTCCGGCAGAGTCTTTCAATATTCTGCAATATGTCGCATCTTTGCAGGTATCGACTGTAAAAACCGAACGCTATGGCTTCCCTTACAAACCGTCCTTTTCTCCGGGCATCGCTGCTGCTTCTTTTTGCCCTTGTCTTCAATCCGTCGATTCTCAGGGCCGGCGATTTCTTCGAATTCGGCACAGCCGTCAATCCGGAAGGCCGCACGGTCCGGGTCAATTCCGACGGACTGGTCATCGACGGACAGCCTGTGCTGCCGGTGATGGGCGAAATCCATTTCGCCCGTGTCCCGCAGGCCGACTGGCAACGTGAAATCCGCAAAATGAAGGCCGGCGGCATCACCGTGGTCTCCACTTATGTCTTTTGGATTCATCACGAAGAGGAGGAGGGCCACTGGAATTGGAGCGGCAACCGCGACCTGCACCGTTTCCTCGAGGTCTGTCAGGCGGAAGGCATGCCGGTGGTCATCCGTGTCGGACCGTTCTGCCATGGCGAGGTCTATCAGGGCGGTTTTCCGGTCTGGCTGGTCGAAAAGGCGCTGGCTGATCCCGCCAATTTCAAGATACGTTCGCTGGCGCCCGGTTTCATCGAGGCCACACGGCAGCTGTACAGCCAGATTTTCTCTCAGGTGAGCGACATGATGTGGAAAAACGGCGGCCCGATCATCGGTATGCAATTGGAGAATGAATGTCGTGGACCTTGGGCTTATTACATGAAACTCAAGGAAATGGCTTTGGAAATCGGATTCGATCTGCCGTTCTACACGCGCACGGGTTGGCCTAAGCTCAACGGCAAGGAGACTTTCGGCGAGTTTCTGCCGCTCTACGGCGATTATGCCGACGGTTTCTGGGACCGCACGCTGGACGACATGCCCGGGAGCTACGCTCAGGCTTTCGTGATGAAGAACGAGCGTCTGAGCGCGGTCATCGCCACTGAAACATTCGGCACCGACCAGAACACTGCGCTCGAAAAGAAAGACCTTCAGTATCCCTATTTCACGTGTGAACTTGGCGGCGGCATGATGACATCGTACCACCGGCGCATCAACATCAGCGGACGCGAAATTCTTCCGCTGGCCATCTGTAAACTGGGCTCGGGCAGCAATCTGCCGGGCTACTACATGTACCACGGTGGCACCAATCCCTACTGCGATGCCCATACGATGGCCGAGACGCAGGCTTCTCCGGTGACCAACTACAACGACATGCCGTATCTCAGCTACGATTTCCAGTCGCCGCTGGGCGAAATGGGCCAGCTCAACGAGACGGCTTTCCACACGAGCCGCTGGCTGCACCAGTTCCTGGCGGACTGGGGCGGAGAACTGTCGCAGATGCCGGTGGACACGCTGTCGGAACATTATGCCCGACGCGGCTGCTTTGTCTTCCGCAACGACTACGTGCGCATTCTCAACGAGTCGGGCACGGCTTCGGTCACGCCCGAAAACATGGAGTGGAAGGGACTGCACATCACTTCTTCGTCGGTGCAGCCTTTTGCCAAGGCCGACGGCATGCTCTATTTCATCACGGTCCCCGGTCAGAAGCCCAGGCTTCGGATCGACGGCCGGTGTTTCGCTCCCAAGTTGGACAGAACATTGAAAGTCAAGAATCACAGGCTGATGGTGCTGTCGCCCGAAATGGCGCGGACCGCCTATGTGATCGATGGAAAGATGTGCTTTTCAGGCCATGGTGGGGTGCTTTACAAAGATGGAGACGGCATTGTGGAGGAGGCGTGGGAAAATCTAGGCCCCGAGCACGTGCAGGTGCGTTCTGTCTGTCAGGCGGTTTCGCTGCGCGAGGTGCCGATGGGCATTCAGAAGGTGGCGGCCATGCCGGTCGAAGCCGATTTCGACAAGGCGGCTGTCTGGACGCTTTCTTTCGACGACGCCATTTCGGACGGAGCGGTTTCCTGGGATGACCTTTTCCTGAAGATATCCTATCGGGGCGATGTGGCCCGTGTCTATGCCGACGGCAAGCTGGTGGAGGACAATTTCTGGAACGGAAAGGACATGCTGGTGCGCATGAGTGAATTGAAAGGCAAGAAGGTGGAGCTGCGCATCCTGCCGATGGGCAAGGATTATCCGATTTACCTGCAGCGGGAACAGCGGGCTGTCCTGGAAAGGGATGCGGTCGACGGTGCACTTTGCGCCCTCGATGCTGTCTGTTTGCTGAATAGGAAAGTTTTCCCCTGAAAAATTGATTTATGATGTTGCCAGTGTGGCGGTCAAGCACTAATTTTGTCACACGAAAAGAGCCCCCCGGAAGGGGCTTGAATAATGATTTGTCATGAGTGAAGAAATGGTTTCTCAAGAAGAGAAGAAAAGTCTCAATTTCATTGAGCAGATAGTGGAGGACAACCTCAAGAAGGGCCTGAACGACGGCCGCATCCAGACGCGTTTTCCTCCGGAGCCCAACGGCTACCTGCATATCGGTCATGCCAAGGCCATCTGCATGGATTTCGGTATGGCTCAGAAGTATGGCGGCGTGTGCAACCTGCGCTTTGATGACACGAATCCGACCAAGGAAGATACAGAATATGTGGATGCCATCAAGGAAGACATCAAATGGCTCGGCTATCAGTGGGGCAATGAATACTATGCCTCCGACTATTTTCCTCAGCTTTGGGATTTCGCCATTCGTCTGATCAAGGAAGGAAAGGCCTATGTGGACGAGCAGAGCAGCGAAGAGATTGCCGCCCAGAAGGGCACACCGACTGTTCCGGGCCAGAATAGCCCCTACCGCGACCGTCCTGTCGAGGAGAGTCTCGACCTGTTCCAACGGATGAACAGCGGCGAAATTGACGAGGGCCGCATGGTGCTGCGCGCCAAAATCGACATGGCCAATCCGAACATGCATTTCCGCGATCCTATCATATACCGCGTAGTGAAACATCCGCACCACCGCACGGGCACCACTTGGAAAGCCTATCCCATGTACGATTTCGCCCACGGACAGAGCGACTATTTCGAAGGCGTGACGCATTCGCTCTGCACGCTTGAGTTTGTGGTTCACCGTCCGCTTTACGACTTGTTCATCGATTGGCTCAAGGAAGGCAAGGACCTGGAAGACCACCGTCCCCGTCAGCGCGAATTCAACAAGTTGAATCTCAGCTATACGCTGATGAGCAAGCGCAACCTGCTCATCCTGGTCAAGGAAGGCCTGGTGAACGGTTGGGACGATCCGCGCATGCCGACTCTCTGCGGCTTCCGACGCCGCGGCTACAGCCCTGAAAGCATCCACAATTTCGTGGACAAGATTGGCTATACCACTTTCGACGCCCTCAACGAGATTTCCCTGCTCGAAGCGGCTTGCCGCGAAGATCTGAACGGACGCGCCCAGCGTGTCAGCGCTGTGCTGGATCCGGTCAAGCTCATCATCACCAATTATCCGGAAGCTCAGACCGAACAGCTGGTCGCCCAGAACAATCCCGAGAACGAGGCCGACGGCACGCACGAAATCACTTTCAGCCGTGAACTCTGGATCGAACGCGACGACTTCAACGAAACGGCCGACAAGAAATTCATGCGTCTTGGACCGGGCAAGGAAGTCCGTCTGAAGAACGCCTACATCATCCGCTGCCCCGAAGAGAACTGCTGCCGCAAGGACGAAAACGGTCGGGTGGTGGAAATCTACGCTGAATACGACCCCGAAACGCGCAGTGGTTTGCCCGGTGCTGACCGCAAGATCAAGGGAAAGACGCTGCATTGGCTCAGCACGGCCCATTGTCAGGAAGCTGAAGTGCGTCTCTACGACCGTCTTTGGATGGTGGAGAATCCGCGTGACGACATGGCCCGCATCAAAGAAGAGCAGGGCTGCGAGTCGCTCGAGGCCATGAAGCAGATGATCAACCCCGATTCGCTTCACATTCAGAAGGCTTTTGTGGAGCCATGGGCCGCCCGGCAGCCGGCGCTGACCTATCTGCAGTTCCAACGTATCGGCTATTTCAATGTGGATCCCGATTCGACTCCGGAACATCCTGTATTCAACCGCACGGTCGGGTTGAAGGACACTTGGAGCAAACTGATGAATAAATAGTCCGATGGCGGCTTCGAATCCTGACAAAGAATATGTCCGAGAACTGAGCCGGCGCTACGAATCGCAGCGCCGGAGCGGCCGTTCTGTCTATTTCGATGCCGATGACTTCGATTGCCTGATTGAGTATTATTTCGATTTGAACGAGATGGATAAGTCGCACGACCTCATCGAGTCGGCACTCCGTATCCATCCTTCGTCTGAAAATTTGAAACTGAGGCGCGCCGAATGGTTCCTCAATTCGGACAAACCCAAGAAATGTCTGCGCCTCTTGGACGAACTCGCTGACAACGAGGATGTCCGTTTGGTGCGTTCATCAGCGCTCATCGCCCTCCAACGTTCCGAAGAGGCTTTGGACATACTCCGCCGGACGGTGGACGAAACCTCCGATTCTGTGGATCTGCTTTGTCTGGACATATCGGACATTCTCCTATTCTACGGCATGTATGCCGAAGCCTTGTCTTTCATCGACAGGGGAATCGAAGCCAATCCGTCCAATACGGAACTGTATGGCGTGGCGGTGGAATGCACGGACAATCTCAACGATTACGAACGCAGCAAGTCTTACCTGCGCAGATGGCTCGATTTGGATTCCTTCGATGTGAAAGCCTGGCTGCTCTTGGGCTCCATTTCTTTCGACGCCCGTCAGTATGAAGATACCGTCGAGGCGTACGAGTATGCGGATGCGCTTCTGTCGAAGCCGCTTCCGACGATGCTGATGCAGTTGGGCGATGCCTATGCCTGGCTCGGCCGTACGCAGGAGGCGCTGGAAACCTACCGGCGCACGCTGGACCTTCTCGACGATCCTTTGGATCAAAGCACCCTCATGGGCTGCATTGCCCAATGTTACGAAAAACAGAAAGCGTATGACGAGGCGCTGCAATGGTATGACAAGGCGCTGGAACTGGACTCGGAAGACGAACAGGTGCTCATCGGAAAGGGTGTCTGCTACATGGATATGACGCTCTATGACGAAGCCTTGGAAACATACGAACAGGTGCTGAAAATCAATGAGGAAAATGCAGAAGTCTGGCACTACATAGGCGACTATTTCATCGCGGTCGAACAGTTCGACAATGCGGTGGCCGCTTACGAAAAAGCTATCGACATGAAGCCCTCCGACCAGTATACGCTGGTGCAGTTGGGTACGCTGTATTTCCAGCGTGGCGATTTCCAACGTTCGGTCGATTATTTTCTGAAAGCGGCCGATTCCGGCAAACCCATTCCCCGGATTTATGCATTTCTGGCGGCCGACTATACGCTGATGGGCAAGGACAACGAGGCCGAATACATGCTGAAGAAAGCCTTGGAACTCAGTCCTGATGCGGCGAATCTGTACAATATGCTCATCACCGACGATGAGGAGGAATCTCGGCGCAATGGTTGAGTTCGGCATCATCGGCAATCCTCTGGGCCATTCCCGTTCGCAGGAATATTTCAACGCCCGTTTTCAGTCGGAACACATTCCGGCGGTCTATCGCAATTTCCCTTTGGACAAGTTGGACGGCTTCCGCGATTGGGTGGCGTCGCGCCCAGACCTGCAGGGTCTGAACGTGACATTTCCCTACAAAGAGCAGGTGATGCCCTTTCTCGACTGGATTTCGCCCGAGGCCGCTGCCATTGGCGCTGTCAATCTCATCCGTATCGAACATGGGGCGGAAGGATTCTTTCTGAAGGGCTACAATACGGATTGTCTGGGTTTCCGGCAGGATTTCCGCGACTGGATGAGCGCTCTGAAAATCGACATGACGGGCCTGAAGGCCCTGGTATTGGGCACGGGCGGCGCATCTAAGGCTGTCCGTACGGCTTTGCAGTCTATGGGCATTCCATTCCGGCTGGTGTCGCGCGACGCCTCCAAAGGCATTCCTTACGGATTGCTCGACGCGGAACTGATGCGCGAGTGCCGGCTCATTGTCAACGCCACGCCTCTGGGCATGAGCCCGATGGATGACAAGTGCCCGTCCATTCCGTATGAATTCGTGTCGTCCCGACATCTGCTGTACGATGTGGTCTACCGGCCTTCGGAGACGCTGTTCATGCAAAAGGGACTGGCGGCTGGCGCCAAGGTGCGCAACGGCATGGGCATGTGGCAGGCACAGGCACTTGAAAACTGGCAATTGTTCTCTATTTCAAATTTATAAAGATGGAAGAAGAAAAACGTCCGGTGGAACTTCCGGAAAACGCTTATCGCGAACTGAAAGACGGTGAAACCTACGAACCGGTGATGTCACCCCGCAAGGTGTATCCCGAGGCCAATCTTTGGTCGGTGGGCTGGGGTGTGCTGATGGCTGTCATTTTTTCGGCTGCGGCTGCCTACTTGGGTCTGAAAGTGGGCCAGGTGTTCGAAGCGGCCATTCCCATCGCCATCATCGCGGTCGGGCTTTCCAGTGTGACGAAGCGCAAGAACGCGCTGGGCGAGAATGTGATCATCCAGTCTATCGGCGCCTGCTCGGGCGTGATTGTGGCCGGTGCCATCTTCACTTTGCCGGCGCTTTATATCCTTCAGGCCAAATATCCCGACATGACGGTCAATTTCATCCAGGTCTTTCTGGCCTCGCTGCTGGGCGGCATTCTGGGCATTCTGTTCCTGATACCGTTCCGCAAGTATTTTGTCAGCGACATGCACGGCAAATATCCTTTCCCCGAAGCGACGGCCACCACTCAGGTGCTGATTTCGGGCGAAAAGGGTGCCGGACAGGCAAAACCGCTCATATTCGCAGGTCTCATCGGCGGCTTGTACGATTTCATCGTGGCCACCTTCGGCCTGTGGACGGAAAACTTCACTTCGCGGGTATGCGCTTGGGGCTCGGCTCTGGCCACCAAGGCCAAATTGGTGTTCAGCATCAATACGGGTGCTGCCGTCCTGGGTCTCGGCTATATTGTGGGCTTGAAATATGCGGCCATCATCACCATCGGCTCTGCCGTGGTCTGGTTTGTCATCGTGCCGCTGCTGCCTCTCTTGGGTGACGGCTTTCTTCAGATGCTGAATCCGGCCGTGACGGATGCGGTCGCTTCGATGGAACCGGAACAGATTTTCTCGAGTTATGCCCGCCATATCGGTATCGGCGGCATCGCCATGGCCGGCATTCTGGGCATTCTCAAGTCTTGGCCTGTCATCAAGAGCGCGGTCAGTCTGGCCGGACGCGAACTCAAAGGCGGCCAGGCCACCGGCGAGAGCCGTGCCGAAGTGCTGCGCACCCGTCGTGACTTGTCCATGAAGATTGTCATCATCGGTGTCGTCGTCGCTCTGGCGGCCGTGTTTGCCTTCTTCTTTTTCGGTGTGATGAATTTCAATCTGCTCCACGCTGTGGTGGGCATTCTGGTGGTAGGTGTCATCGCCTTCCTTTTCACGACGGTCGCTGCCAACGCCATCGCCATTGTGGGCACCAATCCGGTTTCGGGTATGACGCTGATGACGTTGATTCTGGCATCGGTCATCATGGTGGCTGTGGGCCTGAAGGGCGCCACGGGTATCGTGTCGGCGCTGATCATGGGCGGTGTGGTCTGCACGGCGCTTTCCATGGCCGGCGGCTTTGTGACCGACCTCAAAATCGGCTATTGGTTGGGCTCTACTCCCAAGGTGCAGGAAACCTGGAAATTCCTGGGCACGCTGGTATCGGCCTTTACCGTGGGCGGTGTGCTGATCATTCTCAACAAGACATACGGATTTGTCGGTGAAAATGCCTTGGTGGCTCCGCAAGCCAATGCCATGGCGGCTGTCATCGATCCGCTGATGTCGGGCACGGGTGCTCCCTGGTGGCTCTACGCCTTCGGCGCGCTGCTGGCACTGGTCCTGAATTTCTGCCACATTCCGGCTCTGGCCTTCTCGCTGGGCATGTTCATCCCGTTCCAGCTCAATATTCCTCTTGTCGTCGGCGGTTTCATCAACTGGTTCGTCGGCAGCCGTTCGAAAGACGCTCGCCTCAATACGGAACGCAAGGAAAAAGGCACGCTGCTTGCCAGCGGATTCATCGCCGGCGGTGCACTTATGGGCGTTGTCAGCGCGGCTCTGCGCTTTGGCGGTCTGGATCTGATGATGGGAGAGTGGAGCAGCTCCACAGGTGCCGAAGTGCTTTCCATAGTGATGTATGCGGTGCTGATCGCCTGGTTCATCCGCAGCGTGCTGAAAAAGGAAAAATAATTTTTCCGCATCCGGTTGTTTTTGTCAAAATAAAAGTCTTAATTTGATGTGCATTTTTATGCGCATTGTATTCTGTATCGTTTAATTGTCAGAAACTATGGATATTGAAAAATTTATGGCCGCTTTGGAAGCAAAGCATCCGGGCGAAAAAGAGTATCTTCAGGCTGTTCGGGAAGTCTTGCTGACTGTGGAACCCGTTTACAACCGTCATCCTGAATTTGAACGAGCCAAAATTATGGAGCGTCTGGTCGAACCGGACCGGGTGTTTACCTTCAAGGTGCCCTGGTACGACGACAAGGGCGAAATACAGGTCAATACCGGCTATCGGGTGCAGTTTAACAATGCCATCGGTCCCTACAAGGGCGGGCTGCGTTTCCATGCATCGGTCAATCTGTCGATTCTGAAGTTTCTGGGTTTTGAACAGACGTTCAAAAACGCGCTGACCACGCTTCCGATGGGTGGCGGCAAAGGCGGCTCCGATTTTTCTCCCAGAGGCAAATCGTCGGCCGAAATCGAACGTTTCTGTCACAATTTCATGCTGGAACTTTGGCGCAATATCGGTCCGGACACGGATGTGCCTGCCGGCGACATCGGTGTAGGTGGCCGTGAAATAGGTTATCTGTTCGGTATGTACAAGAAGTTGGCACGCGAAAATACGGGCGTGCTGACGGGAAAGGGACTGACCTATGGCGGTTCTCTGGTGCGTCCGGAAGCGACCGGTTTCGGCGCCTTGTACTTTGTAAATCAGATGTTGGAGACGGCCGGCATTGAACTGGCTGGAAAGACGGTGGCTGTCAGTGGATTTGGCAATGTGGCCTGGGGTGCCGCTACCAAAGCGACCGAACTGGGCGCCAAGGTGGTCACGCTGTCTGGCCCCGACGGCTATGTCTATGTGCCTCAAGGACTGAACAAGGAAATGATTGACTATATGCTGGAACTGCGCGCTTCCAATCAAGATGTCATCGAGCCTTTCGCTGGCGAATTCGGTGTCGAGTTTGTGCCCGCTCGCAAGCCTTGGGAACGCAAGGTGGATATCGCGTTGCCTTGTGCCACTCAGAACGAACTTTCCGGAGATGATGCCCGTATGTTGGTGGACAATGGCGTCCTTTGTGTGGGTGAAGTCTCCAACATGGGCTGCACGCCGGAGGCTATCGATACTTTCATCGCCGCCCGTGTCATCTACGGCCCCGGCAAGGCAGTCAATGCCGGAGGCGTCTCGGTTTCGGGTCTGGAAATGACTCAGAATGCCGAGCATCTGGCTTGGACGGCTGCGGAAGTCGATGCCCGTCTTCATCAGATTATGTCGAGCATCCATTCGCAGTGTGTGCGCTATGGCAAGGAGGCCGACGGCTACATCAACTATATGAAGGGAGCCAACATCGCCGGCTTCATGAAAGTGGCGCAGGCTATGCTGGACGAGGGTTATCTGGGATAGTGCCTCTGAGGGACAGTCAGTGAAAACGAAACAACCCCGAAAACCGACCGGTTTTCGGGGTTGTCTATTCTGTGACCTGAACGATGTCAGGCGTTCAGGCTTTCTTCGATGGCCTTGATCTTGGATTCGGCATCGGCCAGTTTCTTGCGCTCGAGTTCGACCACCTGAGCGGGAGCACGGCTGACGAAATTCTCGTTCGAAAGTTTCTTGAGCACGCCTTCGCGGAAACCGCGGAGATGGGCCAGTTCGGCTTCCATCTTCTTTTTCTCTTCGTCGTTGTCGACCAGATCGCCTACGGGAACGGCAAATTCGGTCTTGTCCACACGGAAGCCGGCGGCTTTGGCGTTCTTGGTTTCGACAAGGCTGATGCCTGACAGGTTGGCCATTTTTTCCAGCACGCAGTCGTAGGCGGAATCGTAGTCGCCGATGACCTCCAACTGGAGGGCTATCTTGTTGGCGATGTTCTTTTCCAGTCGGATGGTGCGGATGCCGGCGATGATGTTCTTGACCGTTTCGAACTTGTCGATGACAGTCTGGTCGAAAGCCTGCACTTTGGGCTGCTGTCTGACCATGATGCTTTCGCCTTCGGCTCTGGTTTCGATGGCTTGCCACAGTTCTTCCGTGATGAAAGGCATGAAAGGATGCAGCAGCAGGCAGAGCTGTTCGAAGAAGGAGAGGGTGGCGTCCATCGTGGCCTTGTCGACAGGCTGCTGATAGGCGGGTTTGACGAGTTCGAGATACCAGGCGGAGAATTCGTCCCAGAACAGTTTGTAGACGCACATCAGCGCTTCCGACAGACGGTATTTGCTGAAGAGGTCGTCCATTTCGGCGACGGATTTCTTGAGCTGGGCGTCGAACCATTCCACGGCGATGCGGGAAGATTCGCTCTGGGCGAGGTTTTCATCGACCGTCCAACCCTTGATGAGTCGGAAGGCGTTCCAGATCTTGTTGTTGAAGTTGCGGCCCTGCTCGCAGAGAGAGTCGTCGAAAAGGATGTCGTTGCCGGCAGGAGCCGAAAGCATCATGCCCATACGCACGCCGTCGGCGCCGAAGCGGTCGATGAGTTCCAGCGGATCGGGACTGTTGCCGAGCGACTTGCTCATCTTGCGGCCCAGTTTGTCGCGCACGATACCCGTGAAATAGACATTGCGGAAAGGCATGTCGCCGCGGTACTCGTAACCGGCCATGATCATACGGGCTACCCAGAAGAAAATGATGTCCGGGCCGGTGATCAGGTCGCTGGTGGGATAGTAATAGTTGATTTCCTCGTTGTCGGCATCGCTCAGACCGTTGAACAGGCTGATGGGCCAGAGCCAGCTGCTGAACCAAGTGTCGAGCACGTCTTCATCCTGACGCAGGTCTCCGGCCTTCAGCGCGGGCTTGCCCTGACGCTGTGCATTGGCCAGTTCGAGCGCTTCTTCGGCCGTTTCCGCCACCACGTATCCGCCTTCGGGCAGATAGTAGGCGGGAATGCGGTGACCCCACCAGAGCTGGCGGCTGATGCACCAGTCCTTGATGTTTTCGAGCCAGGCGCGGTAGGTGTTCTTGTACTTCGGAGGATAGAATTTCAGTTCGTCGTTCATGACGGGAGGCAGGGCGATGTCGGCGAAATGCTGCATCTTCAGGAACCACTGCATCGAGAGTTTGGGCTCGATGACGGCATCGGTGCGCTCGCTGTGGCCCACCTTGTTGACATAGTCCTCTTCCTTTTCCAGAAGACCGGCCTGCTTGAGGTCGATGTCAATCTGCTTGCGCACGTCGAAGCGGTCCATGCCGACGTAAAGTCCGGCAGCTTCCGACAGGGTGCCGTTGTCGTTGAAGATGTCGATGGAAGGCAAGTGGTATTTTTCGCCCAGCATATAGTCGTTGACATCGTGCGCGGGAGTCACTTTCAGACATCCGGTACCGAATTCGATGTCCACATATTCGTCTTCGATGACTGGAATGGCGCGTTCCACCAGCGGTACGACCACCTTATGACCGCTGAGCCAGCGGTTCTTGGCATCCTTGGGGTTGATACACATGGCCGTGTCGCCCATGATGGTCTCCGGACGGGTGGTGGCGACAACCGCATAGTAGCCTTTCTCGTCGCGGTGGAGCACTTCGCCTTCCTGTCCGGTCGGTCTGACATTCTCCTGGTCGGCCACGTAATATTTCAGATAATAAAGCTTGTTGTGCTCTTCTTTGTAGATGACTTCTTCATCGCTGAGGGCCGTCTGGCGTTCGGGGTCCCAGTTGACCATGCGCACGCCTCGGTAGATTAGTCCTTTGTTGTAGAGGTCCACGAACACTTTGATGACACTCTTCGAACGCTCTTCGTCCATAGTGAAGGCCGTGCGGTCCCAGTCACAACTGGCACCCAGACGGCGCAACTGCTTGAGAATGATGCCGCCGTGCTCTTCTTTCCATGCCCAGGCGTGCTCGAGAAACTGTTCTCGGGTGAGGTCGCTCTTGCTGATGCCCTGTTCGGCCAGTTTCTTGACGACCTTGGCTTCGGTGGCGATGGAGGCGTGGTCGGTGCCGGGCACCCAGAGGGCGTTCTTCCCCTGCATGCGGGCGCGGCGCACGAGAATGTCCTGAATGGTATTGTTGAGCATGTGGCCCATGTGGAGGACACCGGTCACATTTGGCGGCGGAATGACGATGGTGTAGGCTTCACGGCCGTCGGGTTCGCTGTGAAACAACTTGTGGTCGGTCCAATACTGGTACCATTTGCCTTCAACTTCGGCTGGATTGTACTTGGTAGGGAGTTCCATAGGGCGGTATGTCAATGTTGATTGTCTTTGCAGAGGCTTTTTAATCAAGCCGCAAAGGTAATCTTTTGAATGCTCAAAAGCAACCCTGCCCGTGGCAAATGATCAGAGACTTACTGAATGGCTCCGTGACCCAGCACGGCGATGTTGGAGGTGAACATGCCGACGGCGATGGCTAAAAGCATCACGCCGAAGAATTTTCGGATCATGTACATGAACTGGTCGCCCAGCTTTTTCTGTATCTTGTCGGTCAGAATGAGCACGAGGAACACCCATATCATATTGAGTGTCAGCCCGGTGAGGATGTTGATGTCGGCATAGTCGGCTTTCAGGGCGATGATGGACGTCAGTGAGCCTGCGCCGGCCAGCATGGGAAAGACGATGGGAATGAAGGTGGCCTCGGAACTGGGACCGTTGTAGTGGAAGATTTCAATGTCCAGCAGCATTTCCAGAGACATCAGCATGAGGATGATGGAGCCGGCCACGGCGAACGAGTTGATGTTGATGCTGAAGAAGGTGAGCACGGCATCGCCGCCGAAGAAGAAGGTCAGCAGCAGCAAAAAGGTGCACAAGGTGGCTTTGAGCGGACTCACGGTTTTGCCTTTTTTTCTGAGATCCAAGATGATAGGTGCGGCACCGACGGCATCGATGATGGCCAGAAGAATGAGGAATGCGCTCAGCGATTCTCTGAGGTTGAATTGGGAGAATATCTGTGTCATACAGGCGGTTTGTCAAATGGTTTTCGAAATTCGCCGCAAAATTAATGATTGTATAAATATCGGTCAAATATACACGAGAAAAAATGAATCGGAAATGAGGAAAAAATGGTAATTTTGCGGAAAGCGTTCACACGGAATGAATATGTCACACGATAAGGAATCGAAAATGCAGGCTTTCGGCCGTCTGCTCGACATTATGGACGAGCTGCGTGCCAAATGCCCTTGGGACGGCAAACAGACGTTCGACAGTCTGCGTCCTCTGTCAATTGAAGAACTGTACGAACTGAGCGACGCGCTCGTCAAGAAGAACTACGACGATGTCTGCAAGGAACTGGGCGATCTGCTGATGCACATCACTTTCTACGCCAAGATAGGAGAGGAGAAGCAGCTGTTCGACATTCAGGATGTCTGCGAACATATCTGCGAAAAGCTCGTCTACCGTCACCCGCATATATACGGCGATACGGTCGCTGAGACGGCCAAGGCGGTGGAACAGAATTGGGAAAAGCTGAAACTCAGGGAAAAAGGCGGCAACAAGACAGTTCTGGCCGGCGTTCCCGACGGACTGCCTTCGATGGTCAAGGCCTACCGCATGCAGGACAAGGCCCGCGGTGTGGGCTTTGACTGGAGCGACCCTCAAGGTGCCTGGGACAAGGTGCAGGAAGAAATCTCTGAGGTCCGACAGGAAATGGACGCGCTGAAAAGCGCCGACAAGGCCCAGTCACTGTCGGAAACCGACCGCAGCCGTCTGGAGTCGGAATTCGGTGACCTGTTTTTCAGTCTCATCAATGTGGCCCGACTTTACAAGGTCAATCCTGACAATGCTTTGGAACATACCAATCTGAAGTTTCATCAGCGTTTTGACTATCTGGAGGAGAAGACCCTTCAGGCAGGCCGACAGCTCAAAGATATGACACTGGAGGAAATGGATGCCCTATGGGAGGAGTCCAAGCAACTTTACCGATAACGATCTGATGGCGGAATGACTGTTCCTGAGGCTTTTGAATCACAGATGCGGGCGCTGCTGCCTGAGGAGTACGAGGCTTTTGTCTCGGCCATGGATCGGCCTGCCGTGGCCAGTCTGCGTCTGAACCGTCGCAAGTCAGAGGGCATTTCTTTGCCGGCTGCGGAAATCTCCCGCGTGCCCTGGTGCCCGGCGGGTGTCTGTCTGGAAACGCGTCCGTCCTACACGGCAGACCCTCTGTTTCATGCCGGCTGCTATTATGTGCAGGAAACTTCGTCTATGTTTCTGTGGACGGCCGTGGCGCAAGCGCTTCGGACGATGGATGTGCAAGGGAAAGCTCTGCGGGTGCTGGATCTGTGCGCCGCTCCAGGCGGCAAGTCTACTCTGTTGCTCGATGCGCTTCCCGAGGGCAGTCTGCTGGTGGCCAACGAGGTGGTCCCTCAGCGTGCCCATATTCTGGCTGAAAATCTCATCAAATGGGGAAATGCCCATATCATGGTCACCCAAGCCGATCCTTCGGCATTCGGCCGTCTGTTCCAATCGGGTCGGAAAAATTGGGAAAAGGCTTTTCCCGACGGCGGTTTCGACCTGATATTGACCGATGTGCCCTGCTCCGGAGAAGGGATGTTCCGTAAAGAACCGGAGGCGGTGCGCCAGTGGACTCCCGGTCTGGTGGCCGATACGGCCGCTCTCCAACGCGAAATCTTGCGCTCGGTCTGGCCGGCGCTGCGTCCGGGCGGCTGTCTCATCTACAGTACCTGCACGTTCAATCTCAGGGAAAATGAGGAAAATGTCCTGTGGATGGTTCGCGAATTGGACGCCAGACCGGTTCCCATCGATACGCAGGACATTCTGGGGAAGAGCAGGGAAGAGCTCGCGCTGAGCGGCTCGCTCGATTACGCCGAAGGCAAAGATTTGCCAGTCAACCGTTTCCTGTTTCACCGTACCTCCGGGGAAGGCCTGTTCATGACCTTGCTCCGAAAGGAATCCTCCTCAACCGCCTCGGCTGCCGAAAAGCGTTTGTCAGCGGATGCATCCGCTGACAGACAGAAAGCCGCCGATCGTGAACTCTTGCTCAAATGCGGATTGAAGCGGCCAGAACAATTTCTCCATACGGAATTCGCCGGCCGGCACTGGGCTTTGCCCCTGATGCTCGGCCCAGTGTTTGAAGCTTTCGACAAGGCGCATATCCGCTTGCTTCATACCGGTATTTGTCTGGGAGAACTCAAGGGAAAGGATCTGGTTCCCGACGTGTCTCTGGCGCTGAGCTGCGAACTCGACACCGACCGTGTCGCCACCTGCGCGCTTGACCGTCCGCAAGCCCTCGCATACCTGCGTCGGGAGGCTTTGGTATTGCCTCCGGAGACGCCTAGAGGCTTTGTTCTGCTCTGTTACGAAGGCTGGCCCTTGGGTTGGGTGAAGAACCTCGGAAACCGCGCGAATAATATGTATCCAAACGAATGGCGCATCCGTTCGCAAATAGTGTAATCAAATCAACAAACAATTGAATATGAAAAAGATAGGCCTTATATCAGATACCCATTCCTACTGGGATCCCCGTTTCGCGGACTATTTTGCCTGCTGCGATGAAATCTGGCATGCCGGAGACTTCGGATCGGAGGAAATTGCTGAAAAATTGCTGGAAGTGAAGCCTCTCCGCGGTGTCGCCGGCAATTGCGACGGATATCCGATCCGATACCAGTTCGGGCCGGCCCTGTATTTCGAAGTGGAGGGGGTGAGTGTGCTGCTGACCCATATCGGAGGATACCCCGGACACTATGCGCCACAGATTGTGCGGGCGCTCGACGAGTATCGGCCGAAACTTTTCGTCTGCGGTCATTCGCACATAGCCAAAGTCGTGTTCGACAAGTCGCGTCAGATGCTGTGTGTCAATCCTGGGGCTGCAGGACGACAGGGCTTTCATTTGATCAGAACGCTGATGCGTTTCGACTTGAATGAAGGCAATATCGAAAATCTGGAAGTGATCGAACTCGGTCCGCGTGTGGAAGCGGCCGATGCACCGGAAGAGTAAGGGCTTCAAATCGTCTTAGAAACCGCGTCCGCCACCCATTCCGCCGGGGGCGCCGCCGCCGAATCCGCCGCCATTGAAACCTCCTCCGCCCATGTTGCCGCCTCGGGAACCTCCCATTCGGCCGCCGTTCATATTGCCTGTGGGCATTTCGGCAGGAGCTTGGAACGAATTGCCGTTGTCGCCGTTGGCGGCAGCCGACTCGGAATCGTCACTGCCCATGGTGCTGTTGGCTTCGGCGATGACATCGCGTCTGGCGCGGCTGCCTTGGTTCATACCCTGTCCACGGCCTCCCGGACGACCGCCGAAACGGCGTACACGGTAGGTGAGCGAAAGCATGAAATAGGAGGTCAGCATATCGGACTGGGAATAGGAGACTGAGTTGTCGCCGATGTTCTGGTTGATGTTCTGCCGCTGGCGCAGAATGTCGTTGGCACTCAACTGCAGTGTGAATTTCTTCTTGAAGACCGGCGCGTTGATGCTGGCGTTCCAGAGCAGTTCGTTGCGGTCGAAGCCTGCGTAACCCTGACGGGCATTGAAACTGAGGTTGTTGTCGATGTTGATGTTGTAGGGAAGATGCAGGGTGACGTTGCCCGAAGTGGACCAGTTGATGGTGCTGCGGTTGCCGGTGCTGGTGTTGAGGTTGTTGAGTGTGTTGGAATAGCGGAACTGGCCGCGTGCGCCGACTTCGATGATGTCGTGCGTGAGGGTGAGCGACAGGTTTTCGCTAACGCTGTAGTTGTCGGTGATGCTGCGGTCGCCCAGCACCAGCTTTCCGTCAATGATGTCGTTGGGGTCGATGTTCTCCAGAGCCACGTTGCGGCTCGAATAACCGATGCGCTGTTGATAGCTGGCGCTGGTGTTGGTGTTGAGATGCAGACGGTTCTGGATGATGGGACGGTTGTACATGACGCTTCCGTTCAGATTGAACGGATCTCTTTCGGCATTGACCGTCTGGCTGTATTGCTTGCCCGAGGCGTCGTAGATGCTGTTGCTGACGAGGGCGTCCTTGGTCACTGTGGCGTTGAGGGAGGTGCTGAAGGAGGCGAAGGTCACCTGGTTCGACTTGGAGTACTGCAGACGCATCGTGTGGGCGAAAGAGGGCAGCAGATAGGGGTTGCCCACCGTTTCGCGCATGGCGTTGGTATTGTTCTTGACGGGCTGCATCTGCTGGATGGACGGCTCGCTGGAGCGGCCGCGGTATTCCACGCGTACATATTCGCGGCGGTTGCCTCCCAGATTCCAGCGGACATTCAGTGAAGGAGAATAGTTGAAAACGGAATTGGGAATGTCACGCACGGTTCCGTCGCCGTACAGAGTGTAGCTGTAGCTCTGTGAAGGCTGGGCGGTCATGCCGGCCGTCAGATTCAGGTTGGTGCCGCGGTAATTGTAGTTCAGCGAGAGGTCTTCCGAAAGACTGCGGTTCCAGGTCTCGTTGCTGTATTCTTCGTTCCAGCTGGTCCATTCTCCGGTGAGTTCGTCGTAGTCGTACTGGTCGCGGACGGAACTGCGGTTGGAGTAGTTGACCGATCCGTTGAATTCGATGACGTTGTAGATGTTCCACAAGGGCTCGACAAAAGATCCCCGGAACGAGAGCGAGTAGTTGTCCGACCGGTTCTTGTTCCTCTGGTTGCGGATATCGGCCGAATCGCCGGGCATGTATTTGTTG
Organism: Bacteroidales bacterium; assembly: GCA_045627385.1. GTDB lineage: Bacteria > Bacteroidota > Bacteroidia > Bacteroidales > UBA1402 > UBA1757. Next base: position 66,642 of record JAZQNO010000028.1, read on the forward strand.
GAAATGTTGGTGCCTTCACCCTTGCTGTTGCTGAAATTGCCGCGCAGGTTTCCGGTGAGGGTGCGGCCCTGTTTCTTTCCCGATTTGTGGCTGAACATGACGGTCAGGCCCGCATTCACGTTTCTCGAACTGTTGTCGTTGGCGGAATTGCCCCAGGAGGTGGTGTCGCCGTTGGTGTAGTACTCGAAGGTGCGGTCGCTGTGGCTGGAGTTGAAGCCGTAGCTCAGATTGGGCTGGATGACCAGGGTGTTGAGCGTGTCGAGTTTCCAGTGCAGGTCGTAGTTGAGACTGGCGTTGTTGCTCACCGAGTAGGAACGCGAGAAGGAGGTGTCGGCGCTGGTCACGTCGCGCAGCCAGCTTTCTGTCTTGGAACTGCTGCGTCCCTGGTTGGTGGAGTGGTTGTAGGTGATGTGGCCGCTCATGTCGACCGAGTCGCCTTTGAACGACATGCTGTTGTTGACACCGATGTTCTGGGTGGAGGTGATGCCGCTGCCGCCGCTCCATCCGCGGTTGCCGGCACCTCGGCTGCTGCGGGAGCCGTTGGCGTTGTTGGCGCCGGCTGTGAGACTGGTCCGGATGTCTTTGTTGAACCAGTTGATCATGGTGTTGGCGTTGTAGCGGGCGTCTTCGTCGATAAACTTGTCGATCCAGCGGTCATAGGGTTCGCTGCGGTAGTTGCTGTTGCGGTATGTGGGTGAAACGTAATCTTTAAAACCCTTGTCGTAGTCGGCACCCAGACCGCCGCCCAGATTGCCGAAGGTGCCCTTGTTGCGGTCGGGCTTGATTTTCAGATTGATGATGCGTTTGGTCTCGCCGTCTTCCACGCCGGTCAGCTGGGCCATTTCCGATTTTTCGTCAATCACCTGCACCTTGTCGATCATGTCGGCCGTGAGGTTTTTGGTGACCATCTCGATATCGCCGTCGAAGAATTTCTTTCCGTCCACACGGATGCGGCTGATGCTTTCTCCGTTGACCGTGATGTTGCCGTCCACATCGACCACAAATCCTGGCAGTCGTTTGAACAGGTCTTCAACAACGGCATCTTCCTGCAGTTTGAAGGCCCCCGCGTTGTATTCGACGGTGTCGCCCTTGACGATCATCTGCGCGGCCATTCCCGACACTTCGGCCTCCTTCAGCATTTTCACATCCTCTTCCATCATGATGTTGTTGAGAATGCGCGACTTTCCCTTGATTTCGACATTGACGAACTGGGTCTTGTAAGTCAGATACTTGACTTCGATGATGTAATTGCCGTTGCTGACCTTGTTGAAAGAAAATCGTCCGGCAAAGTCGGTCACGGTACCGTTCACCATCATGGAGTCCTGTGCCCGCAGCATTCTCACGGTCGCCATTTCGACCGCGCCTTCATTGACCTTGTCAAGCACCTTTCCTTGAAGGGTGTACTGGGCTGAAACCCTGACAAAGCAGGTCAGACAGCAAATAATGGTGACGAGTTTTCGCAACATTGGAATAATCTCAATTTTGAATGGTGGGAGCCTTTATCACATACCCATCGGCGGGAAGCCTCCCATGCCGCCGCCCATAGGCATACCTCCTCCCATCATTCCCTGACCGCGACCTTGACCGCCTTGTCCGCGGCCCTGTCCGCGACCTTGGCCGCGCTGGCCTTCCATACCGGGCATGCCGTAGCCGCCCATCATGTTGTCACGGCTGGCACCGCCGGCGAAACGGGCGATCTTCCAGGTGACTGTCAGCAGGAAATAAGAGGGGAGAGTGTTGTATTTGTTGTAGGAGATGTAGTTGTCGCCGATGTTCTGGCTGATGTTGAGACGCTGGCGCAGAATGTCGGTCATGCTCAGACTGAGCGTGACTTTGTTGCGGATGGTCTTGTCGATGGAAGCGTTCCACAGCACTTCGCTCTGGTCGAAGTTGGCATAGCCCTGACGGTTGCTGTAGCTGAGGTCGGTGGCGATGTTGATGCTGTAGGGAAGATGCAGGTTGATGTTGCCGCTGCCCGACCAGTTCATCGTATTCTGGATGTTGTTGCTCAGATGGTTGAAAGTGTGGTTGTAGCTGAACGAACCGCGAGCGCCGATTTCGATGATGTCCTGAGTGAGGGTCAGCGAAAGGTTTTCGTTGGCTCCGTAGCTCTGTGTAAGGCTCTCGTCGCCTCGTGCCAGATTGTTGATGTCGATGATTTCGCCAGCCACCATGCGACGGGTGTAGCCCACGCGCTCCTGGTAGTTGACGGTGGTGCGGGTGTTGAGGTGGAGCAGGTTGGTGATGAGGGGCGTGTTGTACATCAGGCTGCCGTTCATGTTGAAAGGCATGCGGTCGGCGTTGACCGTCTGGTTGTACTGTTTGCCGGTGGCATCGTAGATACTGTTGGAAACCAGGGCGTTCTGAGTGAACGAACCGAAGAGAGTCACGTTCCACGAAGCGAAGGTGACTGCGTTGAAGCGGGTCATGATCAGACGCAGGTTCTGGCTGTAGGAGGGATTCAGTTCGGCGTTTCCGACGGTTTCATGCATCAGGTTTTCGTTGTTCTTGACTGGCTGCATCTGGGTGACGCTGGGCTGCTGGGTGTTGCCGCGGTATTCCATGCGCAGGAAATTGCGGCGGTCGCCGAAGTTGTAGCGCACGCTCAGGGTAGGCGAGTAGTTGACAATCTTCTGGTCAACCTCATAAGGGTCTTCTCCGTTGAGATAGGTGGTGCGGCTGTAGTTCTGGCTGGGCTGCACGCGCATGCCGGCCATCACGTTGACGGTGCCGTCGTTGTAGCGGTAGTTCAGTTCGGCCACCTCAGACATGCTGCGGTTGAGGTAGTCGTTGCTGTATTCGGTGTCGATGACGGTGTATTCACCGCTGGCATCCTGGTCGTACTGGTTCTTGTCGGACGTACGGCTGTTGTAGTTGAACGATGCCGAAACTTCGACGAAGTTCTTCAGGTTCCAGAGGGGCTCGACATAGGAACTTCTCAGACCCAGGCTGTAGTTGTCGGAACCGTTGTCGGTCATCTGGTCCACGATGGTCTGGTCGTCGGGAGTGTTCTTTTCGGAGTAGTTGAAACTGTTGGTGGTCGTCTGGCCCAGCGAACCGTTGGCCTGGGTGGTGAAGGTGCGGCCGGCGCGCTTGGCCGATTTGTGGCTGTAGATGAGGTTCAGTCGGGTGTTGAGGTTGTCCGATACGCTGGAGTTCTGCGAGCCGCCCCAAGAGGTGGAGTCGCCGTTGGTGTAGTAGTCGTATTCGGACCAACTATTGGAAGTGCTGCGGCTGAAACTGAGGTTGGGCTGGATGATGAGAGTGTTGAGGGTGTCGATGTGCCATTCGACTTCGAAGCGGAAATTGCTGTTGTTGATGTCGGAGACAGAACCGTTGCGCGAATTATTGGTCAGCGTATCGCCGGCCAGCCAGCTGTCGCGGCTGCTTTCGCTGTTGTTGGTGTTGTGTGAGTGGTTGTAGGAAATGTCGCCGCCTGCCAGCAGGTCGTCGCTGAAAGCCGTGTTGTTGTTGACACCGATGTTCTGGGTGCTGGTGATGCCGCCGCTGGCGCCGCCCCATCCGCCCATGCCGCGTCCGCTGCGGCTGGTGTTGGTGTTGTTGGCACCGGCCACCAGAGAGGTCTGGGTGTCGCCCAGCATGAAGTTGATGAAGGTGTTGGCATTGTAACGGGCGTCATTCTCCATGAACTGGCTCCAGTCATAGTCGGGCGAGATGTAGTTCTGGTCCATGTCGGCACCGCCGGCTCCGCTTACATTGCCGAAAATGCCTTTACGGCGGTTCTTTTTGAGGGTGATGTTGATAATCCGCTCCGTGTTGTCGTCTTCGAAACCGGTCAGTTTGGCCATATCGGATTTTTCGTCGATGACCTGAATCTTCTCAACCATGTCGGCGGTCAGGTTCTTGGTGGTCATCTGAATGTCGCCGTCGAAGAATTTCTTTCCGTCCACTTTGATGCGCGAGATGGTCTCGCCGTTGACCGTGATGCTTCCGCCGCTGACTTCCACACCTGGCAGACGTTTGAGAAGGTCTTCAACCACAGCGTTCTCGGCCGTTTTGAAGGCGGCCGCATTGAATTCCATCGTGTCGACTTTGACAATCATCTGGGCGGCCATTCCGGTCACCTGTACGGCACTCAGATTCTGTACGTTTTCTTCGAGCAGGATATTCTTGAGAATCATCGAACGGCCTTTGACTTCGACTGGTTCATATTTGGTGATGTAACCCAAAAATTTGACTTCGATGAGGTATTTGCCACTCTTGACGCGGTTGAGTGAGAAGCTTCCGAACTGGTCGGTGGCGGCTCCGGTGACATAGGAAGAGTCTTTCTGATTGAGCAATCTGACGGTGGCCATTTCGATGGCGCCGTCAGTGGCCTTGTCCAGCACTTTGGACTGGATGGTGTAGTCGGCCGCCATTACAGCGGTGAAAGTCAGCAGAATAAGTAGGCAGGAGAGGAGGATACGTTTCATTTGAAATACACTTCTTTTTTTTTGTTCGAACCTTTGATGGAACGGATTTTGCTTGGTTTAATAAGAGCCCGCGAATTTACATTTTTTATATGAATAATGGATTAGTGAAAAAAAATGTGTCGAAAGGCGAATTGTTAGGGGAATTGCGTTATTTTTGCAAGTTAAGAGAACAATCACTAAAACCATTGGATATGAAGACAAACTACGAAGTACGTTATGCAGCCCATCCTGAGGATGCGAAAAGTTACGACACCACCCGGATCCGTCGCGATTTCCTTATTGAAAAGGTCTTTGCGGCTGACGAAGTCAATATGGTCTATTCCATGTACGACCGCATGGTCGTCGGCGGAGCCATGCCTGTGAAGGAATCTCTCAAACTGGAAGCCATCGATCCTCTGAAGGCTCCTTATTTCCTGACCCGTCGCGAACTGGGCATTTTCAACGTCGGCGGTGCCGGCCGTGTCCGTCACGGAGACGAGGTCTTCGAACTCGATTACAAGGAGGCTCTCTATCTGGGACGCGGCGACAAGGACGTCGTTTTCGAGAGCAAGGACGCCGCCCATCCCGCCAAGTTCTATTTCAATTCCACCACGGCTCACGCGCTTTATCCCGACCGCAAGGTGACCAAAGCCGATGCCGTCGTGGCGCACATGGGTTCGCTTGAAATGAGCAACGAACGCAACATCAACAAAATGCTGGTCAACCAAGTGCTGCCTACCTGCCAGCTCCAGATGGGCATGACCGAACTGGCCACCGGTTCTGTCTGGAACACGATGCCGGCCCACACCCACAGCCGCCGTATGGAGGCCTATTTCTATTTCGAGGTTCCCGAAGACCAGGCTGTCTGCCACTTCATGGGCGAGATCGACGAGACCCGCCACATCTGGATGAAGGGCGACCAGGCCGTTCTCAGCCCCGAATGGAGCATCCATAGCGCCGCCGCCACCCACAACTATACCTTCATCTGGGGCATGGGCGGTGAGAACCTCGACTACGGTGACCAGGACTTCAGCCTCATCACGGATCTCAAATGACGAATCGACCAATCAACTAATTAATAACAATTCAAACTTTTACAATTATGAAAATTATCGGTTTACTTGTATCTGCCGTCTGCTCGTACCTCTGCTACAATCTGGCAAAAAAGAGCGGTAAGAATGCCATCCTTGCAGCTGTTCTGGGATTCATCTTCTCCATCATCTCTCTGATTGTCTATTTTCTGCTCAGCCGCAAGAAATAAGAGCATAATTCGATATCAGGTATGAACAACCCGTTTTCACTTGAAGGGAAGAACGCTTGGATCACAGGCGCTTCCTACGGTATCGGCTTCAACATCGCCAAGGCTTTTGTCGCTGCCGGTATCAAGAACATCATCTTCAACGACATCAACGAAGCCGCCCTTCAGCGCGGCCTGGACAACTATAAGGAGGCCGGCATCACCAACGTGAAGGGCTATGTCTGCGACGTCACCGACGAAGTGGCCATCAAGGCTCTGGTGGAGACCATCCACAAGGAAGTCGGTCAGAACGACATTCTGGTCAACAACGCCGGCATCATCAAACGCATCCCGATGCATGAGATGAAGCGTGCCGAATTCCAGCAGGTCATCGACATCGACCTGGTGGCTCCGTATATCGTCTCCTCCGCAGTCATTCCCGAAATGATGGAGCGTCGCGAGGGCAAGATCATCAACATCTGTTCGATGATGAGCGAACTGGGACGTGAAACCGTCAGCGCCTACGCCGCCGCCAAAGGCGGTCTGAAGATGCTCACCCGCAACATCTGTTCGGAATACGGTGAATACAACATCCAGTGCAACGCCATCGGACCGGGCTACATCGCCACTCCTCAGACGGCTCCTCTGCGCGAGCGTCAGCCGGATGGCAGCCGTCATCCTTTCGACAGCTTCATCTGCGCCAAGACTCCTGCCGGCCGCTGGCTCGAGCCCGAAGAACTGGGCGGACCCGCCGTCTTCCTGGCTTCGCACGCTTCCGATGCCGTCAATGGCCACGTCCTCTATGTGGACGGCGGTATTCTGGCCTATATCGGCAAACAACCCAAATGATCTGCGGATATGAAGAAGTGTTTTTATCTCCTGGTCGCTGCGGCCTTGCTGCTGAGCTCCTGCTGCAAGCAGTACGACGCACCGAAGGCCAAGCTCAACAAGGTCGATTTCCAGACGGAAATCGACGGCAAGAAGAATGACCTGTTCATTCTGAAGAACGCCAATGGCGTGGAAATCACGATGATGAACTTCGGTGCCCGCATCGTTTCCATCTGCACGCCCGACCGCGACGGCAAATTCGGCGATATCGTCCTCGGTTTCGACAATATCCAGCCTTATCTGGACAATTCCACCGATTTCGGCGCCTTCATCGGCCGCTACGGCAACCGCATCAATCTGGGCAAGTTCAGTTTGGATGGGGTAGACTACCAGCTGTCGACCAACAACTTCGGCCACAGTCTTCACGGCGGTGTCAAAGGTTTCCAGTACTGCATGTTCGACATCGAACAGACCGATGACCAGCATCTGGTGGCCAGCTATACGGCTCAGGACGGCGAAATGGGCTTCCCCGGCACTCTTCAGGCCAAAGCCACGTACACGCTGACCGATGCCAATGCTCTGGTCATCGCTTACGAGGCCGTCACCGACAAGCCGACCATCGTCAATCTGACCAACCACTCTTATTTCAATCTGAGCGGAGATGCCCAGAGCATTCTCAACCACAAGCTCATGATCAATGCCGACGGTTTCACTCCGGTCGACACCACCTTCATGACGACCGGTGAGATCGCTTCTGTCGAAGGTACTCCGATGGATTTCCGTACGCCGACTTTCATCGGCGAGCGCATCGACCAGTATGATTTCGAACAGCTGAAGAACGGCAACGGGTACGACCACAACTGGGTGCTGAACACCACTTGCCCCAAACAGCTGGCCTGCAAGCTGGCCGATCCGAGCACCGGACGTACGCTGGAGGTCTACACCAGCGAACCCGGCGTTCAGGTCTACACGGGCAATTTCCTGGATGGAACGCTCACCGGCAAGAAGGGCGTCGTCTACAACCAGCGTGCTGCCATTTGTCTGGAAACCCAGCACTATCCCGACAGCCCCAATAAGCCTCAGTGGCCTTCTGTCGTGCTCCGTCCCGGCGAGACATACACCAGCCTGTGTGTCTATCAGTTCGGTGTCTGCAACAAATGCGGCGGCAAGGGTGAAGCTCACGAGTGCGGTCAGTCCCACGAGTGCGGTGATTCCCATGATTGCGGTCAGGCTCAGGCCTGTGAGCGTCAGGGTGCCGCTCATGAATGTGCCCACGACGGTGCCGCTCACGAATGTCAGCATCAGTGCGAAAAATAATCACACCTAATTAATATTAGTATGAATTCCATTATCGAAAGTCTGAAGGCGAACGGATTTGCCACCGTCGACTACATCGTATTCGCGGTCTATCTGGTCGTCCTTGTCGCGTTGGGCCTGTTCCTGTCGCGCAACAAAAATGGAAAGGAAAAGAGTTCAAACGACTACTTCCTGGCCGGTAATACGTTGACTTGGTGGGCTGTAGGTGCTTCTCTGATCGCCGCTAACATTTCTGCCGAACAGTTCATCGGCATGTCGGGATCGGCCTATGCTTCGGGTATCGCCGTAGCTGCCTACGAACTGATGGCCGCCGCCACGCTGATTGTGGTGGCCAAGTTCATCCTGCCGGTGATGATCAAGCGCAAAATATACACCATTCCCCAGTTCCTGAGCGAGCGCTACAACAATGGGGTAGGACTGTCGTTCTCCATTTTCTGGCTGTTCCTCTACGTGTTCATCAACCTGACGTCCGTGTCGTGGCTGGGCGCTTTGGCCATCAAGCAGATTCTGGGTCTTCCGACCATTCAGGGCGTGTTCCTGGGCATGCAGGTCGACTATGTCACTCTGTTCATCATCATCGGTCTGTTCCTCATCGCCGGTATCTATTCCATCTACGGAGGTCTGGCGTCTGTCGCCTGGACGGATGTGCTGCAGGTCACTTTCCTGGTGGGTGGCGGTCTGATCACCGCCTATGCCGCTCTGGCCGTGCTGGCTCCGCATCTCGGTGCCGACAGTGCTCTGGGCGCTTTGGGCGCTGTCTTCCAGCGTCTGCAGGAAATTCCCGGTGACACCCATTTCCACCTGGTGGTTGAGCGCAATGCCGACTTGTATCCTGTTTTGCAGGGCACTGCCACTCAGGCTGCCGACCCGTACTTTACCATTCCCGGTATCGTGGTCATCGTCGGTGCGCTCTGGCTGACCAACATCGGCTACTGGGGCTTCAACCAGTACATCATCCAGAAGGGTCTGGCCGCCAAGAGTCTGGGCGAAGCCAAGAAGGGTCTCATTTTCGCCGCTTTCCTGAAGATTCTCATTCCCTTCATCGTCTGCATTCCCGGTGTCTGCGCCTTCCTTATCTGGAACGATCCGTCCCTGCACAGCAACATCGATCTGGCCGGTGCCATCACCCGCAGCGACGACGCTTATCCCTTCCTGATCCGCAACTTCACGCCGGTATTTGTCAAGGGTCTGTCGTTTGCCGCTCTGACGGCTGCCGTCATTTCGTCTCTGGCTTCGATGTTCAACTCGACCTCGACCATCTTCACGATGGACGTCTACAAGAAGTTCATCAAAAAGGACGCTTCCGACAAGAGTCTTGTCACCGTGGGCCGCATCACCTCTCTGGTGGCTCTGCTCATCGCTCTGGTGGCTGTCTATCCGATCATGGGCGGTGCCGACCAGGCTTTCCAGATCATTCAGGAATACTCCGGATTCGTCTATCCCGGTATCGTGGTCATCTTCGGTCTGGGTCTGCTGTGGAAGCGCTCTTCCGGTCCGGCTGCCATCGTGGCCGCTCTGGGCACTTTCGTCTTCAGCATCCTCTTCAAGTTCATTATGCCCAACACGCCGTTCCTGCTCCGCATGGGATATGTGTTTGTGGTGCTGGTTGCCCTGTTCATCCCCATCTCGCTGCTCAGCAAGAAGGCTGTCAAGGCTGACGAACTTGATGAACACACCATCAGAACTCAGATGAAGTGGAGCCGCATACTTTCCTTCAGCGGTATCGTCTGCGCGCTGGCCGGTCTTGTCGCCAAGATCGCCTGGTGGTGCGGCGGCCATCTGGCCACCTTACAGTTCTACGGATTCGAAGCCATCTTCTTCCTGGCTGCCATGCTGATTGTCTTGGGCATCTACTTGAAGTCCAATGCAAAGGACAAGGTGCAGGATCCGAAGGCTGTGGAGATTGACCTTTCGCTCTTCCGCACCGACAGAGGTTTCAACATCGGTGCCATCTGCATCATCGTCATCCTCGCAGTCCTCTACATCGCTCTCTGGTAACCCTTTGTACAACGAAGGCACGGCGGAAACCGTCCGCCGTGCCTTCTTATATCTTCATCGTATGTTAGAAGCACTCAAAGAACAAGTCTGCAAGGCCAATCTGGATCTGGTCAAGCAGGGACTGGTCATTTTCACATGGGGCAATGTGTCCGGTATCGACCGCGAAAAAGGCCTGGTCGTCATCAAACCCAGCGGTGTCGGCTATGACAACATGAAACCCAGCGACATGGTTGTCGTCGATCTTGCCACGGGCAAGACTGTCGAAGGGGAACTGAACCCTTCGAGCGACACGCCGACCCATCTGGAACTCTACAAGGCTTTTCCCAATATCAAAGGCATCGTGCACACTCACTCGACTTATGCCACGGCTTTTGCCCAGGCTGGCCGTCCCATTCCGAACATCGGCACCACGCACGCGGATTATTTCTACAAGGACATTCCATGCACCCGCGATATGGTCGAGTCGGAAATGGCCGAGTATGAAAAGGAAACGGGTACCGTCATCATCGAGGCTTTCCGGAATGTCAATCCAGACCACACGCCTGGCGTGCTGGTGAAGAACCACGGTCCCTTCAGTTGGGGCACTTCTCCCGACAACGCTGTCTACAATGCCAAAGTGATGGAGCAGTGTGCCAAGATGGCCTTCATCTCGTTCACGCTCAATCCCAAGACCGACATGAATCCTCTGCTGGTCGAAAAGCATTACATGCGCAAGCACGGTCCGAATGCCTACTACGGTCAGAAAAAACATTAACAATTTAAATTTCAAGAATATGAACGCATTTGATCAATTTGAAATCTGGTGGATCACCGGTGCACAGCTGCTGTACGGAGGTGATGCCGTCGTGTCTGTCGACGCCCACTCCAAAGAAATGGTGGCCGGTCTGAACGATTCGGGCAACATTCCCGTGAAGATTGTCTATAAAGGCACTGCCAACAGCAGCAAGGAAGTGGAAGCCGTGATGAAGGCTGCCAACAACGACGAAAAGTGTGTCGGCATCATCACCTGGATGCATACTTTCTCGCCCGCCAAGATGTGGATCCACGGTCTGCAGGCTCTCAAGAAACCGCTGCTGCATTTCCATACCCAGTACAATGCCGAAATTCCTTGGAATACCATGGACATGGATTTCATGAACCTCAACCAGAGCGCTCACGGCGACCGCGAATTCGGTCATATCTGTGCCCATATGAGAATCGCCCGCAAGGTGGTTTCCGGCTATTGGAAAGACGAGAAGCCTCAGAAGCAGATAGCTGTCTGGGCCCGCGTATGTGCCGCATGGGCAGACGCTCAGGACATGCGGATCCTGCGTTTCGGCGACCAGATGAACAATGTGGCCGTTACCGACGGCGACAAGGTCGAGGCCGAAGTGCGCATGGGTTACCACGTGGACTATTATCCCGTCTCCTCTCTGATGGATTATTACAAGAAGGTCACGGAGTCTGAAACCGATGAACTGGTGGAAGAATACAAGAGGCTCTACACCATCAAGATAGACGAGTCTGGCGAAGAAGTGTACTGGCGGAAGGTACGCAATGCCGCCAAGGCGGAAATCGCTCTTCGCCGCGTGCTGAAGGACGAAGGCGCGAAGGGCTTCACGACCAATTTCGATGACTTGGGCGGTGCCGACATCGACGATCCGAATTTCCTCGGTTTCGACCAGATTCCCGGCCTGGCCTCGCAGCGCCTGATGGCCGAAGGCTACGGTTTCGGTGCCGAGGGCGACTGGAAATCGGCCGCTCTGTACCGTACGGTCTGGTTCATGGCTCAGGGTCTGCCCACCGGCTGTTCATTCCTCGAAGACTACACGCTGCATTTCGACGGTGCCAAGAGTGCCATCCTGCAGAGCCATATGCTGGAAGTCTGCCCGCTGATTGCGGCCGACAAGCCTCGTCTGGAGGTCCATTTCCTCGGTATCGGCATCCGCAAGCAACAGACAGCCCGTCTGGTGTTCGATTCGAAAGTGGGCGACGGCGTCACCGCTACCGTGATCGATCTTGGAAATCGTTTCCGTCTCATTGTCAATGACGTACATTGCATCAAACCGAAAAAACTGCCGAAACTGCCCGTGGCCAACGCTCTTTGGATTCCGCAGCCGAATTTCGAAGTCGGCACCGAAGCCTGGATTTTGGCCGGCGGTACGCACCATTCCTGCTTCTCCTACGACCTAAGTGCCGAATATTGGGAAGACTATGCCGAAATCGCCGGCATTGAAATGGTTCACATCAACGGCAATACCACCATTGGCGAGTTCAAGAAAGAGCTCCGCATGAACGAAGTGTATTATCTGTTGAACAAAGCATTGAAATGAGTATGGCAGATCCCAAATCTTGTATTCGGGCCGGTAAGGCCGTTCTGGGTATCGAATTCGGTTCGACCCGCATCAAGGCCATCCTCGTCGACGAGGCTTTCAATCCCATCGCTCAAGGCGAGCACGAGTGGGAGAACCGTCTGGTCGACGGTCTGTGGACCTACAGCATCGATGATGTCTGGACGGGGTTCCAAGACTGTTATGCCAATTTGCGCAAAGATGTGCAGAATAAGTACGATATTGAAATAGAGAAGCTTGCATCGATCGGCATCAGTGCTATGATGCACGGTTACATGGCTTTCGACAAGGCTGGAAACATCCTGGTCCCCTTCCGCACCTGGCGCAACACCAATACGGCCCAGGCGGCTGCCGAACTCTCCAAACTGTTCAATTTCAACATTCCTCTCCGTTGGAGCATTTCGCATCTGTACCAGTGCATCCTCAACGGTGACGAGCATGTCGGCAAAATCGATTTCCTGACCACGCTGGCCGGTTATGTCCATTGGCAGCTGACCGGAAAGAAGGTGTTGGGTGTGGGCGACGCTTCGGGCATGATTCCGGTCGATCCCGCCACCAAGACCTACAACGCCTCTATGGTAGAGAAGTTTGACAGACTGATCGCTCCCAAGGCTTATCCCTGGAAATTGCTGGATATCCTGCCTCAGTCGCTGAATGCCGGTCAGAACGCCGGTTTCCTCACCGAAGAAGGCGCCCGCAAACTGGATCCTTCGGGACATCTCCAGGCTGGAATTCCGCTCTGTCCTCCCGAAGGCGACGCAGGCACCGGAATGATCGCCACCAACGCGGTCAGACCCCGCACGGGCAACGTGTCGGCCGGCACTTCGTCCTTCTCGATGATCGTACTCGAACGCGACCTGTCCAAGCCCCACGAAATCATCGATATCGTCACCACTCCCGACGGAAGTCCGGTGGCTATGGTCCATTGCAACAACTGCACATCCGATATGAATGCCTGGGTGGGCATTCTGAAAGAATATCTGCAGCTGATTGATGTGAAGATGGATTCCAAGACCATTTTCCGCTATCTTTTCAACGAAGCGGCCAAGGGTGATGCCGATTGCGGCGGCATTCTGGTCTACAACTATGTATCGGGCGAACCGGTGACCGGTTTCTCCGAGGGCCGTCCCCTGGTGCTCCGTTCCGCCAGCGACAAGTTCTCTTTGGCCAACTTCATGCGCAGCATCATTTACGCCACCATCGGCGTGCTGAAAATCGGCAACGACATCCTTTTCAAAGAGGAGAAGATCAAAGTGGACCGTATCACCGGCCATGGCGGACTCTTCACCGTCAAGGGTGTCGCCCAGGGCTTCCTGGCCGCTGCACTGAATTCGCCCATTTCCGTCATGGAAACGGCGGGAGAGGGCGGTGCCTGGGGCATTGCTCTGCTGGCTTCCTATCTGGTCTGCAATGCCAAGGGACTTTCCTTGCCCGATTGGCTCGACTCGGCTGTGTTTGCCGGCAATACGGGTATGGAAGTGGCTCCCGATCCTGAAGTGGTGAAGGGCTTCAACGCCTATATCGAGGCTTATCAGGCCTGTCTGCCCGTCGAGGCGGCTGCCGTTGCCTGCAAGAAATGAAGAAAATCCTATTCATAAGTCTGATGATGTCGTGTGTCCTGCCCGTAAAGGCAGGACACACGGTCGTTTCGCCAGACGGCCTGCTGTCCGTGACCGTTTCCGACGAAGGCGGAAAGGCTTCCTATTCGGTGAGTTACGATGGCCATCCGGTGCTGGAACCCTCGGCCCTCGGCATTGAGACCGACCTCCATCATTTCTGTCAGGGACTCAAGCTGAGCGATTTCCGCACGGATACCGTCACAGACGACTACACGCTCGACCGCATCAAAACATCCCGTGTCCATTACGAAGCCCGGCGTTCAATCGCCACCTTTTCGACAGGCGAGGGCAGGAGCGAGGCTTCTTTCGGTGTGGAATTCCAAGTGAGCGACCACAATGTCGCTTTCCGATACATTCTTCCCGAAGAGCGCGACCGGCGCTGTTCGGTGGTGCGTTCGGAGGAGACCTCCTTTCATTTTCCTGTCGCGGCGACGGCCTTTCTGACACCGCAGAGCCATGCCATGATCGGTTGGAAACGTTCCAAACCGTCTTATGAAGAGGAATACACGGTGGACCGGCCGGTAGGGAGCGCTTCCCAATACGGACACGGATTCACTTTTCCGGGCCTTTTCCGAGTGCCTGTGGACGCTAACAAGGGAAAGACCTCCGACAGCGACATTTGGGTGCTGGTCTCCGAAACCGGTGTGGACGGCCGTTTCTGCGGCAGCCGCCTGGACGAGCCCACGCCCGACGGCATTTATCGCATCGCCTATCCGATGATGGAGGAAAACAACGGATTCGGCAGCACGGGCGCTCAGGTCACTCTGCCATGCCTGACTCCATGGCGCACGCTCACGGTCGGCGGTCTCAAGGATGTGGTGGAAACGACCGTTCCTTTCGATCTGGTCAGACCGCTGTACGAACCATCTGCGGACTATCGTTACGGCCGTTCCACCTGGAGCTGGATGGTCTGGGACGATGCCAGCATCAACGAGAAAGACCTGAAAGCCTTCATCGACCTGGCGTCGGAAATGTCTTGGGAATACACCCTGATCGATGCCGGATGGGACCGCAATCTGGGTCGTGAAAAGATGGCCGAACTGGTCCGCTATGCCCGCGAGCGAAAGGTGGAAGTGTTTCTATGGTACAATTCCAGCGGCGCCTGGAACGACACAAGCCAGAGCCCCGTGGACCTCATGGGCGATCCGATTTCCCGCAAACGGGAAATGAAATGGATGCAGTCCTTGGGGGTGAAAGGCATCAAAGTGGATTTCTGGGGCGGCGACAAGCAGGAAACCATGCGCCTGTACGAGCAGGTGCTCAGCGATGCCGATGACCACGGACTTATGGTGATTTTCCACGGTTGCACTTTGCCGAGAGGCTGGGAGAGGATGTACCCCAATTATGTGGGAAGCGAGGCTGTTCTGGCTTCGGAAAACCTGAAGTTCAGCCAGCATGCCGACGACATGGAGGCCTTCAATGCCTGTCTGCATCCTTTCATACGCAATTCGGTCGGATGCATGGAATTCGGGGGTAGCGCCCTCAACCGTTTTTACAGCCGCGACAACCGGAGAGGCAACCGCCGTGTCACAGGTGATGCATTCGAACTGGCATGCGCGGTGCTTTTCCAAAACCCCATCCAAAATTTCGCCCTCACTCCGAACAATCTGCAGGATGCGCCCTCCGAGGCCATAGATTTCATGAGAAATGTCCCGACAGTCTGGGATGAAATCCGTTTCATCGACGGCTATCCCGGCCGTTATGTCGTGCTGGCCCGGCGCAGCGGCGACATCTGGTATCTGGCCGCTGTCAACGCCTGCCAGGAAACCTTGAAGCTCGACATTGACCTTTCCTTCATAAAAGATAGCGCTCCGACGCTTTACCTTGACGGAAATAATCTTAACTTTGCAGTCTCAAAACTGAAGCCCGACCGCAAGAGGCATGTGCGCCTCGAAATTCCCGGCAAGGGGGGAGCGGTCATCGTAGGCGAAAATAATGATAAATAACATCAATAATCTAACAATCAGGTTTTTATGAACGACGTAAAAGTAATGAACCGCGCAGCCGACAACATCCGTATCCTGGCTGCCTCTATGGTTGAAAAAGCCAAGTCCGGTCACCCCGGCGGTGCCATGGGTGGTGCCGATTTCATCAATGTCCTCTATTCTGAGTATCTGAAGTACGATCCCGAAAATCCGGCTTGGATGGGTCGCGACCGCTTTTTCCTGGATCCCGGTCATATGGCTCCCATGCTCTATGCACAGCTGACTCTCATCGATAAGTTCACGACTGACGAACTGCAGGTTCTCCGCCAGTGGGGCGCTCCCACCGCCGGCCATCCCGAGCGCAATATCGCCCGCGGTATCGAAAACACCTCAGGTCCTCTGGGTCAGGGTCACTGCTACGCTGTCGGTGCCGCCATCGCCGCCAAGTTCCTGGCTGCCCGTACCGGCAATCCCACTTTTGCCAAGGAAACCGTCTACGCCTACATCTCCGACGGTGGCGTGGAAGAGGAAATCTCGCAGGGCGCCGGTCGTCTGGCCGGTCACCTCGGATTGGACAACCTCATCATGTTCTACGACTCCAACGACATCCAGCTTTCGACCGAATGTGCCGAAGTCACCAGCGAAAACACCGCTATGAAGTACAAGGCATGGGGTTGGAACGTCATTGAAATCAACGGCAACGACTGCAAGCAGATCCGCAAGGCTCTCGACGCCGCCAAGAAGGAAAGCAAACGCCCGACCCTCATCATCGGCAAGTGCATCATGGGTAAGGGTGCCCGCAAGGAAGACAACAGCTCCTACGAGCGCAACTGCAAGACCCACGGCGCTCCTCTCGGTGGCGACGCCTATCGCAATACCGTCGTCAATCTGGGTGGCGATCCCGACAACGCATTCGTCGTATTCGACGATGTCAAGGCTCTGTATGCCGCCCGCAAGGCCGAACTCGAGAACATCTGCGCCGAGCGTTATGCCGAAGAGCAGGCTTGGGCAAAGGCCAATGCCGAACAGGCTGCACAGCTGGCAGACTGGTTCGAAGGCAAGGCTCCGAAGGTGGATTGGACGGCTGTCCAGCAGAAGGCCAACGATTCGACCCGTGGCGCTTCCGCCACCGTTCTGAGCGTTCTGGCTCAGCAGGTTCCCAACATGATCTGCGCCAGCGCCGACCTTTCCAACTCGGACAAGACCGATGGTTTCCTCAAAAAGACCCACGCTTTCGTCAAGGGCGATTTCAGCGGTGCCTTCTTCCAGGCCGGTGTGGCCGAACTGACGATGGCCTGCTGCTGCATCGGTATGGCTCTGCACGGCGGTGTCATTCCCGCTTGCGGTACCTTCTTCGTATTCAGCGATTATATGAAGCCTGCCGTCCGTATGGCCGCTCTGATGGAACTCCCCGTCAAGTTCATCTGGACTCACGATGCCTTCCGTGTCGGTGAAGACGGTCCTACCCACGAGCCCGTGGAGCAGGAAGCTCAGATCCGTCTGATGGAAAAACTCAAAAACCACAGCGGAAAGAACTCCATGCTGGTTCTCCGTCCCGCCGACGCCGAAGAAACGACCGTCTGCTGGAAACTGGCCATGGAAAACGTCAGCACTCCGACCGCTCTGCTCTTCTCCCGTCAGAACATCACTCTCTTGCCCGCCGGCACGGATTACGAGCAGGCAGCCAAGGGTGGTTACATCGTAGCCGGCGCTGACGAGAATCCCGATGTCATCCTGGTGGCTACCGGTTCCGAAGTATCCACACTTGTGGCTGGTACCGAACTGCTTCGTGCCGACGGCATCAAGGTTCGCGTGGTCAATGTTCCTTCCGAAGGTCTGTTCCGCAGCCAAAGCGAAGACTACCAGCAGGCTGTCCTGCCTTGTGGCGTGAAGAAATTCGGCATGACCGCCGGTCTGCCTGTCAATCTGCTCGGCCTGGTCGGCAGCGAAGGCAAGATCTGGGGCCTGGAAAGCTTCGGCTTCTCCGCTCCTTACAAGGTGCTCGACGAAAAGCTCGGTTTCAACGGACAGAACGTTTACGAGCAGGTCAAGGCCTTCCTGGGCAAATAATCAATCCATTGATTCGAACAACCGGCAGCCCCTGTCCTGAAATAGGGCAGGGGCTGTCTTGACAGATATCCAGAAATGATCAAATATGCCATCGTCGGTACCGGCGGATTGGGCGGCTATTATGGCGGTCGTCTGGCCGACAGCGGTCAGGAAGTGTATTTCCTGCTGCACAAGGATTATCAGGAAGTCTCGCGGCGACAGACGCTCATCGTGGACTCCGTCAAAGGGGATTTTGTCCTGCAGTCTCCCCACATTTACCGCGACAGCAAGGAAATGCCCGTGTGCGATGTGGTGCTGGTGTGCATGAAGACCTGCAACAATCATCTCCTTCCCGAAATCCTGTCGCCCATCGTTCATCCCGGATCGGTGGTGGTGTTGGTGCAGAACGGCCTGCGTCTGGAGGAAGAACTGGCCGAAAAGATGCCGCATCAGGCGCTGGCGGGAGCGACAGCTTTCATCTGTTCCTACAGGGTGGGAGCGGGCCATATCCGTCACGATGCCTATGGCGAACTGAATCTAGCGCCTTTCCGCGATTGTCCGCAAGACGTGCTGCATCAGGTATGCGCCGATTTGGAAGCGGCCGGCGTGCCGACCCATTTCGAACCCGACCTGCACGCACTGCGTTGGAAAAAACTGGTTTGGAACATTCCCTACAACGGGCTTACGGTCATTCTCAATGCCAAAACCGACCGTCTGACTTTCGAACCTGCCGCCCGCGACCTGGTGTGCCGGCTGATGCGGGAAGTGGTGGAAGCGGCTGCTGCCTCGGGTGTGCAGATTCCCTCCGACTATATCGGAAAGATGTTGGATCTCACCGAAAAGATGACTCCCTATTGGCCCAGCATGCGGCTCGATTATGACGCCCGGCGGCCGATGGAGGTGCGCACGATGTACAGCAATCCCATTCAGGAAGCCCGGGAAAACGGTTATGAGATGAAAATGACCGAAGTAATGGAAAAGCAATTGCTGTTTTTGGGAAATTATTGATATCTTGCAAGCGTTTTCAAACGCCAAAAAATGACCGATATGTTTCTGCTATTAGGATTAGGTACTCAAGAACTGATTCTCATCGCGTTGGTTTTCGTGCTTCTCTTCGGTGCGGCCAAACTGCCCGATCTGATGAAGAATCTGGGAAAAGGGATCAAGAGTTTCAAGAACGAGCTCAACTCTACGGAGGACAAGAAAAAAGACGACGAGCCGCAGCAGCCGGCCGAGTGAGGACGCTAGCCACTGAGAATGTCTCCTCAGAACATGACTTTTTGGGAGCACCTTGACGAACTCAGGCGAGTGGTGGTGCGTGTGCTTGTCGCTCTGCTGGCAGCGACGGTGGTCGCTTTCTGTTTCAAGGATTTCCTTTTTCAGATCATTCTGGGCCCGCAAAAGCCCGATTTCCTGCTTTACCGCTGCCTGAATGCGCTGGCCGGGCGTCTCGACCGTCCGGGACTTCAGATCGAGCCGCTCAGCGTGCAGCTCATCAGCACTCAGTTGAGTTCGCAGTTCGTTATCCATATGAAGACGGCTTTCGGTGCCGCAGCGGTGGTGCTGTCTCCCTACATCGTTTTCGAACTGTTCCGATTCGTTTCGCCGGCTCTTTATGCCGACGAAAAACGGTATGCCGTAAAGACCGTCCTTTGGTCGGGCCTGCTGTTCTGGATGGGCGTCCTGCTCGACTATTTCCTCATTTTCCCGGTCTCTTTCCGATTTCTGGCCGCTTATCAGGTGAGTGCCGACGTGGTCAATACCTTCACCCTGTCTTCCTATATGCAGACCTTTCTGGTGATGTCTTTTCTGATGGGTCTGCTGTTCGAACTGCCGGTGCTTGGCTGGCTGTTCGCCCGTTTGGGACTGATCGACGCCGCCTGGATGCGCCGTTACCGGCGTCACGCCATCATGGTAATCCTTATCGTGTCGGCCGTCATCACGCCGACGGGAGACGTGTTCACGCTGAGCATCGTGTCGCTGCCCATCATCCTGCTGTACGAACTGACCATAGGGGTGGTCGGAAAATCTTATCGGCCCAGAAATGTCGCATAGCCTTGGCGGATGTCAAATTCTTTGTATCTTTGCCGTCGAAAACCTATATAGATTTTTATGAATTCAGATGACAGTTCCCCGGTCGCGATATGCAGTGACCATGCGGGCTTTGAATTGAAGGAAGCCGTCTGTGACTGGCTGACCGAGCAGAACATTCCATTTGTCAATTTCGGCACCTATTCGCCTGACAGCTGTGACTATGCCGACTTCGCCCATCCGCTTGCCGAAGCGATTGAGAATGAAGAGTGCCGTTGCGGCATTGCCATTTGCGGCAGTGGAGAAGGGGTCAGCATGACCGTCAACAAACACCAGGACATCCGTGGCGCTCTCTGCTGGTGCGCAGACATCGCCCGTCTGTCACGCCAGCACAACGATGCCAACGTCTGCTGTCTGCCGGCCCGTTTTGTGAGCCGCGACCAGGCGATCGACATTATCCGGATATTTTTCGACACCGCTTTCGAAGGCGGTCGTCATCAGAAGAGAATCGAGAAGATTCCCGTCAGCGACTGATTTGGGGTCTCGGCCCGAAAATGGCTGTTCCGACACGCACCAGGGTGCTGCCTTGGGCTACGGCGATCGGATAATCTTCCGACATTCCCATAGACAACTCTGAAAAAGCTGCATCTTCGGCGAAGTATGCGGCTTTTGCCGTATCGAAGCATTTCCTGAGGGTCTTGAATTCCTGCTCGACTTGAGCGGAATCGTCGGTGAAGGTGGCCATTCCCATCAGCCCATGCAGATGCACGTGCGACAACTGTCGCCAGTGCCCGCCGGCCAGGTAGTCCAGGCATCCTTGCGGATCGAAGCCGAATTTGCTGGTCTCGCTGGCGATGTGCACTTCCAGCAGGCAGGGAACGGTCCGTCCGCAGCGGGCGGCTTCCGTATCTATGGCTTCGAGCAGTTCGGGACTGTCGACCGAGTGGATGAGACTGACGAAGGGAACGATGTATTTGATTTTGTTTTTCTGAAGATGTCCGATGAAATGCCATTCGATGTCGGCGGGAAGCGCTTCGTGTTTCATCTTCATCTCCTGGGCGCGGTTTTCGCCGAAAAGCCGTTGGCCGCAGTCGTAGGCTTCCTGCAGTTTTTCAACGGGTTGGAATTTGGAGACGGCTATGAGCCTGACCTGGGATGGAAGGCTCTGACGGATCTGCTGTATGCTGGAGGAGACGGACATTTGGTTAAAACCTTTGTAACAGGCGCAAATGTAAGAATTATTCCGTAATATTGCATCGGAGAAAGCCGGTATGACCGGCTTTGGCAGATAGTTAAATGTACTTAACGGATGAAACGAATCAGCCTGTTTCCGGTCTAAAAGAGTAGACAAACCCATTTAAATGACAAGCCTTATGAAAACCCGTATCATTCTGTCAGCAGTTCTTGCGGGACTTCTGCTTCCCGTATGCGCGTGGGCTCAAAATGCCGTTGACGACGACATCTATTACCACCCCAAGTATGCCAAGAAGGCGGCCAAAGCCGCTGAAACGGCCGTTGTGCTCAGATCCGATCACCATCAGGCTACCCCGATTTCTGAAGAATCCCTGAACTCGGCTGAGGATGTGCTTGCCTACAACACCTCCTCCAGAGATGTGGACGAATACAACCGCCGCAGTGTCACCTACGCCGAGCCGGAGACCGTCGACACCACGCTGAGCGATGCCGCCGATTATCAGTCGTACGAGTATTGCGAGCGCATCCGTCGTTTCCACGACGAGGATTTCACCACCCATATCACCACCGACGGCTACCTCAATCTGATTGTCGAAGACGGGGCCAACGTGACCATCGTCTACGATGACGACCCCTACGACTATTATGGCTACGGCTATTACGGATTCGGCTATGTCGGCCGTTACGGCTGGTATGGCGTGAGCCCCTGGTATTATGACGCCTACTATTCTCCCTATTGGGGCTGGTACAATTATCCTTACGGGTACAACTACTACTGGTATGCCCGCGATTACTACTACTGGGGATGCGATCCCTGGTATTACGGTTGGGGAAGTGCCTGGTATTACGACCACTACGCTTTCGGCTACCATCGCGGCCATCACCACGGTCCTTACGATGTCTGGGGCCATCCTTCGTATTACACGCACCGTCACGAAACCCGGGAGAACCATCTGGCTGACGGACGGACCGTGCTTCCCGCCTCACAGCGTACGGCATCGTCCTCCACACGTTCTTCGGCCAACCGTTCCAATTCGGCGGTTTACAACACGCGCACCTTGGCCGCCACTTCCACCGGCAGCCGCTCTGCCGGCACGGCAGGCAGCGTGCGCAGCACGTCCTTGGCTTCCTCCTCGCGTTCGACCGGCAATGCCGCGGCATCCCGTTCTGCCGGAACGGTGGCCTCCAATCAATTGAGAAGCAGTTCCGGCAGCCGCCCGGCAACGACCTCCGGCACCGGAAGCCGTGCAGTCTCCTCTTCGTCGTCCGTCCGCTCCGGATCGTCCGCCGGAACCGTCCGTTCCAGCGCCAGTTCGAGTTCCGGCTCTCGTGTGAATCCCGGCTCAAGCTCAAGCTCCAGTTCCAGCAGCCGTTCCAGCTCGGTTTCAAGTTCTTCCAGCCGCTCGAGTTCATCAGGTTCCAGCAGCCGTTCGAGTTCTTCCAGCCCCAGCTACCGCTCCAGTTCTTCCAGTTCAAGCTCATCTTCGAGCACCCGTTCTTCGAGCAGTTCCTATTCCAGCGGTTCTTCGAGCAGTTCCTATTCCAGCGGTTCTTCGAGTCGTTCCTCTTCCAGCAGCTACTCGGGGGGCTCGTCCAGTTCACGCTCGTCGTCCAGTTCCTATTCCGGCGGTTCATCCAGCCTTTCCAGCAGTTCCGGCACGCGCCGCTAACTCAATCAACCACCAGTCATTATGAAAAGATCGTTCATCATATCGGTCCTCTTGATCGCCGGCGGATTCATCCAGGCTTCCGCAGTCGATTACGAAACCAGTTCGCACGCTTTCGACCTGTATCAGTACGGGCTGTACAAACCATTCGGTACCGCACGCTCCATGGCTATGGCCAACGCTTTCGGCGCCTTGGGCGGCGACTTGACATCGCTCAGCATCAATCCGGCGGGAATCGGTGTCTATCGGACGTCCGAAATGGTTTATTCTCAGGATTTCAGCACCGTCAACACCCAATCGAATATGCTGGGAACCGTCACCAAGGAGCAGGCGCTCCGTCTGATGCCCTCCAACGGCGGTATGGTGGCCTGTTTCAACAACAGCCGCGAAAAGGGTCTGGTCAGTTTCAATCTGGCATTCGCCTACAACAAACTGAACAATTTCAAACGCCGTCTCGACGTGAACGGCCGCAGCCTGCCCAGTTCGATGCTGGATCACCTCAACGTCCATCCCGATCT
Source organism: Bacteroidales bacterium (assembly GCA_045627385.1). Lineage (GTDB taxonomy): Bacteria > Bacteroidota > Bacteroidia > Bacteroidales > UBA1402 > UBA1757. The sequence goes on from JAZQNO010000028.1 coordinate 89,767, forward strand.
GCGCGAAGATGCCTGGGACACCTACCTGTTGGATGAAAGTTACAATCCCATTCTGGAAGAAGGGGAGACCGTCGGCAGCCGTCAGTATATGACGGAAACGGGCAAGGTCGACTGCTGGGACTTCGCCTTGGGTTTCAACTACAGCTATTGGCTCTATATGGGCTTCTCCATAGGCATCCAGAGCGTATTCCACACGACGGACACCTGGTATGTGGAGGATTTCCAGAAGGGTGGCTCGCTCGAGTTGGACAACCAGATGACGACTACCGGATCGGGTGTCAACGCCAAAATGGGCGTCATTGTGCGTCCGTTGCCGGAACTCCGTCTGGGTGTTGCCTACCACACGCCGACCTATTACACGATGTATGAGGATTCCTACACGCAGCTGGCGGCCGACGGAGTGGCTTTTGACGCCAGCGGCAAAGACCTGAAGCCGTATGTCAACTACACGACAGATGACATGTGCTACGGTCTGGAGACGCCTGGCAGATGGGTCTTCAGTGCAGCTGTACAACTGGGTACCAAAGGATTGGTCAGTATGGATTGGGAAACGGTCGATTACCGCGGATTCACCAAACGGGATCCCTCGGGTTTCCCATATGACAACACCAACCGTGAAATCGACGAATCCTTCCGTCGCTCTTCTGTGTTGCGTGCCGGTCTGGAATGGCGTTTCAGCAACATGTTCAGCGGACGTCTGGGCTATGGAAACGTCGCTTCTCCCGTCAGAAACGGTTTTGAAAATTCATCGACACTTGTCTATACGATTGACCGTACGCCGCAGTATTTCGTGGACAAAGGCACTCAGGTGCTGGCTTGCGGTGTCGGCTTCAAGTTCAGCAGCTCGCTGAATCTGGATGTGGCATTCCAAGATCAGATCAACCGCTCCGGTTTCCACAGCTACTACGAGTCTAATACGGCCTACAAGTATGGAAATCAGGCTGATGTGACAACTCAGACCTTGAGTTTGGTCGCCAGCTTGGGCATCAAGTTCTAAGACAATTCTTTCAGACGGTCTTCCAGTCGGAAGAGCTCGTCGCGATACTGTGCGGCCTCCAGAAAGTCCATCTTTTTGGAGGCTTCGTACATCAGTTTTTTGGTGCGCGCAATCATTTTCTCCAATTGGGGACGGTCCATGTAGGCCATCACCGGATCGGCGACCAGGCTGATGCTTTCCGGCTCGATGTAGGCTTTCCCCGGCGCTTCCATGCCCAACTGTGGCTTCAGTCCCTTCATTTCGCCTTCCGAAGGATTGCGGAGTGTGTTGTTGAGCTGTTTGCTGATGGCCTTGGGCGTGATGTGGTGTTCGCGGTTGTAGTCTTCCTGAATCTTGCGACGGCGACGGGTTTCGTCTATGGTCAGCTGCATGCTCTGCGTGATGGTGTCGGCATAGAAGATGACTTTTCCGTCCAGATGTCTGGCGGCTCGTCCGGCCGTCTGCGTGAGCGAACGGTGGTTGCGCAGGAAACCTTCCTTGTCGGCATCCAATATGGCGACAAGCGACACTTCCGGCAAATCCAGGCCTTCACGCAAGAGGTTGACGCCGACCAGCACGTCGAACAGACCTTTCCGCAGGTTTTCCATGATTTCCACGCGCTCGATGGTGTCCACATCCGAATGGATGTACTCGCAGCGCACCCCGTGACGGTGGAAATAGTCTGAAAGCTCCTCGGCCATGCGTTTGGTGAGCGTGGTCACCAAGACCCGTTCGTCCTTTTCGGTGCGGATGCGTATCTCTTCCATCAGGTCGTCCACCTGGTGTTCGCTGGGGCGCACTTCGATGTCGGGGTCCAGCAGGCCGGTGGGCCGGATGAGCTGCTCCACGATGACGCCTTCTGACTTGTTGAGTTCGTAATCGGCCGGAGTGGCGCTGACAAAAATGGTCTGATGGGTGAGCGATTCGAATTCCTCAAAGGTGAGGGGGCGGTTGTCCATGGCGGCCGGCAGACGGAAACCGTATTCGACCAGCGTCACCTTGCGGGCGTGGTCGCCGCCCCACATGGCGTGAATCTGGGGCACGGTCACGTGACTTTCGTCGATGACCAACAGAAAATCCTTCGGGAAGAAATCCATCAGACAGTAGGGACGTGTGCCTTCGGCGCGCCCGTCGAAATAGCGGGAATAGTTTTCGATGCCCGAACAATGGCCCAGTTCGCGGATCATTTCCAAATCGTAGGTGACTCGGTCTTGCAAACGCTTCGCTTCCAATGACTTGCCTTGAGATTGGAAAAAAGCGACCTGCTTGAACATGTCGTCTTCAATCTGACGGATGGCCCCTTGGAGCCGCTCTTTGTCGGTGACGAACAGATTGGCCGGATAAATGTCGTAGGAGTCGAATTTTGCCAGTCTGAGGCCGCTGACAGGGTCGATTTCTTCGATTCCGTCAATTTCGTCGTCCCAGAAACTGACCCGCAGCGCATAATCGGCGTAAGCCAGAAAAATGTCCACCGTATCGCCTTTCACGCGGAACTGTCCGCGGTCGAAACCGACTTCGTTGCGCGAATAAAGGATGTCGACCAGCTGGCGCAGGAACACGTCGCGTCCGACGAGCTGTCCGGTGCGGATATGGATGGTGTTGTTGCCGAAGTCCACCGGACTGCCCATGCCGAACATGCAGGACACGGAAGAAACCACCAGCACGTCTTTTCTTCCCGACAGGAGGGCTGAGGTGGCCGACAGGCGCAACTTTTCGATTTCCTCGTTGATGGAAAGGTCTTTTTCGATGTAGGTGTTGGTGGTGGGAATGTAGGCTTCCGGCTGATAATAGTCGTAATAGGAGACGAAATACTCGACGGCGTTGTCCGGAAAAAACTGCTTGAACTCGTTGTAGAGCTGCGCCGCCAGTGTCTTGTTGTGGCTCAGGACCAGGGTGGGGCGTTGGATCTGCTCGATGACGTTGGCGATGGTGAAAGTCTTGCCCGAACCGGTCACGCCCAGCAGGGTCTGGCATTCCTGACCTTGCCTGATGCCTTCGACCAGTGCCTGTATGGCTTGAGGCTGGTCGCCGGTCGGTCTGTAGGGTGACTGCAGTTTGAACATACCTTCCTTTTCATCGGCAAAAATACAAAATCTGATTATTTTTTCGTTACTTTGCGGTCCGATTGATGTTTTTGAAAAAGATGATTTGGAACGAAACATACGAATGCATGCGGCGTGAAGACATGCGCGAGCTCCAAAGCCAGCGCCTTCGCGAAACGGTCGAGCGCGTCTATGCCAACTCGCCCTTCTACCGCCATAAAATGCAGGAAATGGGCCTGGTGCCCGACGATATACGCTCTGTGGACGATTTGTGCAAACTGCCGTTCACGGTAAAGACGGATCTGCGCGACCAGTATCCGTTCGGCCTGTTTTCGGCTCCGATGTCTGAAATCGTCCGCCTGCACGCCTCCTCGGGCACGACGGGCAAACCGATTGTCGCCGGATACACCCGCAAAGACTTGAACGTCTGGTCGGAAGTGCTGGCCCGCACTTTTTCGGCCGGCGGTTGCGGCAGAAGCGACATTTTCCATATTTCTTTCGGATACGGTCTGTTCACCGGCGGTCTGGGCGCCCATTACGGGGCCGAACGCATCGGTGCATCGGTCATACCCATGTCCACAGGCAATACCGAAAAGCAGATTCAGCTGATGACCGATTTCGGTTCCACAGTGCTCTGTTGCACACCGTCCTACGCGCTTTATCTGGCGGAAACCGTCCGCAAGATGGGTGTCGGAGACCGTCTGAAACTCCGTATCGGTTTCTTCGGCGCAGAACCTTGGACAGAGGCTATGCGGATGGAAATTCAGGAAAAGCTCCACATCAAGGCATATGACATTTACGGGCTGACCGAAGTGATGGGGCCGGGCGTCTCATACAACTGCAGCGAGCAGAACGGCATGCACATCAGCGAAGACCATTTCATTCCGGAAATCATCGATCCGGTCACGCTCAAACCGCTGCCTCCGGGCGAAGTGGGAGAGTTGGTGTTCACCACCATCACCAAAGAGGGAATGCCCGTGCTGCGCTATCGCACCAAAGACCTGACGCGGCTCATCTACGAGCCTTGCCCGTGCGGCCGCACCAGTGTGAGAATGGAAAAAATCAAAGGCCGCAGCGACGATATGCTCATCATCAGAGGCGTCAACGTGTTTCCCTCTCAGGTGGAGAGCGTCTTGTTGGAATTTGCCGAAATGGCGCCTCATTATCACATATTTGTGGATCGCGTCAACAATTCGGACACTTTCGAAATCCAGGTCGAGATGCGTCCGGAGTTCTTCAGCGACAACCTCAGCCGCATGCTCGAACTCAAAAAGCGCATTTCGCAGCGCATGCAGAGCGTCTTGGGTATCGGCGCTGAAATCAAACTGGTCGAACCGGGTTCCATCGAACGTTTTGAAGGAAAGGCTCGACGCGTGACTGACCGCCGTCAGATTTATCAGACCAAATAATCTAAAAACAAGACAGTTATGAATATCATTCAACAGTTGTCTGTCTTCCTGGAAAACAAGACCGGAAGAGTGACCCAACTGACCGGTCTGCTTGGCAAGGCCGGCATCAATCTCTCTGCCTTTACGATTGCCGAAAGTTCCGATTTCGGCATTATGCGTGTAATCGTGTCTGATCCTGAGAAAGCCTGTCGTCTACTGTCCGACAACGGATTCGCCGTTTCGCTGACGGACGTGCTCTGCCTGCAGATTCCCAACAGCCCCGGCGCGATGGCCAAAATCATGCAGATCGTGTCGGAAAACGGCGTTTCCATCGAATATATGTACGCCTTTTCAGACGGCGACCATGCCCGCGTAGTGGTCTGTCCGGACCGTTTGGAAGATTGCCTTCAGATCCTTCAGAGAAACAGTCAGCGTCTGTTGGAAGCGGACGAAATGTACTCGTTTTAAGTTTTTTATCTCCAATCGTTTGTTTTGTTGCGTGTCTTTGGCTAAATTCGCGCACTTTTTGTGCATTAGAACCGGATGAAAAGAAACTGTTTGTTTATCTTGTTGACAGCCTGCTTGTTGACGTCTTGTGGGGAGTATTACAAACTCCTCAAAAGCGACGACTATGAAGCCAAGTGGAGCAAAGCCAACGAATATTACGAGCAGGGCAAGTACAGCCGCGTCATCGAACTCTGCGAAGAGCTGAAGTCGATTTACAAAGGTACGGAGCGGGCCGAACAGTGCATCTACATGTTGGCCAATTCGTATTACCGCAGCAAGGACTACTATTCGGCCACCAGTCAGTACCAGCTTTATTACCAGACTTTTCCGAAGGGGATATTCGCCGAGGAGTGCCGCTTCATGTCGGGCCGTTCGGCCTACGAGAGTTCTCCCGATCCGCGTCTCTCGCAAGAGGGCACCATCACGGCAATGGACGAACTGACCGTCTTCTTGGAATATTATCCGCGCAGCGAACATCGCGAAGAGGTCGAGCGGATGCTCAACGAACTCATGGAAAAGCTGGCCTACAAGGCCTTGCTCAACTGTCAGCTGTATTTCAATCTGGGCAACTACATGGGCAACAACTACCAGTCGTGCATCGTGACGGCCACCAACGCGCTGCTGGATTTTCCCGAATCAAAATATCGTGTCGACATGGCGTTCCTCATTGTGAAAGCTAAGTACCAGTATGCACAGGAAAGCGTCGATGCCATGAAGCCAGAACGTCTGCGCGCCTTTGTGGACGAGTATTACAGTTTTACCAACGACTACCCCGACAGCAAGTATGCCAAAGAGGCACGCCATATGTTTGAACAGGCAGAAAAAACTCTTAAATAAACAGTTATGATAGATTACAAGAAAGTGACCGCTCCGAGCAACACTCAGACTCGTGACATCAAAACTTTGGTTGGCGACGAAAACGTTTACGAAGCCGTCACCGTCATTTCCAAACGAGCCAATCAGATCAGTGTTGAAATCAAATCGGAACTTGACAAGAAATTGCAGGAATTCGCTCCTTTCACCGACAATCTCGAAGAAGTCTTCGAAAACCGCGAACAGATAGAAATCTCCAAATTCTACGAGAAACTGCCGAAGCCCACGCTGATCGCCACCCAGGAATACGAAGACGACAAGATCTATTATCGCAATCCGCTGACCGACAAAGTGGCCAAATAAATGATACAGCGCATTCAGACCTTGTTCCTGCTTTTGGCTGTGGCGGCCCTCGTCGGAGCCTTGTTCTGCCCTTGGGGCACCTTCTTCGGTTCCGACGGCAGCGCCTACTGTTTCGGCGCGTTTGCCGTATCGCAGCAGGTCGGCTCTGGCATGAACCCCATTTCCTTCTGGGCATTGGGCGCTCTGCTGTGCATTTCGGCCCTGGTGACGCTGGTCTGCATTTTCCTGTTCCGCAACCGGCTGCTGCAAATCCGTCTGTCGGTGTTCAACATGCTGCTTCTGACGGGTTTCTACCTTGTATATATCATCTTCCTTTTCGTTGTCAAAAGCCGTTTGGAAGCCGATTTTGGATTCAATACCGGTATGGCGCTGCCTTTTGTCGCTTTGGTATTTGATTTCTTGGCAATTCGCGCTATCTTTAAGGACGAAAAGAAAGTGAGAGCTTACCAGCGTATCCGCTGAGCGTACATCGCACGGAAACAGAGGACAAATTCAAACGGGATGCTGGCAGATTCACCTGTCAGCATCTTTTGTTTCAATGATTTACGTATAATTGACATGTTTAGGAAAATTCTATTTCTGATGGCCGCAACCGCACTTGTATCCTGCAGTCAGGGCAACAGACCGGCCGCTGACGCTTACATTGGAAAGACTCGTCCGAGTCTTGAATCCGATCTGATGACACCTGAAGTGATGTGGCAGATGGGTCGCGTGGGCGATCTGCAGGTTTCGCCCGACGGCAGACAGCTGCTGTATGGTGTTTCGTATTACAGCGTGCCGCAAAACGCAGGCAACCGCGAACTCTTCGTAGCCGAAATCGACGGCAGCGGCGTCCGCCAGCTGACCCATACGCCCGAAGGGGAGCAGTCGGCCACCTGGTCTGCAGACGGCAAATACATTTTCTTTCTGGCTCAGCATGAAGGCCACAGCCAGCTCTGGAGAATGAAGGCCGACGGCAGCCGTCGCCAGTGTCTGACATCGTTTGACGGCGATATCGAAGCCTACAGCTTTTCTCCCGATTTTTCGAAGATTCTGTTCGTTTCTCAAGTCAAATGCGGTCAGACGGCTCAGGACCTCTATCCGGACCTGCCCAAAACGACCGGGCGCGTCATCAATGATTTGATGTACAAACACTGGGACGAATGGGTGGAAACCGTTCCGCATCCTTTTGTGGCCGATTTCAGCCTGTCGAAAGGCCTGCAGAACGTGCGGGACCTGCTGGAAGGCGAAGCTTTCGAATCTCCGATGAAGCCTTGGGGCGGCATCGAACAGCTGGCCTGGTCGCCCGACGGCAAGACGGTGGCCTACACCTGCCGCAAGAAGACGGGCAAGGAGTATGCGCTTTCGACCAATTCCGACATCTATATCTGCCATCTCGACCGTGATTTCCAGACGGAAAACCTCACCGAAGGGATGATGGGCTATGACACGAATCCGGTCTGGTCGCCTTCGGGCCGCTATCTGGCTTTCCTGAGTATGGAACGCGAAGGCTACGAGGCCGACAAGAACCGCCTGATGCTCTACGATTTCGAACGGAACACCATGACCGACCTCACGGCTTCCATCGATCAGGAAGCTGCCAATCAGGTTTTTTCGGCCGATGAGAAGGAAATCTATTTCACCAGTGTCTGGCACGCCCGCACCCATGTGTATGCGGTCAGTCTGGCCGATGCCGAGGTGCGTCAGATTACCAAAGGCGATTTCGATTATGTTTCGGTGGCTCCGGCAGATGGCTGTCTGGTCGGCCTGCGCCAGTCGATTTCGCGCCCCGACGAGGCTGTCCGCATCTCTTTGGAAGACGGTGCGACGAGTCCCATCACCCACGAAAACGATGAATTCTTCTCCCAACTGACGATGGGTCGGGTGGAAGAGCGCTGGATCGGGACCACAGACGGCAAGCAGATGCTGACTTGGGTCATCTATCCGCCTCATTTCGACCCCTCCAAGAAATATCCCGCCGTGCTTTTCTGTGAGGGCGGCCCTCAAAGTCCGGTCAGCCAGTTCTGGTCCTTCCGCTGGAATTTCCAGCTGATGGCGGCTCAGGGATACATTGTGGTGGCTCCCAACCGTCGCGGCCTGCCGGGTTTCGGTATGGAGTGGCTTGAACAGATCAGCAAAGACTATGGCGGGCAGAATATGAAGGATTATCTCTCGGCCATCGACAACTTGGCTGCCGAGCCCTATGTCGACGAAGACAGGCTCGGTTGCGTGGGCGCGTCCTACGGCGGCTTTTCGGTCTATTGGCTGGCCGGCCATCACGAGAAGCGTTTCAAGGCTTTCATTTCGCACAGCGGCATCTTCAATCTCGAACAGAACTATCTGGAGACCGAGGAACTTTGGTTTGTCAACTGGGATTTGGGCGGTCCTTATTGGGACAAGGACAATGCCGCCGCCCAACGCTCCTTCTCGTTCTCTCCGCATTTGGCTGTGGACCAGTGGGATACTCCTATTCTCTGCATTCACGGCGAAAAGGATTTCCGCATTCTGGCCTCGCAGGGAATGGCTGCCTTCAATGCGGCCAAACTGCGCGGACTGGATGCCCAACTGCTGGTGTATCCCGATGAGAACCACTGGATTCTGAAGCCTCAGAACGCCATTCTGTGGCAACGCACTTTCTTTGCATGGTTAGACAAATATTTAAAATGACATTCCGATGAAAAGACTGGCTTTCAAAATGAAAATGAAACCCGGCATGAAGGAGGAATACAAGCGCCGTCATGCCGCCATCTGGCCCGAAATCGCCGACCTGATCCGCCGTTCGGGGGTAAGTGAGTATTCGATTTTCCTCGACGAGGAGACAAACACGCTTTTCGCGCTTCAGTACGTGTCTGGCGAACAGGGCTCTCAGGACCTCGGAGCCTTTGACATCCAGCAGAAATGGTGGGATTACATGGCCGATCTGATGGAAGTCAATCCCGACAATTCTCCCGTGTCGATTCCCTTGGAAGAAATGTTTTATCTTCCCTAAGAAATCCGCGATTTATTTGTAACTTCGCGCTGTTTAAATCGATTTTGAAACTCTATTAAATACATTTGACATGCAAACAATCGACAATTTCAATTTTGCTGGCAAGAAGGCATTTGTCCGCGTGGACTTCAATGTGCCTCTTGATGAAAATCAGAACATTACCGACGACACCCGTATCCGTGCCGCCATGCCGACCCTCAAGAAGATCATCGCCGACGGCGGTATGCTGATCATGGCTTCCCACATGGGCCGTCCCAAGAAAAATCCCGATCCCAAATATTCTCTGAAGGCCATTCAGGCCCACGTGGCCGAATGTCTGGGCGCACCCGTCGCTTTCGCCGACGACTGCCAGAAAGCCGAAGAGGCTGTGGCCGCTTTGAAACCCGGTCAGGCTCTGCTGCTCGAAAATCTCCGTTTCTATGCAGAAGAGGAAGGCAAGCCGCGCGGACTGGCCGATGATGCCACCGACGAGGAAAAGTCTGCTGCCAAGAAAGCGGTCAAAGCCAGTCAGAAGGAATTCACCAAGAAACTGGCCTCCTATGCCGACTGCTATGTGAACGACGCTTTCGGTACGGCTCACCGCGCACACGCTTCGACGGCTCTCATCGCCGACTACTTCGATGCCGACAACAAAATGTTCGGTTACCTGATGAACAAGGAAGTGAAGGCTGTGGAGAAGGTGATGGAAAACACCGTACGTCCTTTCGTTGCCATTATGGGCGGCTCGAAGGTCTCCACTAAGATCGACATCATTGAAAATCTGCTCGGCAAGGTCGATACGCTCATCCTCACCGGCGGTATGACCTATACTTTCTGCAAGGCTCAGGGCGGTACGGTCGGCAATTCGATCTGCGAAGAAGACAAATTGGATTTGGCGCTCGACATTATCGAAAAAGCCAAGGCCAACAACGTGAAGCTCGTGTTTGCCGTTGACTCTGTCGCTGCCGATTCATTCTCGAACGATGCCAATCAGAAGATTGTCCCCAGCAAGAACATTCCCGACGGTTGGGAAGGTCTGGACATCGGTCCTGAGACCCGCAAGATTTTCGCCGATGAGATCATGAACGCCAAGACCATCCTGTGGAACGGTCCTGCCGGCGTGTTTGAATTCGACAATTTCGCTCTCGGTTCAAAGGCTGTTGCAGAAGCTATCGTCAAGGCTACGGCTGCCGGTGCCTATTCGCTGGTCGGCGGTGGTGACTCTGTCGCCTGTGTCAACAAGTTCGGCATGGCCGACAAGGTGAGCTATGTTTCCACCGGTGGCGGTGCCCTGCTGGAGGCCATCGAAGGCAAGGTGCTTCCCGGCATCAAGGCTATTCAAGGCTAACTGAATCATAATCAGAACCGTCCGTCCCTCAATTGCCGACGGACGGTTCTTTTGTTTTTATCCGAATGCAGGACTTGGTCAGAAAACTCGAAAATCTGCTTCTCCGACACGATTGTGTGATGGTGCCGGGCTTGGGCGGTTTTCTCTGCAATCAGGAACCTGCATCCGCCGATTCGGAAGGATGGAGCTTTTCGCCCTCTTTCCGGAAAATCGGTTTCAATGCCCAGCTCCGTTACAATGACGGACTTCTGGCTCAAGCTTATCAGGAAGACGGGTCGCTCAGTTTTGAAGAAGCCAATGGCCTGATTCGCGAAAAGGTGTCGGCTTTCCGACAGGAATTGGCCACGGGCAAGCATATCACGCTCGGCCGAGTCGGCACCTTATACGAAGACGAACAGGGCGGTCTGGCTTTCGTTTCCATCGATTCGACCTGGTTCGATGCGGATTCCTTCGGTCTGAAACCTTTCTCCTGCCTTCCCGTTTCCAACTCGTCGGAGGCTGTTCCGGCTGTCGAAAAGAGGGTAGAGGCCGTTCCGCTCAGTTTGGAGGAACGTCTGGAACATCGGATGGAGAACCGTTTGGAAAACAGCGACCGTCGGGTCGGCAATCGGATGCGTTTTGTGGCCGCGGCCTGCGTGCTGTTGCTGCTGGCGGTCGTTTCCAGACCTTTGCTTCACGAAAATCCGCTCTGGCAGGATGCGTCGGTCATTCCGTCCTGCGCGCTTGAAACCATTTCTGTCGTTCCGGCAACTCCTGTTGAGTCCGCTCCTGTTGAAGCGGCTCCCGTCGTGTCCGTTTCCGATGCGGAAACGGCTTTCGAACCTTTGACGGAAACGGCTTCCGAATCTGTTGGGGTTTCGCAACCGGCCCCGGTATCGGAAAACGCAGCTCCAGTCATGGCGCAGACAAATGTCCGCCAATATCACATCATCATCGCCAGTTTCGAGACTCGGGCCGACGCCGAACGCTACATCGCTTCACGTCATCTGTCGGACGCTTATCCTCAGGTGGGCGTTTTGAGCGGAAACGGGCATCATCGCGTCTATGCCGAAAAGGTGACGCAACGAGAAGCCGCCGTCAGTCGTCTGGAATCTTTCCGTTCGGAAAATCCACGCTATGCCAAAGCCTGGCTCCTTCTGCATTAAATCTCGGTTTCTAAGTATTGCTGTGCCTCTTGGCATACACCATCCTCAGGACTCGCCCGCTGCGCGGGCTCGGCCCCTCCCAAGCTCGCTTTCCGCTCGCTTGGTCCCCTCCCCCTATACGGATCCGGGGGTGGATACGCCTTCGGATGGTGGTATGCCAAGAGTTACGGCCCAAACGAATATGAAAAACCGTCAGAAGCAAATAGAAAACAAAAGAGTGGCAGAAACCGATTCAGTTCCTGCCACTCCTTTATGAAATGGAAAATCAATAGGCAAACATGGGATAGTCGGTCATGGTGGCATTGACTTTCTGACGGACGGCGGCGATGACAGCGGCATCTTCGGGATGAGACATCACTTCGTCCATCCAGTCGACAATCTGCAGCATCAGTTCTTCCTTGGCGCCGCGGGTCGTCATGGCAGGCGTACCTACACGGATACCCGAAGTTTGGAACGGTGAACGGCTGTCGAACGGAACCATATTCTTGTTGATAGTGATATCGGCCTGAATAAGAGCGTTTTCGGCCATCTTTCCAGTCAGTTCGGGGAATTTGGGACGAAGGTCGATCAGCATCGAGTGGTTGTCGGTACCGTTGGAAATGACTTTGTAACCTTTGTCCATGAAGGCTTGAGCCATTGCGGCGGCATTTTTCTTGACCTGAGTCTGGTATTCCTTGAATTCGGGCTGCAGAGCCTCGCCGAAAGCGACGGCCTTGGCGGCGATGACATGCTCGAGCGGACCGCCCTGAATGCCGGGGAAGACGGCAGAGTCGATCAACTGTGACATTTTCTTGATGACACCCTTGGGTGTGGTCTTGCCCCAAGGATTGTCGAAATCCTTACCCAGCAGGATGATGCCGCCACGCGGTCCACGCAAGGTTTTGTGGGTGGTGGAAGTGACGATGTGGGCATATTTCAGCGGGTTGTCAAGCAATCCGGCGGCAATCAGACCGGCAGGATGAGCCATGTCGATCATCAGAATGGCGCCGATTTCATCGGCGATTTTGCGCATGCGGGCGTAGTCCCATTCGCGGCTGTAGGCGGATGCGCCGCCGATGATGAGCTTCGGACGTTCCTTGAGGGCGACTTCCTCCATCTGGTCATAGTCGACGCGACCGGTATCCTCACGGACATTGTATTCAAGAGCCTGGAAGAACAGACCGGAGAAATTGACTGGCGAACCGTGTGACAGGTGACCGCCGTGCGAGAGGTTCAGACCCAGGAATTTGTCGCCGGGGTTCATGACAGCCAGGAAAGCGGCGGCATTGGCCTGTGCGCCCGAGTGAGGCTGAACGTTGGCGTATTCGGCTCCGAACAGCTGTTTGATGCGTTCGATGGCCAGCGTTTCGCTTTCATCGACCACTTCGCAGCCTCCGTAGTAGCGGTGTCCGCAGTAGCCTTCGGCATACTTGTTGGTAAGGCACGAACCCATGGCCTGCATGACCTGGTCGCTGACAAAGTTCTCGGAAGCGATCAGCTCGATGCCTTTTTTCTGGCGCTGATGCTCTTTTTCGATGATGTCGAAAATTGCTTGATCTCTTTTCATAATGAATAATGTATTTAGGTTATTTGTCTTTCTTTTCCACTGACCAGCCGAACTTGCCGATTTTCGGTCCCATCGAGTGATACTGCCCGTGGGCATATACCAGAAGACGGGCGCGGTCGAGGTCGAACTTGCCGGTATCCGGGTCAATCAGGCTTTCCTCGGCCTGAATGTTGACCACCTCGGCCAGAAACATGTCGTGCGAACCGAGCGAAACGACTTCTCTGACCCGGCATTCGATGTTGAGCGGCGATTCGGCGATGACGGGAGCTTCGACTGCTTGTGCAGGCTGAGGCGTGAGCCCCATTTCCTTGAACTTGTTGTAATCTCTTCCGCTGCGGACGCCGCACCAGTCGGTGGCGCGTGCCAGTTCTTCAGTGGTGAGGTTGAGCACGAAGCACATGCTGCGGCGGATGATGTCGTAGGAATGCCGTTCGTGACGCAGAGATATGTAACACATGGGAGGTTCGCTGCAGACCGTACCCGTCCAAGCCACCGTGACGATGTTGTACTCCGATTCCTCTGCGCCGCAGCTGACCATCAGTGCGGGAAGAGGGTAGATGAGCGTTCCGGGTTTCCAGGACTGTTTCATCGCATCAGATGAGTTTGAGCTCGCTGGCCAGCATTTCGCGCTCGCAATAGCGGCACTTGAGCGTGAGCGGCTCGCGGTTGGTGACGACGTATTTGGGCGTCATCGGCTCGTTGTTGCTGATACATTTGGGATTGGCGCAATGGACCAGACCGCAGATTTCATCGGGCAGTTCGATGACTTTCTTTTCGACCACCTGATAGTCGCGGATGATGTTGATTTTGGCCTTGGGCGTCAGCAGTGCGATCTGGTTGATTTCGGAATCCTTGAAATAATGGTTGGAAATCTTGATGATGCCTTTTTTGCCCAAAATCTTGCTGTCCAGATTGTTGCCTACGGTCACTTCGTCGGTGATGCTGTCCAGCTGGAGCATGCCGACCACCTGAAACAGTTTGTCTGAAGGAATGTGGTCGATGACGGTGCCATCCTTGATGGCCTTCACCTGCATTTCACTTGATGCCATAATGGAATGAATGAATCGTTAGACAAGACCCAGCACCGAACTGATGATGGCTTCACGCACGTAAAGTCCGTTCTGCGCCTGCTGGAAATAATAGGCTTTCGGATTGTCATCGACATCCTGGGAAATCTCGTTGACGCGGGGCAGGGGATGGAGGATTTTCAGATTGTCCTTCGAACCGGCCAGCATATCGTTGTGGAGGATGTAGAGGTTTTTGACGCGTTCGTACGACAGCAGGTCGGTGAACCGTTCCTTCTGTACTCGGGTCATATAGAGAATGTCTGCGACATTGATGATTTCCTCGTTGAAATCGGAAGTTTCGTGGTAGACGATGCCGTGCTGGCGGCAGAACAGCTTGTATTCGGCAGGCATGGCCAGCTCTTCGGGAGCGACGAAATAGAATTCGGGCTCGAAGTCTTTGAGCGCCATCAGCAGCGAGTGCACCGTGCGGCCGTATTTCAAGTCGCCGACCATCACGATTTTCAGCTTGTCCAGACGGCCTTGCGTCTTGCGGATGGAATAGAGGTCCAGCAAGGTCTGGGAAGGATGCTGGTTGGCGCCGTCTCCGGCATTGACGATGGGAACATCCGTCACTTCAGAAGCGTAGCGGGCGGCACCCTCCAGAAAGTGCCTCATAATGATGATGTCCGCGTAGTTCGACACCATTTTGATGGTGTCCTTCAAGGTCTCGCCCTTGGTGGAACTGGATGTCGCGGCATCGCTGAAACCGATGACTTTTCCCCCGAGTCGGTTGACGGCGGTCTCGAAGCTGAGACGGGTGCGGGTGGAAGGTTCGAAAAACAGAGTGGCGGCCACTTTGCCCTGAAGGATGGAACGGTTGGGCTGAACTTCAAAATCCGCAGCCAGATCGAGGATGTGGAGAATCTGTTCCTTGGAGTAGTCGCTGATGGAAACAAGACTGTTCGAAAACATGGATTCCTGATGTGAAAAAGTTTTACAAATGTACGCCGATTGCACAAAAAATCCAAAGGTAAAAAGGGCTATTTTAACTGATGATTTTTTACTATCTTTGTCAATTCCAACGCAATCTTTATATGACTAAGGAAAAAGTGAAGAATAATCAGGATAAGTCAAAGGCAGTCAAAGTGATAATCATCGTTTTGTGGAGCCTTTTCGCGCTCGGGTGCGTCAGCGTTTTCGTTGTCTTCTCCCAGATTTCCAAAGGAAAAATCGGCTATATGCCGCCGATTGAGGAACTGGAAAACCCGAAAAACCGTTTCGCCACGGAAGTCTATTCGGCCGACGGCGAACTGCTGACCACATTTTTCATGGACAGCGACAACCGTGTCTATGTCAGTTACGACCAGCTTTCCCCCAATCTTGTGAGGGCTCTGATCGCCACGGAAGACTTGCGCTTCACCCAACATTCGGGCATCGATTTCCGTTCGCTTTTCCGTGCCGTCGTCAAACGCGGCATTCTGCGCCGCAAGAGCGCCGGCGGCGGCAGCACCATCACCCAGCAGCTGGCCAAGCAGCTCTACACGCCCACAGCGGCCAGTTCCTTCGAACGTCTGCTGCAGAAACCCATCGAGTGGGTCATCGCCGTGAAACTGGAGCGCTATTATACCAAAGAGGAGATCATCACCATGTATCTCAACAAGTTCGACTTCCTCTACAACGCCGTTGGCATCAAGACGGCGTCCAAAGTCTATTTCGACACCACTCCCGACAAGCTCAACATCGAACAGTCGGCCACTCTGGTGGGCATGTTCAAGAATCCCTCGCTCTACAATCCGATCCGCCGTCCCGGCAACAGCATCGAACGCCGCAACCTGGTGTTCCACCAGATGGAAAGTGCCGGTTTCATCACCAAAACGCAGTGCGATTCCCTTCAGAATCTGCCGCTGGTCACCAATTACCAGCGTGTGGACCACACCGAAGGCCTCGCTCCCTATTTCCGCCAGTATCTGAGGGTGATGATGACACACCAGAAGCCGGTCCGCAAGAACTACGCCTCCTGGCAGGACCAGCTGTTCCGCGACGATTCGCTGGCTTGGGAGACCAATCCGCTGTTCGGCTGGTGCCACAAGAACCAGAAGTCTGACGGAACGGACTACAACATCTACACCGACGGTCTGAAAATCTACACGACCATCGATTCGCGCATGCAGAAGTATGCCGAAGAAGCCGTCTACGAGCATATCGCCTGCGACCTCCAGCCCAAGTTCTTCAAGGAGAAGAAGGGGAGAGGCTATGCTCCCTATACCAATAACCTGACCGCTCAGGAAGTCGATTCCATCCTCTGGACCAACGCCCGTCAGTCCGAGCGCTGGCGTGTGATGAAGAAAGGCGGAAAAAACGACAGGGAAATCCGTGAAACCTTTGTCAAGCCTGTGGAAATGGAAGTCTTCACCTACGACGGAATGGTCGATACGGTGATGTCGCCGCTCGATTCCATCCGCTACCACAAACATTTCCTCAGAGCCGGTTTCATGTCGATGGATCCGTACAACGGCCATGTGAAAGCCTATGTGGGCGGTGTCAGTTTCGTGCCTTTCCAATACGATATGGTCATGGTCGGCCGCCGTCAGGTGGGCTCCACCATCAAACCCTACCTCTATACGATGGCCATGGAAGAGGGCTTTTCGCCCTGCGATCCCGTCCGCAACGAACCCATCACCCTGATGACCGAGACCGGCGAAGCCTGGTCGCCCCGAAACACCGGCAGCAAAAGGGTCGGAGAAGTGGTCAATCTCCGATGGGGACTGGCCAATTCGAACAACTGGATTTCGGCCTATCTGATGAGCAAGATGTCTCCCTACGCCTTTGTCCGCATGCTCCGTTCCTTCGGCATCAAGGGCCATCTCGAGCCGGTCTATTCGCTCTGTCTGGGCTCCTGTGAGGTGGGACTCAATGAAATGGTCAGCGCATATACGGCTTTTGTGAACGGAGGCATCAAAGTGGCTCCCCTGATGGTGACCCGCATCGAAGACAACGACGGCAATGTCATCAGCTACTTCTCGCCGCAGATGTCGGAAGTGTTCAGCGAGGAAACCTGCTACAAGATGCAGACCATGCTGCGTGCTGTCATCAACGAGGGCACCGGCGTGCGTGTGCGTCTGCGCTACGGCATCAAAGCCGATATGGGCGGCAAGACCGGCACGACTCAGAACAACAGCGACGGCTGGTTCATGGGCTTTACCCCGAAACTGGTGAGCGGTGTCTGGGTGGGCGGCGAAGACCGCGACATCCATTTCGACTACATGGCCGACGGACAGGGCGCCAACATGTCGCTGCCCATCTGGGCCCTCTACATGAACAAAGTGTATGCCGACCCCGATCTGGGCTATTCCCAGCGCGACTCTTTCTATATTCCGGACACCTATCTGAGACCTTGCAGCGAAAGCGTTCGCGAAGTCGAGGAAAATGAAGCTCTGGAAGGACTTTTCGATGATCTGTAAGCCGATGGAAAGCCGTGTTGAAAAAGCCGTGGAACTCTTCCACTCGGGATACAACTGTTCGCAGGCAGTGGTCGGCGCTTATGCCGATCTGTTCGGTCTGGATACGGAAACCGCTCTTCGTCTTTCCGCCTCCTTCGGCGGCGGCATGGGCCGCATGCGTCTGGTGTGCGGTGCCGTCAGCGGTATGATGATGGTCAACGGGCTGGCCAACGGCTCTGCCGATGCGGGCGACCAGGAGGCCAAGAAGGCCAATTACGCCAAAGTCCAGTATCTGGCCAATCTGTTCCGCGAACAAAACGGGTCGATCATCTGTCGCGAACTGCTTGAAGGCAGCGGCAATCAGGCTTCCACTCATGCCGATCCTTCGGCGCGTACGGCGGAATACTATCGCAAACGCCCATGTGCGGAATATGTCCGTTGTTGCGCACAATTAGTTGAAAACGAGATATTAAACAAATAGAAATGCCTGTAATATTATCGATAGAAAGTTCCACTTCGGCCTGTTCTGTCGCCCTGAGCGGCGACGGGAAAGTCCTTTTTGAACAATTCTCAGCCCAAGGCACATCGCATGCGTCCTTGCTGGGAACCTATGTGGACAAGGCTTTGGCTTTCGCCGAGGAGAAGGGCCTTTCCCTCGACGCGGTGGCTGTGAGCAGCGGTCCGGGTTCCTACACCGGTCTGCGCATCGGCGTGTCGATGGCCAAAGGAATCGCTTACGCCCGTCAGATTCCGCTGATCGGCGTGCCGAGCCTGCGGGTGCTGGCTCAGGCCTTCAGCGGCTGTCAGGACAATGTCTGGCTGTGTCCGATGATTGATGCCCGCCGCATGGAAGTCTATACGGCGCTTTTCACTCCCGACATGCGGCAGGAAACCGATGTCCAGGCTCTGGTGGTGGATGCGGACAGTTTCTCCGACATCCCTGCCGGCAAACAGCTGTGGCTTATGGGCGACGGCGCCTCCAAATGCATTCCGGTCATCAGCCGGCCGGATGCGTTCCTCAAGGAAACCGAAATGAAGGCCTCCCGGATGGTCTGCGCTGCGGAAGAGGCTTTCGCCGCCGGCCGTTTCGAAGACGTGGCCTATTTCGAACCTTTCTATCTGAAAGATTTTCAAGCAAGTGTCCCCACCAAACTAAACGATGTCATCAATGGAAAAAACTCACGCTGTCATGCAGGTTGACGAACTGCAGTACAATACCCAACTCTCTCACATGACTCTGCCCGAATACGGGCGCAACGTTCAGCGCATGGTCGACTATGCGCTGACCCTCGAGGACCGTGAGGAGCGCAACCGTTGCGCCCGCACCATCGTGCGCATCATGGGCAACATGTTCCCTCATCTTCGTGACGTGCCCGATTTCAACCACAAGTTGTGGGACCATCTTGCCATCATGGCCGATTTCAAACTGGACATCGATTATCCGGTCGAACCGGTACAGCCCGACAATCTGTTGAGCCGCCCGGAAAAGGTGCCTTATCAGAACCGGCCCTGCAAGGTGCGCCATTACGGCCATCTGGTGGAAGATCTGATTGCCAGGACGAGCGAGATGGAGGAAGGTCCCGAAAAGGAACGCCTCATTTCGATGATTGCCAACCACATGAAGAAGAGTTTCCTTGCCATGAACAAGGAATCGGCAGAAGACCGGAAGATTTTCGAAGATCTGCTGCGCCTTTCGGATGGCAAGATAAAGGTCGAAGAAGGTCAGGTCCAGCTGACCGAGGCCTTCGAACCCGTCAACAGAAGTTCCAAAAAACGCCGTAAATAAGCCGCTTTATGTCATCATTCATCATCGAGGGAGGACACCGCCTCAAAGGCAGCATCAAGCCGCAGGGCGCCAAGAACGAAGCGCTCCAACTGCTCTGTGCCGTTCTGCTGACCGACGAGAAGGTCTATATCGACAACATTCCCGACATTCTGGATATCAACAATCTGATATCGCTTCTTCAGGACCTTGGCGTGAAGGCCGAACAACTTTCTCCCGGCAACTGGTGCTTCCAGGCCGACCAGGTCGACTTGGACCAGCTCCATACGGAGTCTTTCTTCAACAAGACGTCTTCGCTGCGCGGTTCGGTGATGATGGTCGGCCCGCTGACGGCCCGTTTCGGCTATGCGCTGGTGGCCAAACCCGGTGGCGACAAGATCGGACGCCGCCGCTTGGACACGCACTTCACCGGCATTCAGAAACTGGGCGCAAAGTTCGAATTCAACGCCGGACAGAGTTGCTACGAAGTGCGCGCCGAACGTCTGAAAGGATGCTATATGCTTCTCGACGAAGCCTCAGTGACCGGTACGGCCAACATCCTGATGGCCGCCGTTCTGGCCGAAGGCACGACCACCATCTACAACGCGGCCTGCGAACCCTATATCCAGCAGCTTTGCCGTATGCTCAACCAGATGGGCGCGCACATCGGCGGCGTGGGCAGCAACCTGCTCACCATTGAGGGCGTCTCCCGTCTGCACGGTTGCCACATGACGCTTCTGCCCGACATGATCGAAGTGGGCAGTTTCATCGGCATCGCCGCCATGACCGGTTCGGAACTAACCATTCAGAATGTCTCCTATGACGATTTGGGCATCATCCCATACAGTTTCCAGCGATTGGGCATAAAGATGGAAAGAAGGGGAGACGACCTGTTCATTCCGGCTCAGGACCACTACACGATAGACACTTTCATCGACGGTTCCATCATGACCATCGCCGACGCTCCCTGGCCGGGTCTGACTCCCGACCTGCTCAGCGTGATGCTGGTCGTGGCCACTCAGGCCAAGGGCTGCGTGCTCATCCATCAGAAAATGTTCGAAAGCCGCCTGTTCTTTGTGGACAAGCTCATCGACATGGGCGCCCAGATCATTCTCTGCGATCCGCACCGCGCCACGGTCATCGGTCTGGACCACACGCAGGTGCTGCGTCCGGCGGTGATGTCTTCGCCGGATATCCGTGCCGGCATCGCGCTGCTGATTGCCGCCATGTCGGCCGACGGTCAGAGCCGGATAAACAATATCGAACAGATTGACCGCGGGTACCAGCGCATCGACGAGCGTCTGAATGCCCTCGGCGCACATATCGTCCGCCAATGATCGCCAGGGAAGATGTCATACAGATAGGTCGTCTGCACAAGCCTCACGGGATTGCCGGCGAACTTGGAATGTCGTTCACGAACGATGTGTTCGACAGCGAAGGCATCGACTGCTGGCTGGTCGACATCGACGGCATTCTGGTGCCGTTTTTCCCCGAATCCTACCGTTTCCGCAGCGATTCGACGCTTCTGGTCAAATTCGATGACGTCAACGACGAAAAGCAGGCCAAACAGCTTTCCGAAAGGGATGTGTTCCTGCTCAAGAAAGGATTGCCTGAAATGGAGGAAGAACTTGTCTGGCAGCATCTTGTCGGGTATCAGGTATACGACGTGAATGCGGACCGCATGCTCGGCATCGTCAGTGCTGTGGACGACAGCACGGCCAATGTGCTGCTGGAAGTGACGGACGGTGAGAATCGCCTCATCCTGCCTGCCGCCGAAGAACTTATCGAAGAACTGTCGTTTGATGAGCGGACGCTGTCCATGCGTCTGCCCGAAGGACTTGCCGATATCAACCTATGATCAGTCTGCGCTCTCTCGACATCGGTTACCGGCAGGGCAACGTCCCTGTATACGTCCAGCGGAATCTGAATCTCACGCTGGAACCGGCTCGGCTCGTTTCGCTGCTCGGCCCCAACGGCTGCGGCAAATCGACCCTTTTGTGCAGCCTGTGCGGTCTGTTGCCGGTCTTGGGGGGTGAGGTGCTCTTCGATGGCGTATCCCTGTCGGAAATGAGTCTGGAAAAACGGGCGAGGACATTTGCGCTGGTGCTGACACAGAATCCCGACATCGCTTATTGTACGGTGGCCCAACTGGTGGCCATGGGGCGCTGTCCCTACACCGGGCGTTTCGGCCGACTGAGCGCCGCAGACCGTCGGAAGGTGGGAGAAGTGATGGAACAGGTCCACATTTCCCATCTGGCAGACAAGCAGGTAAGGGAGATATCCGATGGAGAGCGTCAGCGGACGATGATTGCCAAAGCCTTGGCTCAGGATACCTCCGTCATTTTTTTGGACGAGCCGACGTCGCACCTCGATCTGCCCAACCGGGTCGAAGTGACCGTTCTGCTGGCCCGCCTGGCCCGCGAAACGGGAAAAAGCATACTCATTTCCTCCCACGACTTGGAACTTTCGCTCCAAGTCTCGGACAGCATCTGGCTGATGCGTCCCCAACAGGGTGGAGTCGAGGAGGGGAGTCCCGCCTGCCTATTGGCAGGTGGAGCAATTCAGTCTGATTTTGAAAATCCGTTTTTCCACATCGGAACCGATGGGAAAATACAGTATGAACAAATATGAACAAGAAAAAAGAAAGCCGAAAGTTTTATCGATTCAATGTGCTGAATGACAGTACATTCGAAACCATCTTTACGGTGCGCGGCACCAAGGCCAGATTTGTCGTCCTGCTGGTGGCCGGGGTCGTGTGTCTGTTTGTGCTTTTCTATCTGCTGGTTTTCGGAACGCCTGTCCGTAAGCTGATGCCCGGATACCTCGATCCCAAACTGAAACAGCAGGTCGTTTCCGACGCCATCCGTCTGGACTCGCTGACCGAAGCGCTGGAAAAGCAGGACAATTACCTGATGGTGGTCAAAGCGCTGTTTTCGGGCGAATACGATGTGGATTCCACCTTCAACATGGATTCGATCGCATTCAAGCAGGGTGCTCTGAAAGACGCTTCCGAGCGAGAAAAGGAGTTTCGTGCGAAGTATGAGGAAAGCGAAAAGTACAACCTCACTGCTTTCAACAGCCAGATACAGACCGACGGCATCCTCTTCTACACGCCGGCCAAGGGAAAGATTGTGACGCCATACAGCGCACAAGAGCATCATTTCGGCATCGACGTGAGCGTGTCGGGCGGACAGGCAGTGCTTTCGGTACTGGACGGACAGGTGCTGTTTGCCGGATATACGCCCGATTATGAATACATTGTCATTGTCCAACATCACAATGACTTCGTTTCCGTCTACCGGCAACTCAACGAACTGCTCAAGAAAGAGGGCGAAAAGGTGAATGCCGGCGAGGCGCTGGCATTTGTCAGCCGCGGACAGAACAGCATTCCCCACCTCCATTTCGAACTCTGGTACAAAGGCCATCCGCTCAATCCGGAAGAGTACATTTCATTCTGATGATTATGAAGGAAAAATCTCCCAAACAGATTGTCATTCTCGGCTCGACCGGTTCTATCGGCACGCAGACGCTTGAAGCTATCGCTCCTTATCCCGAGGAGTTTCAAGTGTATGCCCTGACCGCCAACAATCAGGTCGATTTGCTGATCGAGCAGGCGCGCCGCTTCGAGCCAGAGGCCGTCATCATCGCCAACAAGGCCCATTATCCCAAACTGAAGGACGCTTTGGCAGACCTGCCCATCAAGGTTTATGCCGGTAACGAAGCCATTGCCCAGATTGTTACGGCCGAGCCCGTGGATGTGGTCCTGACGGCCATGGTCGGCTACAGCGGCCTGTTGCCCACCATCAACGCTCTGAAAGCCGGAAAGGACATTGCGCTGGCCAACAAGGAGACCATGGTAGTGGCAGGAGAAATCATCAACCGCTTGGCGGCCGAAAACCGTTGTCAGATTCTGCCGGTCGATTCGGAACATTCCGCCATTTTCCAGTGTCTGGAATGGAACAATCCCATCGAAAAAATCCTTCTGACCGCATCCGGAGGCCCATTCCGCCAATTGCCTGTGGATCAGCTGAGAAATGTGACCAAAGAACAGGCATTGCGCCATCCCAACTGGACGATGGGCGCCAAAATCACCATCGATTCCGCTTCGATGATGAACAAGGGATTCGAAGTGATTGAGGCCAAATGGCTGTTCGGCGTTCCCACCGAGAGAATCGAAGTGCTGGTGCATCCGCAGTCCATCGTCCACTCCATGGTACAGTTCCGAGACGGAGCCGTCAAGGCTCAGTTGGGCATGCCCGACATGAAACTGCCCATCCTGTACGCCCTGAGTTTTCCGAACCGATTCGCCACCGATTATCCCAGAGTGGATTTTTCCCAGATGGGCCAGCTGACATTCGAAAAGCCCGATCTGGAGAAGTTCCGCAATCTGGCGCTGGCATACGAAGCCATGAACCGGGGCGGCAACATGCCCTGCGTGCTGAATGCGGCCAATGAGGTGGCTGTGGCGGCCTTCCTCCACGACCGTATCGGTTTCATGGCCATGTCCGACCTTATCGAACACTCTCTCAACCGGGCCGATTTCGTGCCCCATCCTTCCTATGAAGATTATGTGGCCTGCGACGCCCGGACGCGTGCGCTGGCCGAAGAATTCGTCAACCGTCAACCCATTCAGAAATGACCCCATTCCTCGCTCGCTTGCTGCAGGTTATCCTCAGTCTGTCCATCCTCATCGTCATCCACGAGTTCGGCCACTTCCTCTTTGCCAAACTTTCAGGTACCCGTGTGGAGAGTTTCTATCTGTTCTTCAATCCGAAATTCTCGCTGATGCGCTTCAAACGCATCAAAGGCAAACTGGAGTTCGATTTCCTGTCGACCAATCCGCCGGCCCATTGGAAAGATTACCCCGAAACGACCATGTTCGGCCTGGGATGGATCCCGCTTGGCGGTTATTGCTCGATTGCCGGAATGATCGACGAGACCAAAGACGCCTCGCAATTGGCCGCCGAGCCTCAGGAATGGGAGTTCCGCACGAAGAAAGCCTGGCAGCGTCTGCTCATCATGGCCGCCGGCGTGGTGTTCAATTTCCTGCTGGCGCTCCTTATTTATACGATGGTGCTCAATGTCTGGGGAAAATCCTATCTGCCGGTGCAGAATGTGACGGCCGGTATGGAGTTCTCCGAAGTGGCGCACAAGGCCGGCTTCCAGGACGGCGATATTCTTTTGAGCGCAGACGGTCAGGAAATCGAGCAGTTCAACGACGATGCCTTCCGTCTGATTGTGGAAGCCTCTCAGGTGACTGTCCTGCGTGATGGGAAAGTTGATACAGTTTTCATTCCCAACGATTTCATGCAGCAGCTGATGGCTGGCAACAGCGGTTTCGCCGCTTTCAGATTCCCGCCTGTTGTCAAGGAAGTGCAGGTAGGCAGCGCAGGTGACAAGGCCGGTCTGATGGCCGGTGACAGCATCAGTTCCCTTCAGGGCGAGCCGACTCCCAGTTTCTATGCCTTCGCCGAGCGCTTGGGCGCCTTCGCCGACAGCAGCATCGTGTTGGAAATCTGGCGCAACGGTCAGCCAATGACGCTTAAGGCCCAATTGGACGCCTCTGGAAAACTGGGCTTCTACACCAAGATGCCGACCGAAATCTACGCTGTCAAACAGATTCATTACAATTTCTGGCAATCCATCCCCGAAGGTATCCGTCTGGGCTGTTCCAAACTGACCGGATATGCCAGCGACATGAAATACGTCTTCACCAAAGAAGGTGCCAAGAGTCTGGGCGGTTTCGGTACGATCGGAAAATTGTTCCCCGCCGTCTGGAACTGGCGCGTCTTCTGGGAAACGACAGCTTATCTCTCGCTGATTCTGGCCTTTATGAACATACTGCCGATTCCTGGGCTTGACGGTGGCCACATTCTCTTCCTGCTGGTGGAGGTGGTGTCCGGACGCAAACCCGGAGACAAGTTTCTGGAACGCGCCCAGATGGTGGGCATGGCCCTGCTGCTGGCGCTTCTGGTCTATGCCAACGGCAACGACCTGCTGCGCTGGCTGATCAAATAAATACTTCATACATGAAAAACACACGTTTGCGGCTGGCGGTCCTGTTGGGGCTGCTGCCGATGGTCCTGTCCGCACAGGACCGTTTCCGAGTGGTGTTCTACAACACCGAAAACACCTTCGACTGCATAGACGACAGCCTGAAGAACGACGATGAGTATTTGCCCGACGGCGTCAGGAGATGGACGCCCCACCGCTATTGGACGAAAATCGAGCATCTCGCCATCGCCCTGGCAGCGGCTGGAGAGACACGTATGCCCGATGCTTTCGGTCTGGCGGAGATCGAGAATGAAGGAGTCCTGTGCGACTTGCTGAAAAAAGCCAATCTTCGGGAAGATTACCGCTATGTCTATCAGGAATCGCCCGACCAGCGTGGCATCGATGTCTGTTTCGCCTACAACCGATTCCGTTTCCGACTGCTCGACTGGCAGGCCTTGATGCCGGTCTGGCCCGGAGGTGAAGCCAAAAAGACCCGTTATGTGCTGCACATCCACGGACTCCTGCCCGACGCCGGCGACATCCATTTCTTCGTCTGCCATTGGCCTTCGCGGTACGGAGGCAGCAAAGCTTCGGAAATCTATCGGCTCGTTTCGGGGCGTTTCCTGCGGCGCCAATGCGATTCTCTGCTGGAGTTGAATCCCGATGCACGCATCGTCATCATGGGCGATTTCAACGACGAGCCAGGGGATGCCTCTTTGTGTCAGGCTTTGGGCGCTTGTCATCCGGACGAAGGACTTTCCGGCATGGGCCGACTGTTCAATCTGGCCTGGCCCATGGCTGAGGCGAAAGGCTTGAAAAGCCATAAATACCAGAACCGCTGGTCGATGCTGGACCAGTTCATCGTTTCAAAATCTTTGGTCAAACGCATGGAACTCAGCCTGGTCGACAATGATTTCCTGCTGATGGATGACAAGAAGTATTTGGGACGGAAACCCTTCCGAACCTACTACGGCTCCCAATGGATAGGAGGCTACAGCGACCACCTGCCGATTAGGACGGACATCCCTTTGTCAGACTGAAGAAAATTCCTTATTTTTGCAACTCAAAACCACATCGCCGATATGTTTGAAAATTTGAGCGAACGCCTGGAAAGGTCGTTCAAGATACTGAAGGGTCAGGGACGCATCACCGACATCAATATAGCCGACACGCTGAAGGATGTCCGTCGGGCTTTGCTCGACGCCGACGTCAACTACAAGACGGCCAAGCAGTTTACCGATGAAGTCAAGGAAAAGGCCATCGGTCAGCAGGTTCTGACGGCTGTCAAGCCTCAGGAAATGATGATCAAGATTGTCCACGACGAACTGGCCCGACTGATGGGCGGCGACAGCGTGGACGTCAATCTCAAAGGCAGTCCGGCCATCATTCTGATGTCGGGTCTCCAGGGCTCCGGTAAGACGACCTTCTCTTGCAAACTGGCCCGTCTGCTCAAATCGAAACGGGGCAAGAATCCCTTGTTGGTAGCCTGCGACGTCTATCGTCCGGCAGCTGTCGACCAGCTGAAGGTGCTGGGCGAACAGATTGGGGTGCCCGTCTACAGCGAAGCCGATTCGAAAAATCCTGTCAAAATCGCGGAAAATGCCGTGTCTTTCGCCCGTCGGAACGGTCATGACCTCGTCATCATCGATACCGCCGGCCGTCTGGCCGTGGACGAGATGATGATGGCCGAAATCGAAGCCGTCAAACGCGCCGTCAATCCTCAGGAAATCCTGTTCGTGGTCGACTCGATGACCGGTCAGGATGCCGTCAATACGGCCAAGACCTTCAATGACAGGCTCGATTTTACGGGCGTCGTGCTGACCAAACTCGACGGCGACACCAGAGGAGGTGCCGCGCTCTCTATCCGCAGCGTGGTCGAGAAGCCTATCAAGTTCATCGGAACGGGCGAGAAGATGGAGGCCATCGATGTGTTCCATCCGACCCGTATGGCCGACCGCATCTTGGGCATGGGCGATGTCGTGTCGCTGGTGGAAAAGGCGCAGGAACAATATGACGAGGAGGAAGCCCGCCGTCTGCATAAGAAGATTGCCAAGAATCAGTTTGATTTCAACGATTTTCTCGAGCAGATCGCCCAGATCAAGAAAATGGGCAACATCAAGGATTTGGCTTCCATGATTCCCGGCATGGGCAAGGCGCTCAAGAATGTGGACATCGACGATGACGCCTTCAAGGGCATCGAAGCCATCATCGGCAGCATGACGCCTCAGGAGCGCAGCAATCCGCAGATAATCGACGCCAGCCGTCGTCAGCGCATTGCCAAGGGCAGCGGAACCAGCCTTCAGGAAGTGAACAACCTGATGAAGCGTTTCGACGAAACCCGTAAAATGATGAAAGCGGTTACTCACATGAAACCGGGCATGAAAATGCACGGAGGAAAAAAGAAATAATCATGCAATTAATTGACGGAAAAGCTGTTTCCGAACAGGTGAAACAGGAAATCGCCGCTGAAGTGGCCGCTATGGTGGCCAGCGGAAAGCGGGCTCCTCATCTGGCCGCCATTCTGGTAGGCCATGACGGAGGCAGTGAAACTTATGTGGCCAACAAAATCAAGGCTTGTGCCGTCTGCGGCTTCAAATCGAGTCTGATCCGTTTTGAAGAGACGGTTTCCGAGGCCGAACTTCTGGAAGCCATTGACCGCCTCAACAAGGACGAAGGCGTTGACGGATTCATTGTCCAACTGCCTCTGCCCAAGCACATTGACGAGCAGAAAATCATCATGGCCATCGACTACCGCAAGGATGTGGACGGTTTCCATCCCATCAATGTGGGCCGCGCCAGCATCGGACTGCCTTCTTTCCTGTCGGCCACACCTGCAGGCATTCTCGAACTTATCCGCCGTTATCAGATTCCTACCGAGGGCAAGCACGTGGTCGTCATCGGCCGAAGCAACATTGTCGGCAAGCCGCTGGCCAATCTGCTGATGCGCAAGGGCTATCCCGGCGACGCCACCGTTACGGTGGTCCACAGCCGCAGTCGTGACATCAAGGAACAGTGTCTGAGCGCCGATATCATCGTCTGCGCACTGGGCAAGCCTCATTTCCTGACGGCCGACATGGTGCGCGAAGGCGCCACCGTCATTGACGTCGGCACGACTCGAGTCCCTTCCACGCTGACCAAGAGCGGTTTCAAACTCACCGGTGACGTGGATTTCGACCAGGTGGCTCCCAAGTGCTCCTTCATCACCCCCGTTCCCGGTGGAGTGGGACCGATGACCATCGTCTCCCTGATGAAAAATACGCTGCTGGCCGGCAGCAAAGCCGTCTATTGAAGCCCCCATCTTTCCTGACCGTGTGGCGTGGCCTTTCCATAGGATTTCTGCTGCTTTGCCAACTGCTCTGTCCGTCTTGCCGGCAAGCGGTTCCGGCCAAAGCCTTTGCGGAGATTGCCTCGGAGGACCGCGCCGTGCTGTCTCAGGTGTTGGAACGTCAGCAATCCTGCCCTTGGTCTGAAAGTCAGCGTCTGGACAGCCTGATCCGTTTCTTTGTCGGCACGCCCTATGTGGGCGGCACATTGGACGCCGCCTATGCCGATTCCTCCTGCAGCGAATCGCTGACGGTCAATCTCAGAGAATTGGATTGTCTGACCTTCGTCGAAAACGTCATTGCCTTGAACCGCTGGCTAGACCGGCCCGAAGAGGAGTCTTTCGCTCGGATTCTCCAGCAGATACGCTACCGGGGCGGCGTATTGGACGGCTATGCCTCCCGTTTGCATTACACCTCCGAATGGATTGCCGACAACATGACCCTTGGTTTTGTGCGTCCGCTCGAACTCGGTCAGACTCAGACCTATGTGCCGAAGGTCGGCTTCATGTCGGCTCATCCACAGTCTTATCCGGCGCTCCGCGGCGACAGCCTGCAAGCGCTCCGAATCCGGCAGATTGAAGATTCCATCAATGCCCATGTGCGGCTGGACTGGATTCCGAAAGAGGCGGTCGCTTCTTTGGAACCGCAGATTCCCGACGGGACGCTTGTCGCCATCACCACCACGATTCCGGGATTGGACATCGGCCATCTGGGCTTCGCCGTCCGTTGTAATGGAAGTGTCCGTCTGTTGCACGCATCCTCATCGAAAGGACAGGTGGTCGTCAGCGAGGAGACGCTGAGCGCTTACCTGGCTGGAATTTCCCGTTTTTCAGGAGTCATACTCTTGGATGTGAGATAATTTTTTTATCTTTGGACACCATCCGGTTTTTGTCATGATATCTGTCATTGTCCCCATTTACAACAGCCAGGAGTATCTTCCCGAGTGTCTGCGCAGCATTCTGTGCCAGACCTATACCGACTTCGAACTGATTCTGGTCAATGACGGCAGCACCGACGAGAGCCGTCAGATCTGCGAACTGATTGCCGCCTGCGACGAACGCGTCCGTCTGATCGACCAAGCGAATCAGGGACCCGCCGCCGCCCGCAATACCGGACTCCGTGAGTCGAAAGGGGAGTGGTTCTGCTTTGTCGATTCCGACGATCTGGTTTCCACCGTCTATCTGGAAATGCTTTTCAGCCTGACCCGTCTGGCTCCTGACATCGATGTGGCCCTTGTCGGTTACAGTCAGAGCGGTATGCAGAACCGGGCTTCGAAATGCAACCGGCCCCGGATTCTGAACGGAGAGAAGGCTATGGATGCGATGCTGTACCAGAAGGGAAAAGCCGATTCCAGTCCTTGGTGCAAACTCTACCGGAAGGAGCGCTTTTCAGACCTCTGGTTCAATCCGGCCTACCGCACCTACGAGGATCTGGAATTTCTCTGCCGGCTCTATCCTCAGGCCCGCCAAGTGGCTGTCTGGTACAAGCCCTTCTATTTATACCGTCGTCAGGTGAGCGGATCGCTCATTTCGCTGTCACCATACAGCACGGATATCTTCGACATTACAGAGGCTGTGGCCAAATGGTATCCCCAGAAGGAAAAAGCCTTGCGAAGCCGTCGCATCAGTGCGTCATTCAATATCATTCGTATCATAGCGTCGCGTCGGCTCGATTGTCCCGAAATGGAAAGACGCTGCTGGCAAATGATCAAGACGGACCGTTGTATCTGTCTGAAAGACTGCCGTCTGCGTTTGAAAAACAGAATCGGCATCTATTTGTCGTATCTTGGGCTGAACTGCCTGAAAACCTTTTTTCGTGTGCGGGGACTATGAAAGTGAGGACCATCCATCCGGAAGAACTGGAACAGCTGTCCCTTTTGCTCGCAGAGCAGGTGAAAGACAGTGGTTTTGTGCCTGATTGTCTGGTGGGTATACGAGAGGGCGGGGCACTGGTCTGCCAACTCATGTCCGGCGCTTGGCCAGAGGCTGCAGTCATGGAACTGTCGGTTTCACGTCCCGGTTCCGATGCGCGCAAATCGCATGCTTTCCTGCGTCACATTCCCCTCTGTCTGGCCGATTTCCTGCGTCGTGCCGAATCTCGACGTCTGGCTTTGCGCTTGCGTCGGAAGGCTGTTCCGACGCGTTTCTCGCCCGGTTTCGAGATTGATCAGACGTTAGGCCTGCAGACCCTTGGCCAAAAGGTCTGCGGTTCGCATCCTCTGCGTGTCCTGCTTGTCGACGATGCGCTCGATTCGGGAGCCACCTTGCTCTGTGCCCGACGGCAGATTGAGTCCTGTCTGCCCTCAGTCGAACTGAAGACTGCGGTTCTTACCGTCACTCAGTCCCATCCGCTGACCGAGGCCGATTTCAGCCTTTATCAGGGCATTCTGCTACGTTTTCCATTTTCATCCGATTACAGGCAATGAAGCAGGCTGTTGTAGTGGATTTGGATGGCACTTTGCTGAAAACCAACACTTTCAGCGACTATATCGCCTATTCGTTTTCCCAGGCTGTCCGGGAAGGACAGGCGGGATTGGCCTTCCGGCTGCTTTGGCTGTCGCTGAAACGCAAACTGCGGCTCATTCCGCATGCAGAACTCAAGCAAGGGGTTCTGTCGGCTTCTTCCGCCTTTATGGAGCCCCGTCTGGACGACTTCGTCCGTCGCGAACTGAAGTATCTCAATACCGAACTGCTGACATATCTTCAGTCTTTGGCAGATGTTTCTCTGGTGCTGGCAACCTCTGCTCCGGAAAGCTATTCGTCATTGATTTCCAATCAATCGGGATTTGAAATCTGCCTGGCAACGGCAACCGACGAACCCGAGAACCGCGGGAAAGAAAAGGCCCGCCGGGTGGTCGACTGGCTGCAGCATCAGCATCTGACGCTTCAACTCGTCGTGACAGACCACTTCGATGACCGCCCCCTGTTGGAACTGTGCGACCGTCGTCTGCTTGTCAATCCCTCCCGAAAGACCCTCCAACGCCTTTCCGGCCTGAAATTCGAAATTTTTGAAAAATCATCTGAATAGGATAGGGAAAAGGAAAAATGTGTTTTATATTTGAAGCCATTCAAATCCTTTGAATATGAAACGCACACATTTTCTCCTGACATCCGCCCTTTTGTTCGGCTGTCTCTGCTGTCCATCGTTCTCTCACGCCATCATTACCGATCCAGATGACTATATCGTCTATGATACTATATGTGGAAGGAAATGTAGTGGAAGGGAATGATTCTGTGACGGCTGACAATTGGAATGGAGGTATCCAGGAAGGCTATTCTCCCGAACAGTTGGCTTTTATGCGTGCGACAGAGCCCAATCCAATGCCTTATGTGACCATCACCAGCGCAGAAGAGGCCTTCCGGCATGTAATGGAAGACTGCGGCGCCCGCTTCCCAAAACGTGACAAAGTGGACAAGAGGCTGTTCCGTCAGATAAAAACAGGAAAAGTCTATTACAACAGGAAAGCGGATAAGAAGGAATATTATCAGTTCCAATATCGTCGTCTGCCGGCCGATTCATATCATCTGGGTATCATCACCGACATCGATCAGGTCGGCGGTTATCCCAAATACTATGGACATCCTTATCAAGATACCGATATGGATGGTATGCCTGACCGTTGGGAAAAGAAGTACGGTCTGGATCCGAACAATCCTTCCGATGCCGTCAAGGACTGCAGCGGTGATGGCTACACCAACATCGAGAAATACATCAACGGTATCGATCCGACTCGGAAGATCGATTGGACAGATTTGGACAACAATTTCGACACACTTTCTGCCAGAGACGGAAAACTGATGAAATAATTGATTATGAAACGCAAAAACCGGACATCGCTCACGGAAGAGGAACAGCAGAAATATCAGTCGAAGTACAGCGAAACCAAACTTGAAGGAAAACTGATCCGTTTCGCGAAACGCGCCGGCATAGAAGTCGTGTATTATGTGCTGTTGCTGTATCAGGTGATGCTCGACGGCCATTTGAAAGACATTCTCATCATCACGGCCGCACTAGGCTACTTCATCAGTCCTGTCGACGCCATTCCCGACATCTTTCCCGGTGCCGGTTTCCTGGACGACATTTCCATTCTGTTGGGCGCTCTGGCATCGGTGTCTTCGTCCATCACGCCTGAAGTGAAAGCCAAGGCCAAGGCCAGACTCCACCAATGGTTCGATTTCGATGAAGACGATTTGAATACGCCCTACAAATGAGCACTTGTTTCAAATAAATCCATTATCTTTGTAAAAATGAAACAGACACGATATGATGTGTAAGAGCAGACTCTTCATAGCTATGGGACTCTTGTCGCTTGTCGTCGCTCTGCCGGTCCAGGCAAAGACGAAGGCGAAAATCGTGCCCCCGCAGCCTTACGAACTCACCCGAATGGACGGTGCCTTGCCGCGCATCGACTTGTGGCAGGCAGAACAGATGCCCAACAGCCGCGGGCTCGATTTGAAAGATTCCATCTACAATAGCCGTACATGGCGCATCATGATGCCCCGCATCTATGCCTATTTGCCCGGCATGGAATGCCGCACACGGACAGCCTTGCTGGTAATTCCCGGCGGCGGATATGCCAAGCAAGCCTACGAAACGGCTGGCGATGCCACCGCCAAATGGCTCAACAGTATGGGAATCACCGCTTTCGTATTGCTGCACCGTCTGCCTACATCGCCCGATCTGATGGAGCCCGAAGTGGCCCCTTTGCAGGATGCCCAGCGCGCCATGCGCTACATCCGCGCACACGCTTCCGAATATGGCATCGACCCTCACCGCATCGGGGTGATGGGCGCCAGCGCCGGCGGACATGTCTGCGCATCGGTCTGCAGCATACGGAGAGATGTCAGCCAGTGTGGCGACGCGCTCGACACGGTCAGTTTCCGCCCGGATTTCGCCATTCTCATCAGCCCGGTCATTTCGATGGACGACGAGATTGTCAACAAGGGCAGCCGCTCGGCGCTGTTGGGAGACAGTCAGAACGATCCGGCCGTCAAGGACCAGTGGTCGATGGAAAAGCACGTCACATCGGCCAATCCGCCGACGCTGTTCATCCACGCCGCCGACGACCCGGCCGTTCCTCTGCAGAACAGCCTGCGCATGTATCAGGCCTTGGTCGAGGCCGGCGTCAAGGGCAGTTCCATCCACATATTCCCGCAGGGAAAGCACAGCATCGCCGTCAGAAACCAGCCCGGTTCGACCGTCCTCTGGCCTCAGATAGCCGACCTGTGGCTGCAGGAAATCGGTATGCTCGAACCGCAATTTCCCAAAAGATAACAATCAACCCCTATAGAATCATGAAGAAATCTCTGATTGCCATTTTGGCTTGCCTTGCCATTGTCAGCGTCAAGGCTGAAAATGTACCCGCTTTCCCTGGTGCCGAAGGGTTCGCCCGTTACACCACCACCGGAGGACGTGGCGGACAAGTGTATCACGTGACTAGTCTGAAAGACGACGGTTCGGAAGGCACACTTCGCTGGTGTGTGAAACAGTCCGGTCCGAAGACGATTGTGTTCGATGTCAGCGGATATATCGATCTTCAGAGCGACCTGGCCATCGACGACGGCGGCGGCAAGACCACCATTGCCGGGCAGACCGCTCCCGCTCCCGGCATCACCATCCGCTACCGCACGGTGACGGTGACCAAAAACAGCAACGTCATCGTCCGCTACATCCGTTTCCGCCGTTCACAGGTGAAAGATGTCAACGATGGCGCCGATGCCTGCTGGGGCCGTCAGAAAAACAACATCATCTTCGACCACTGTTCCTTCTCCTGGAGCATCGACGAAATCGCCTCTTTCTACGACAACCGCAACTTCACCATGCAGTGGTGCAATCTCAACGAGGCCCTGGCCAATCCCGGCCATTCCAAAGGCGAACATAGCTATGGCGGCATCTGGGGCGGCAAAGGAGCTTCCTTCCACCACAACTTCCTGTCGCATATGCAGAACCGTGTGCCCCGGTTCAACGGCGCCCGCTACCAGTGGAGCGGTTACGATACCAACCTGTATCCCAACTATGTCCAGGCCGAGCGCGTCGACTTCCGCAACTGCGTCATGTACAACTGGGGGTCCGGCGGCTGCTATGGAGGCCCCGGCGGCGGTTACATCAATATCATCAACAACTATTATCAGGCTGGCCCGGGAACTTCCAACAAGAACCGGGTTACTCAAGTCACCGTCGGCGCCAAGGGCAACTCCACGCCCGAAGCGCTCTACGGCTACACCAGCCGCTACTACATCAACGGCAATTATGTGTCTTCGCAAGGAAGCAAAGCCGCCAATTACGACTGGAACGGTGTCGTATATGACGGACTGGTCTACACCATTGACGGAAAGAAATATTCGAAAGATCCCAATCATCTCTATGGCAATCAGGTGGAATATGTGAAGAACAGCGACAGCGTCGATTGCGTTTCCATCCGCATTGACGAGCCCATCGAGGCTGGCGAAGTGACCACCCACTTGGCTCAAGTGGCCTATGAAAAAGTGCTGACCTACGGTGGCGCCTGCCTGTGGCGCGATGCCTGCGACGTGCGTTATGCCGAAGAAGCCCGCACCGGCACATGCCAGTACACGGGAACCGTAACCAAACGAGCCGGTATCATCGACAAGGTGAACGATCCTTCACAAACGGAAGACCCAGCTTTGGTCAGCTATCCGGAATTGACTTCGCAGTCCCGTCCTGCCGGTTACGACACTGACCGTGACGGTATGCCCGACACTTGGGAAGATTTGAACGGTCTGGACAAAAACAATCCGACTGACCGCAATCTCTACACCTTGGATACCGAAAAAGGCTGGTACACCAATCTGGAGGTCTATTTGAACAGCCTTGTGGAATCGGTCACCAAAGCTCAGAACGCAGATGCCGAAACGTCCGTAGACGAATATTATCCCGCCTGTGTAACGGCTGTGGAGAGACCTTTGTCAGAGTCGGCCCAGATTGTCCGTTTCGAATATTTCGATCTGAACGGACGCCAGTTGGACGAGCCTCAGACGGGCATTTCCATCAGACGCATGTATTTTTCAGACGGCAGTATCTTGAGCGACAAAGTCTTGAAGAAATAAGTCGGTTTCAAGGCTTTTCGGATATGCTCAGCCATTGGTTCAGTACGTTTCCATGTCCGTCGCTCACACTCAGCAGATGGCGTCCTTCGTCGGGAGAAATGGCCATCTGATGCGGACTGTGGGTCTCGCCCAGATATGTGTCGTCCAAATGCCAATATAGTACGGCATCGGCTTGTCTGTGAACCACTTCGGCTAAAAGCTGTCCTCTTTTTCCATCCAGTTCGACCGGCACGAACAGGCTGCTCGGATCTCTCGGGCTGAGCAGTTCCATCGGCGCAGCTCCTTCTTGACTGCATCCGGGCAGGAAGGGCGGGAGCGTGCGGTATTCGGGATGAAGCCGACGGTAATGCCATTCCATGGCGGGAGGCAGCACGAAGCAGGAGTCGTGACGCATTTCATCGAGCGGGCAGCAGGAAGTGTTGACCTGCCAGCGACCGTCCTGAGACAGATGGACCAGCCGGTGGTACGGACAGACGCCGCTGTCGAAAGCCTTTCGGGGAATGCTGCGCAGTTCTTTGTGCGGACACACGGCAGAGGCTTTGAAGCCGCTTTCCATACAGATTTCCACCTGTTCCATCTCCTCGACCGGTTCTTCGAACCAGCCGTTTGAACGGGGCAGCAACTCGAAGACATCGAACAGCAGGGGAGCGGCGGCGAGCGAACCGGTCAGCTGGGGACGTCCTTCTCCATCGGCGTTTCCCACCCACACGGCCACGGTGTAATCCGGTGTGAGTCCGACAGCCCAAGCATCGCGATAGCCGAAACTGGTGCCGGTTTTCCAAGCGATACGTCTGGAAGAACGGTAATACTGCCATCCGTTTCTGTCTTCGGGCCTGGACACTTCTTCCAATGCTTTCAGAGTGAACCAGCAGGCGGCTTTGGACAGCGGAAAAGCCTTGTCTTCGGTTTCGGACTGCAGACAGCGGGCCATTCCTGTATAGGCTTGCGCCAATTGCCACAAATTGGCTTCTCCGCCGCCTAAAATAAGCGACAGGCCATAATGTTCGGCCGATTGTCTGAAAGTGGTGAAGCCAAGATTTTCCAGCAATTCCAAAAACCGGACGCCACCGTATCGGTGCAACATCTCTACAGCCGGAACATTGAGCGACCGGCTCAGGGCCTGACTGGCCGGAACGGCGCCCGAATAGCTGAAATCGATGTTTTTCGGCATATAGCCGGCATAATTGACGGGAATGTCGGGAATCAGCGCGTCCGGCAGCAACTCGCCTTCGTCCATGACGGCCGCATACAGAAAAGGCTTGAGAATGCTTCCGGTGCTGCGGGCTGCGCGTACCAGATCGACTTGTGTCCCGGACGACAGGTAGACAAGGGGTTGACGGGTACGGACATCCAGCACCAGAATGGCCAGCTGACGGATATCGTTTTCCGCCAGGCGCTCCAGATGGTAGCCGGCCAGCGTGTGGGCACGCTCCTGAAGCGAACCGGACAGACTGGTCTGAACACGCTGTCCGGGCTGAAGCCGCTTGATGCGTTCAGTCAGTTGGAATGCCGTCTGCGGCAAGGGCAATGGCCGTTGGGGAAGTTCCTCGAGAAGAGCCAGCTGCCATTCCAGACTGTCCAACCGGCCTCTCTCGAGCATCAGATCCAGCAGACGGTCGCGCTTGTCTTTCAGAGCGGTTTCGTTGCGTCCGGGATACAGATACGAGGGCGCATTGGGCAACACTGCCAGCGTGGCGGCTTCCGCGTCCGACAATTCCAGGGGACCGTGTCCGAAATAGCGCCAGCAGGCCGCTTCCAGCCCCACCGTATTGCCCCCGAACGGCGCGTTGGCGGCATACATTTCCAGAATGGCCTTTTTGCTCTTGAACAGTTCCAGTTTCAGCGCCATCAGCATTTCCAGACACTTGCCGCCCAGCGTCCGCCGGTCGGTATGACGGTACATCCGCGCCACCTGCATCGTCAGCGTGCTGCCGCCGCTCACCACATGGCCCTGGCGCAGATTCAGCCAGACAGCCCGGCCCAATGCGACCGGATTGATTCCCGGGTGCCAGTAAAAACAGCGGTCTTCATACGTGAGAAGCGCATCGACGTAGTTCTGAGGCAGTACGTCTGTCTTTCGGTCGGAGGGAAAGCGCCATTGTCCGTCGGACGCAATGCGGGCGCCCATCAGCCGGCCGTCGGCATCGAGCACGACCGTGCTTTGCGGGTCGTCGAAACGAGGGCAGGGCACCAGCGCCAGAAACAGCAGCATGGCGCCGGCAAAGAGCAGCCGCCTCCGAGCCTGGCGTTTCATCTTACCTCGACCTCCATACCGCCTTCCCGGGCATAGAAGGCATTCCGGTCGTACATGGCTTCGCAAGTGGCAGGCACCATCTGGAACCGGCCGCGGTAGGCAGCCGTCAGGTGGAACACAAAAGTCTTCGATTCGTGGGAAGCCAGATCGAAATAGGTCAGCACCCGGTCGTCGCGGATGTCCTGATAATCGGCCTCGGCCGATTCCATTCCGTTGGCCAGACGCTCGTTCACAATTTCCCATCCGTCCGGAAATATGGTCGTCAGCGCCAATTGACGGGCCGGACGCAGGCTGTTGTCGTAGACCGTCACCGCCGCCAGGAAACTGCTGCCCTGCGGCAGAGAACTCACATCGAGCGGATTGCCGTCCAGGTCGGTGAACTTCCATTCCAAAGCGATACCTCTGGCCACCCATTGTTTGGATACTTTTTCAGGAATGCCTTCCTGGCAGACGCTCACAAACAGACCGCCTTCGCCCTGATTGCCGATTTCCAATTCCAGCGGACTGTCATTGGTGAAATCCCGGCTGAAAACGGCCTGCCTGACCTGATATTTCTTTGCACCCTGACCTTTCTCTTGCAGCTGGAACCGCATTTCCTTGCCGGCCCCTGTGCGGATGGCATAGCGCGACAGCGCCGACAGGGCTGAAGCTGTGGCCTGCGTGCTGAACCACTCCGAAGACGACAGCTGCGACGAAAGCTCCTGAGCCAGTTCGTGCGCCGACTGCGAACCAGGATCGCTCAGCGTCAGATAATCCAGTATCAGGCTCTGGTCGCGCAGCGCCGAGCCCATGCACGATTCGTAAGTCTCGTCTGTACTCAGATCGCGCAGATCGGCCAGTTTGTCGGCGGCACTCTGCTGTCCGACGAGACGGTAGGCCGAAGCCAGCAGGAAGCGACCCTGACGGTTGAGTTTGTCCGATGCCATCAGACGGTTCATGGCCGCTGTCTGGGCCTGAGAGGCAGCTGCCAGCACATACAGGAGGTAGGCCTGCAGGAAATGCCGCTCTCCATCGGCCGTGGTCGAGAAGTTGCGCGCCTGTTGCTGCAGACAGTTCAGACACGATTCCTTCAGATGGCTCGGAACCGCATAGCCTGCCTTTTCGGCTTCCAGCAGGAACAGGGCGACATAGGCCGTGGTCCATTCGTCGGCATTCTTTCCGCCGGGCCACAACGAAATGCCTTGCGAGGCCGTCAGATAACGCGGAAGTTTGGCAATGCAGGCATTGACACGGGTACGCATCTCTTCGAGCTCTTCCTTGCTGAAATCCATGAACTGAGGCAGATACAGCTGAGGAAAAACGGCCGAAACGGACTGCTCGGCGCATCCGTGCGGATATTCCGTCAGATAGTCGAGCCGTTCGCTGAGATTGAGCGAGGGCATGGACGAAATTTCCACACTGGCCAGATTGCTGCCCTTCTGACCGATGGGATTGAGCTCGAACCGGGCGTTTTCACCGGCTTCAAGATGCACGAACTGCGTCTTTCGGACGGCCGACTGAGGCTGGCGCACCGTCAGATACGTCGTCTGTGAAGCCGAACGCATACCCGACGATGCCGTCACTTTGACGCTGGCTTTCGCCTCCAGTCCTTCGACGGAACCGACTTTCAGACGGAAAACATGATCGCTTTCGCCCAAATCAGAAATCTCGACACTGCGTTCCGAATCGCCGTCGACACTGATGGGACCATCCGTATGCACACTGATTTTGACTTTGCGGATATTGTCTTGGTTGACAAACAGATTGACCGGCAGGCTGATTTCCTCGTCGGGAGACAGCTGGCGGGGCAGCGTGGCCTGCACCATCAGCGGGTCGCGCACCGACAGTTGCTGTTGGGCATTGCCGTAGCGGCCTTTGTCGGATGCGGCCACCAGCATCACCCTCACAGAGCCCTGATAGGGCGGAAGTACGATTTCGTGACGGTTCTCCTTTCCCGCATTCAGATGGAAAGGCCCCAGCACCTGCACCACCGGCTTGAAACGTTCGTCGGACATTTTCGAAGCATCGTACGACTCGTCGCTGCCGCCGACCGCATACATGCTTTCGAGACGGCTGCCGTAGGCGCCCAGCACCTGTTTGTAGAAATCGTAGGTTTTGATGTTGAGCGCTTCGCGGGCGTAGAACGAATTCCAGGGATCGGGCGTCTTGAAGTCGGTCAGATCCAGCAGCCCTTCGTCGACAATCGCAAGCGTGTAATCCATCGGCAAGGAACGTTTTTCGCGCACTTTCACGGTGAACGCCGTTTCGCTGCCGACCTCTTCCGGCAGACTCAACTGGGGCTCAAGACGAGTGGACGGATCTTCCACACAAATGGGCAGCACACCGTACAGGCGGATAGGCAGGTCGTTGGCGGTCTGACCGTGCGGCTGTATGAAATGGACCGACACATACACGTTGGGCGCCATTTCGGCTGTGGCTTTGAAACGGTAATGGCCCAACGGAGAAGCCGACTGGACCCATTCCTTTTTCAGCAGTCCGCGGCTGCTTTCGACGGTCACCAACGCACGGCCCGTGGGGCTGGACGGATACTCGATGTCGATTTCTTCGCCGATCTGATAGGTGCTTTTCTCACTCATCAGCGCCAGCACCTGGGCATCGCCTCTGGTCTGACTGCCCCAGCTGCCGCTGAACCAGACGAGCTGTCCGGCCGTGTGACCGTCGGGCAGACTCACGGTGAGCAGATAACTGCCGTATCGCTCGCTGTCCTTGTCCAGAAGGAACTCGGCCAGACCCTCCGAAGAAGTCTGCAGGGTCTGCTGCCACACAGGCTTGTGCCAAGTCTTGCCCACATAGGAGGCCAAGTGGCTGCGGTCGCTCTGGTACCACCAGCTGTATTCGGTGTCGAAAAGTTTGATTTCCACATTCTTCAAACCGACAGCACGGCCATTTTCATCAACGGTGACAATCTTCACCTTATGTTCGCGGTCATTGTCCAGTTTGTTCCAATCGGCATAATCGTAGTCGATGTGGATGCCCGCATAATGAGGATAGGGCGACAGCCGGCAACGGTCGTAGTGGATGCTCATGCCGCTTCCGCCTTCGCTGACCTGAGTGGTGAAGGTGGCGTCCAGCCATCCGGGGACGGCGCCGCCGGGTTTGTAGCGGAAATTGAAATCGGCCTGTCCATCCGCATCCAGATTGCCCTCATAGACAGATACGTACGATTCGCTGTAAGGACTGGCCGGAGAAGCGAAACTGTAGTCGGGAAACGATTCGAATCGGGGAGTGAGCGATTGTAGAGAGGCCTCGACGCGAGCCTTCGAACCGCCTGCGGCAGGGCCTGTGAGCCAGCGCGCCTGCAGATGGACAGGATGCGCCTTCTGACAGGAAAGCACTTGCTCCTGTCCGAAATCCAGTTCGATTTTCAGACGGTTAGGTTTGACGCTTTCCACTTGGAGCGCCTTGGTCCATTGGATGTTGCCAGCCTTCAGAACGGCTCTCCAATGGCCGGTCGGGTCGTTTTCGGAAGTCTGGAATACGAAGGGAACAATGGCCTGACGGCCTTTCTGACGTACCAGTTTTTCCACCAGTTGGCCTTCTGGGTTGTAGATTTCCAAAGAAAGGGGATACGATTCGGGCAGCACCGACTCGCGGTCTTCCAGCATGAAATGGATGTGGATGCTGTCGCCGGGACGCCACACGCCGCGCTCCGTAAACAGGAAGCCTTTCAGGCCTTTCTGTATGTTCTTGCCCGACACGTCGAAATTGGCGGTCGGAATCTGATTGGAGGCATCGGTCTTCAGGTAGGAGACCTGTCCGTCCCTTTCGCCGACGATCAGGAACGGGCGGCGTTCGCAGGAAAGCAACAGACAGCCTTCGCCGTCGGTGCGCCCGCTGCCGAGTTCCTGCATCTGCGCATCGTAGACCTTCAGACTGGCGCCCACAGCAGGTGCAGCCGTACTCAGCTGACTGGCAAATACATACAGATTGTCCTGCGCATCGGTCTTGGCCATCAGCGCCAGGTCGGTGCAGAGAATGTTGCGGCTGGCGAAATTCCAGGGAATGTAATAGGCCGAACTGCTCGGGTCGCCGCTCTTTTGCCAATCGTAGCAACAGTCATAGAAAGAATTGCTGAAACTGAAGTTCTCGTACTGCAACTCGTCTTCCACCGGCAGCAGTTGTCGGGCACCCTCGTCGTCGGGATAGCCGTAGGCATTGTAGCTCAGGCGGCTGCCGATTTCCACATGATACACGGCGCCGGGCTCCATATCCGTCAGTTTCGACAGGTCTATCTTGAAGTAGGTCCAACGCCGGTATTCGTTTTCATCCTGCGCCTTCAGATCCACTTTCTTCGCAGCCACCAGGCGTCCGTACGACTGATAGCCGTAGCGGTCGCTTATGTCGTTGTTTAGCAGGAAGTAGGGAATATTGTTGCGGAAAAGCTTGGTGATGCGCACGTCGACGGCTTTCAGGCCGACCGCTTGAATGACGAAATAGCGGCCTTCTCCGGGCGGTACGATGGAACCTTCCTTGGGCAGCCGGATTTCGGGCTTCGGCAGGCCGACCGTCACGGTCTGACGATATTCGCGACCCAGTGCGCGTCCGTCCCGATTGCGAATGGCAGCGTCGACAATGAGTTGATATTCGCCATCCAAAGTGCTTTCCGGATAGAGCTTCAGCAGATTGCCGTCGAGACTCAGCCGGCAGTCGACATTGTCAATGCGGGCCAGCCCCTTGAGGGTCTGTCTCTCGTCGAGCGGATCGGAAAAATACAACGTCACGCAGGGAGTGGGGTCGATGAGCGTCTCCACCCGGCTCACTTCGAAACTCTCCAGACCGGGCACCTCTATCGTGAGCGTCTGCGCCGACGCATTGACCGAAGCCTTTTTGGGCTGGAAAGACAGTTTCACCTCAGTATTCTGCTGCTGCCGACGGATACCGCTCAGGGTGAACGTGTGGGTGAAGGTCTCGCCGGCATGCTCCCAGACTATGTCCAGTTTTTTGCCTTCAAGGCTGGCGCTCAGGGCCTTTTCCACCAAGGCGTCTTCGAACACGTCAGAGGTGGTGACGA
Organism: Bacteroidales bacterium; assembly: GCA_045627385.1. GTDB lineage: Bacteria > Bacteroidota > Bacteroidia > Bacteroidales > UBA1402 > UBA1757. Next base: position 132,700 of record JAZQNO010000028.1, read on the forward strand.
CACCCCTTATGAAATACGAACTGCCGTTTTCTTCGGCCTTCAGCCCTTCGCAGGAAATCTGCATGTCGGGGGCCTGTGTATAGAATGAAAAGCTGAATTCCGATTTTTCTTTGGGCACTTTGGCCAGTTTGGACAATTTCAGCCGGGCCGTATAACGGGTATCCCAGGCAAGTGGCTCATCGCTTTGGAAAACAAGCAAATAGGGCGATTCCCAACGGCAGACACCGCTGATCGAGGGACTGAAAGCGAGCAGTCCGCCCACTTCCTGGCCGAGCTCGTCGCTGCCGGCCATGGCTTGGTTGAATTGCACGCAGATGGCGTCGTGGCGACTGACCAGACCCTTGCTGGACGAAGCGATGTACTGCTGAAACTCGGCAGGCGAGGAGAGGGCGGACGCGTCGTCCGATTTCTTGCCCTCACAGGAGAGGAATACGGCAGCGAGCAGCAGACACAGCCCGGAAAGACCGGCGGTTTTCATAGGCCTTTATATTTGATAGGACAAACCTTATTTGACAAATTGCATCATCCGGCTCAGATACTTGCCGACGATGTCGAATTCGAGGTTGACCAGCGTGCCCACTTCGATCTGGGCGAAATTGGTGTGGTCGTGGGTGTAGGGGATGATGGCCACCGAGAAGCGGTCTTCGTGGCTGTCGCAGACGGTGAGGCTGACGCCGTTCACGCAGACGGAGCCCTTTTCCACGGTCATATAGCCCTGGCGGGCCATCTCCTCGTCGAAGATATATTCGAAGGTGTAGCGCCAGCTGCCGTCGGTCTCCACCAGGTCGGTGCAGACGGCGGTGCGGTCCACGTGGCCTTGCACAATGTGGCCGTCGAGCCGTCCGTTCACGCGCATGCTGCGTTCGAGGTTCACCTTGTCGCCCACGCGCAACAGGCCGAGATTGCTGCGTTCCAGCGTTTCTTTGACGGCTGTGACGGTGTATTGGCTGCAGACCTTTCCCTCGGCATCGGGGCCTTCGAAGAGGTCGACGACGGTGAGGCAGACGCCGTTGTGGGCCAGGCTCTGGTCTATGCCGAGCTCTTGGGCGAAGCTGCAGGTGAGACTGAGATGGAGGTTGCCGTTTTCTTCTTTCAGGCGGGTCACGGTGCCCGCTTCTTCTACGATTCCTGAGAACATATAGGTTGCAGTTTTTTGTATATAAACAAGTTATAAAAATGATTGGGACCGGTTTCGAACCCTTTCAAAGATAGGGTAAGAATCCTTCTTTTGCAAATAAATCGAGTGCATATTTGTGCCTCGCAAGTGCTTCTCAGAACCGTCCTTTGCAAGTCTCATTCCCGTCCGCTGAAAAATGGGAGGTACAACGGAGGAACAACGGAGGAACATCAGAGCTGCTTCCCAGTCCGAGCGGACAGCCCTCTGTCCGACGGGCGCTTTCTGGCGAAACGCAGTACAAAGATACTGCCGGTTTCCCCCTTTGGTACACTTTTCCCTGTAATTCGAAGGCCGTTTCGGTGGAATTCGACAAGGGTGGCGGGAGAGTAACAGTTAACTGTCAACAGCTGTTTGGGTTGAGTTCCAGCCAGACCTTCAGACCGTGTTGCGTGTCTGCCCGCCACTCCGCCTGGTCTGCCGGAAAAGGTTAGTGTGGTTTTGCGCGGCTGAACGCTTATCTGGACCACCAACGTCTGGGGTGACCCGCCTCATTTGGGCCGCGGCCGCCGAGGTTAGTGCGGTTCTAGGCGGCTGAACGCATGTTTTGGCCACTATCGTCTGGAAAAAACAGCCTCAAAAGCCTTCGGCGGCGGAGGTTAGTGGCTGTGACAATGCCCGAAGCGGCTGAAACCACACTAACCTCACCGAAAACAAGGACCGTCGTTCCATGAAGCGAGAACCGTTTTTTATTTAATGGTTTGCGGCTTCTCGGTGTGCAAAAACGGCGTCTGGCAGACTGCCGCAGGCTCTCAGCCGCGCGGAACGGATGCTGAAAAACAAAAAAGCCTGCCGAAGCCAAGCTCCAACAGACTCTCCGAGGGTGGAAGATGGGACTCGAACCCACGACACCTGGAACCACAATCCAGTGCTCTAACCAACTGAGCTACATCCACCATTTTGGTTTTGCGGCTGCAAAAGTAGGACAAATTTGCGGTTCTGCAAACGATT
>JAZQNO010000029.1:0-20187 GCA_045627385.1 Bacteroidales bacterium
ATCAGTCTGCGAAAGCATACCGAGAACGGTCTGCCACATAGGACTTTGCATATATTCCATTGCAAGTGACGGATTGGTCATAATCGTCTGGGTAAGCGTCTCCATCTTTCCGGCAATGCTTCCCTGAATGGTGGTTCCCGCATTCTGAAGCGCAGCGGATTTGTCACTGTCTATCAACGACACATCCAAGGTATTGTACAGATATGTGCCGGATGCGGAAATGTTCGGGAAAAAGTTGGCTCTGGCTATAGCCCGGTCGTAATGAGCCATGCCTGAACTGACCCTGGCCTGTTCGAGGGCCTTGTTGTTTGAAACGGCCATAGACCTGCACTCTTCCAGGCTTAGACGCTCCTGCCCGTATGCGCTTGACACGATGGCAAGGGCTGCTGCGGACATAATGATTCTTGTAATTTTCATATATTATTCATTAATTTGTCATTGGAAAATTGCAAAAATGAGTCCCTTACAAACCAAGGATATACTATATTTGCCATATTTATTATCCATTTGGCTCTTTTGTGAGAGAATTTATAATACAATATGTAATAATGACCAATAATAACACGATATCCCATTATGACAGAATGGCACAACTTTGACATACCGGACCTTCTGAAACAAATGCCCGAATTCTCTTATCGCAAGCTGGGTAATGATTTCTTCATTGCGAAATTGGGGTACAACGAATCTCTCGAGTTTATGAAATATCCCGTGCGGTTCAACGGATTTCTAGCGTTCTTTTGCATCGAGGGCAGTTTTTCTCTGGACATCAACCTAAAAACATATGAAGTTTCCGAAGGTTCATTGATTATATACACTCCGGGGAATATTGCAAAAGTTGCGGCTATGGACCAGTCTGAACTGTCAAAACTTCAGTTCGTACTCGTAGCATCGACAGAAGCCTTCATCACTGGCGTAAGAATGGATTTCAGCAAATTGTACGAGGACAGTCTTCTGGCTCTAGAGAACCCGTGCATTCGTTTGGACGATGCGGAGAGAGGTCTTTTGAAACAATATCTTGACCTTGCTGAAACTCTGCTGTCCCTTGATATTCCAAATAAAGTGGAGGCGGTCAAGTCCCTCGGGACATCCATATTCTACTTCCTCGGGACAATGTGGAGGAACCGGCTGGATGTAGCACATCATGACCTACCGGCAAGAACCAAGAGGGCGAACGCGGTATTCGAGAACTTCCTCAAGCTGGTCGCGGACCATCACCGGAAGGAACACGGAATCGAGTTCTATGCCGACAAACTGTTGCTGACGCCAAAGTACCTGTCCAAGTTCATCAAGGAAGTGAGCGGCAGAACAGCCCCGGAATGGATAGACTCCTTCATCATTCTGGATGCAAAGAATCTTCTAAAATATTCGGATATGAGCATTAAGGAGATTGCTTTCGATATGCATTTCTCCAGTGTCCCGGCATTCTACAAGTTTTTTCAAAAGAAGACTGGGATGACTCCGGCCACATACAGATCTGCATAAACACGTGCACGCCAAGTCTTGTGATAAAGGCCTTGTTATCGGCAGGGCTCTTCAATAAAGATTTTTCTCTATGGGGTCACAAACCCTCTCGTGTCCTGCTAACTGTAAGCCATTGTTGACCATGATAGTCTTAACTCAGGCCGTTATTTGTTCAAGCGCGAAACGCAATCTGGGAGAAGAATTTGAGCCGGGCGGCTCTGCCGATTGTTTGTGATACGAAGATACTACTTTTATTTGAAACAGGATTTTTTACATCCTCTACCCAATTATGTTTGAAAAATCAGGCAAAGATTTTGCAAAATCAACTTATATGTTTATTTTTGCATCGTAGTAACAATTGATCTATGGAAAAGAATTTATTCATTGAACTGCTTGAAGACAATGGTAAGGTAAGTCTTTATTCACCGAGATTTGAAGGCGAACAATATACGGAATTTGAGAAATTTCTTCTTGCGTTTAGGGAACTGTATCCTGACGATGTCAAACAAATTGTGTACAGGCTGGATATTGCCAAACGAGAGGGTGCTCAAGATCGACACTTCCGTTATGAAGGAAAGATGAGAGATCGAGTGATGGCTTTGCCATCGCATCTTGAGACTACATCGCTACGGCTTTATCTGCTCAATATCCAATCCAGAATTCTGATTCTGGGCAACGGAGGTCTTAAGTCAACCGCTAAATATCAGGATGACGCCAACTTAAACAAATGCGTTGAGACATTACAGAAAATTGATATAGAGCTGAAGTTGCGTGAAAAGAAAAAGGTAATAACAATAAAAGGCACTCAACTCCTTGGTGAACTTGAGTTCTGCATAGAAGACTGATAGTATGAAGACTAATGCAATAATGGACAGTATCCGTTCGGAGATGTCCCCTGAAATGAAGAAACAGATGGATCTTTCTGTATCCATAGCAAATCGTATTTACGACATTTTGGAGCAGAAGGGTCTTTCGCAAAAGCAATTTGCCGCTATGGTCGGAAAGACCGAAACCGAGGTTAGCCGCTGGTTATCCGGAACCCATAATATGACGGTGGCGACTATTGCCAAGATATCTACTGCTCTAGGCTGCGAAATCATCAAGCCTGTTCGAAAGGTCAGAATATCCTCAAAATCAGGTGCCATATCAGATAATAGGCCCGCATTTTAACAAACAGGATTGGAATCATCCAAATACGCATGTACGTTTTGTCGAGAAATCCCCAATTTCTTAGGTTGTTTCTTTGCCCTAAATAAAGTAACTTTGCTACCCTGTAAATGTCAAAGACGAGAGATGAATACAAACGTAATCTTTCACCGTCTAACAACATCAGTTGTAGTTTACACAAACGCCCCTGCATCCAGCCCGGTTGATTTGCTGAATACTTGATTCGGAGAAAGGAATCCGTGTCTCTTCCTCGGCCTCTCGTTCAGCTTGCGCTCGACTTCCTCCAGAAACTCCTGCGTGATGTTCGTAAAGTCCGAGCCCTTTGGGATGTACTGGCGGATGAGTCCGTTGGTGTTCTCGTTGGCTCCGCGCTCCCAGGAGTGGTAGGGCCTGGCGAAGAAGAAGTCCACGTCTGTTACTTTGGAGACTCGCTCGTGCTCGGCAAACTGCAATCCGTTGTCAGCGGTAATGGTTTTCACAAGGTCGTACTGTTTGAGGCATTCGAGGATACCGATGATCTGGTCGGCGGCCTCGGCAGCGGTCGGGTTCTGGAGCTTCCGGAGCCAGACTTTACCAGTTTTCCTGTCGTTCAATGTGAGGATATGCTGGGAGCGTGCAGCTCCGACAATCGTGTCAACCTCGTAATCGCCGACTCTTTTCTTCCTGTCAACAATTTTCGGGCGTTCGGAGATATCAATCCTGTTCGGGATCGTGCCTCTTCTTTTCCTCAATGCTCCGCGTTTCTTGTGCCGTCGGCCACGATGACGCAGATGCTTGTACAGTTCGCCGCCGTGGGCCTTATCCCACCATATATACTGATATATGGTCTCGTGTGAGACCATCTTGATGCCCTGCTTTCGGCATACTCCCACTATCTGTTCGGGGCTGTAATCCATAAGAATCATCTCGTCCACCTTCTTCCTGACATCCTCTTTGAACCTGCGTGGCAGATGGCGGCAACGCCATCGGTGGGCAGCCCTCTCCTGTGCTATCCTTGGCTTGTAACATCTGTATCTGCTGTAGCCGTTTCTCTGAATCTCCCTCGTAATGGTTGACGGATGGACGTGCAGATACTCTGCTATCTCCTTCTTCGTGCACCCGGCCTCCAGTTTTGCAGCGATCTGATACCGCTGCCACTCTTTTAAATGCGTCATTTTTGAACCTGTTTTACGGGCAGACCGCCCCGATGTAAAGATTTATACTTAATATAAACCTTTATCTCACAGATTCTTCCTCAAAAATTGCGTTTACAAGTTGAAACCGGCATTGATAATTCAGAAGGAAAGAATAACTTTGCCCCTAATAAGCAAAACGAAAATGGCAGAAATGGAGACCAGACCGGACTGGATAACACCGGAGCAGTGGAAGGCAGTTCCTCACGTCGGATGGTGGGAGAACGATCGAAAATGCCAGGAGTCTATCGCACGGCAAAGGAAGCTAACTCCGGAGGAGATACAAGCGCAGTTCGAGAGGCTGAGGAGCGAGAGGAACTGGAGTCAAGGGGTATAAATCCCGACTGGGACAGACACAAATTCGAGCGTGAGGTCAAAGCGCGGGCAAAAGAGAAAACGGTTACATCCATATTGAGAAAAGACACGGCGACCAAATACGGAAAGCAGGTTTTGATTCCGTGCTTGATTTTATCAACTATGTTCTCGGCAACTATAATCAGATCAAAAGCGGAGAATCATACGGGAATGAGTCTGGAGGTGAAAATCATACCTACCTTGTCCAACTCACTGACGGGCACAACAACACGTTGTTCATACAGTTGTCAAGAGACGGAAGCTACTGGAATATAAACAGTGCTGGGGTATTCAAAAAGACTTATGGAAATAACAAAACAACGGTCTGGTCTGCCTCCGAAGTGCAGAATGGCAGTTCGGCACCCGCCGTTAACGCTTCGCAGTCTGAGCCTAATGCCGATGGTGGCTCTACCTCTAACGGAACTGCGTCCGACCTTGTCGTTGGCAGAGATACCTCCAAATCTCTAAACTCCAATACTTCGGAAGAAAAAAAATCTTCTGTACCAAAAACGGACGAATCTGTTCCAGAAACGGACGAATCTGTGCCAGAAACAGCTGAAAGTGTTCCGGAGGAAGAAAAGGCCGAGCCCAAGTCCGAAGAGGAGAAGCTGAAGGAGGCCGAAGCGGCCACGGACACCCATCCCACCGACGGACAGAAGGAAGCAGGCAACTACGCCAAGGGCCATGTGCGTCTGTTCGGCATGGACCTGAGCATCGAGCAGCCCAAGGGCAGCACACGCTCCGGCGTGGACGCCGACGGCAGGGCATGGTCGCAGGAGATGCACAACACCTACGGATACATACGCGGCACCATGGGACGCGACAAGGACCACATAGACGTGTTCCTCGGCGACAACCTGGAGTCGCAGAAGGTATTCGTCGTGGACCAGAAGAACCGCGACGGCAGCTTCGACGAGCACAAGGTCATGCTGGGCTTCGACAGTCTGGAAGAAGCGCGCAAAGCCTACCTCTCCAACTACGAGGAGGGCTGGCAGGGGCTCATGCACATCAGCGAGACCACACTTGACGAGTTCCGGGCATGGGCGCTGGCAGAGGGCAGACGCGTGAAACCGTTTGCCGAATATCATTCCGTGGAGACGCTTCCGAAGGAAGAGGCCCCTGTGGATGTCGAACTTAACGGGCAATTGTACAACATCAAAGACCTGGAGAGGCAGTTCGAATCTGACATACGACTGCTGCTGGAAGACAACGGCATAGAGGTCAACATCAAGGGGGTCAAACTGATAGGCTCAAGAATAGCCGGTTCCCCAAGGGTAGACAGCGACCTTGACCTTCTTGTGGAGTTTGAGGGCGACTATTCCGAGGACGCGCTCTTCAACATCCTTAATGAGGAAGCGTTCGACATCAACGGTATCAAACTCGACATCAATCCAATCAAGGAAGGAAAGTCGGGCACCATAGCCCAGTTCCTTGAGCGGAACAGGGATTTTAAGAAAGGCATAAGCGTGGAAACAGAAGTCAGAGCGGATGCGCAGGGTAATCCCGTCGGCACGGACGGGAAGCTCATTCTGGAATCGGTCTCATCGGTGGATGAACTGACAGACGATGATTTCACACACCCGACAAGGAGTGTAGTCCTACCTACTCTTCCTGAGAATGTTTCTTCTGCCGTTGGTATTACAAAGCCTCTCATCATCAAGAAGAATGTGTTTGAGAAAAACAGGGACTCCCATAAAGACCTGACGGCTTCAGACAGCAGGAAGATTCTTCGTGAGGTGTTGTACTCACCTGACCTTTACGGACAGAACCAGAAGATAACCCGCCCGTACAACTGGATCCTGATTCATCTGGCTGACAAGAATGAAGCCGTGATAATCGAGGTCAATGACTCCAAGGACAACACCGAGATTGTGAACTGGCATTATCTTCGTGGAAATTCTCTCGAGCAAAAAAAGAAACAGGCTATCAACGAAGGTGGCCTTATCCTCACATTCTCCAAAGAAAATGCAGCTGGCAATGCTGTTGATAACCTGCGGGGCAAAGATACCGCAAAATCCAAATCTTCAAGCACTAAACCGGAAAAAACCGAGGAAAAATCTTCGGCTCCGAAAATGTGGTACGAGTCCGACAAGTCCAGCGCGCCGGTATACGGGGGCAAGGGCAGTGCCGCCAAGTTCAACATACTCAAATTTGTAGAGGATGCCAAGTCTGAAATGGGAAAGCTCAGCCCTGCATTGACCGGCGTCTTCCACCACAGAGGCGAGGAGGTGGCCACGAACAGGCACATTCTAATAGCCCGCAGAGCTTCGTACGACCGAAAGCTCGAAAACATAATTACGGGCAAGAAGGGTGAAGTCATAGAGGGCCGCTATCCTAATTATACCATCATTTTCCCGAAGGAAGTCAAAGGTACTGTCGCTGTTGAGGACATGAGAGCGGCCTATGAGAACGCGAAGCTTCTGAGGGAGACCTATCCGGACGAATTCGGCAAGAAAACTCCGGTACAACTCAGCGTGCCCACCAGCAACGGGGAGTCAGTTCGGCTTTCCGACATATATGTCAAGCTGTTCCTTGACCTCTTCGACAAGAGCGGCGGGCAGCCGGTCATTACGTACCACGGCAGTAACCGGGCGCTCACAATAGAGGGTTCCGACTACCGAGCCCTCCTGATGCCCATGACCTCCAGCGACACTTATGTCACCGCCACGGAGGCGTATGTGCTCGGCGAGAAGCAGGACAAGGACAGATTCCAGCTTGTAAATCCAAGAGACAGCAGGGAGGTAAATAAAATAAAGGATATGCTCTCAACGGAGGACTTCACCTTTTCCGATTCAGACACAAGGCTGATCATCGAAGCCAACAACTCGTTCAACAGAGAACTTTCGCGGTTCAGGAAAGACGGCGATGAGAACCGAGTGTTCAATCTCGGTAAGACCGGACCCCTGCTGCGTGCTATGGGCTTTCCGGAGATCGATATTGAGATGAAGGCCGACAGGATAGGAGCAAAGGCACAGATTTCCTACGTCAACAGCCATCCTTTCGACCCGCACGATGTGGAAAATCTTGTTTTCGCTCTTAACAGTCCAATAGCCGTATTCCAGAGTATTACCGTGCCCGGGGCAAAAGTAGCTCTTCTTGACATTAAGCATGAGGGAATAAACTTTGTGGCCTCAGTAGAAATCGGGTACGAACCGGCTACGAAATCCGTGAAAGTAAACCGTATATCAGGGCTGTATCCGAAGGATAAAGTTCGAAGCATTATGCGCTGGCTCGGCGACGAAAGTATTCTTGACTATGTCCATAAAAATAAGGCTCTCGAATGGCTTGACCAACAGCAGTCCAATTCCGCTGACGTGGATGAGCAACTCAAGAACCTTGCCGCAAATGTCATCCAAAGTCACGATAATTCCAAACTTTTTGCGAAAAATCTTTCAGACACTGATGAACACTTCTCCCTCGCCGAGCCGCTGCGTCCCCTGAAGAAGGGCGAGAAGTGCTATGTGGAACGCAAGTTCACGGAGGACCACAACTTCTCCTTCACAGGCAAGGACCGCATCGAGAGCCTTGACGATATCGCCTATATCTTCCGTTCGCTTGCCGACACAAGCATCGAGAACAGTTTCCTTGTCTTCACGGACAAGGACGGGAAGGCCACAATCGTGCATGCGGGCATGGGCACCGACGACGCGGTGAATGTAGACCTGGGCTCTCTGTCCGTACTGGCAGGTGAGGCCGAGAAAATCTACATGGTGCACAACCATCCGGGGGGCAACCTGAAGCCCTCCATGCAGGACCGTCGGATGCTCGAGAACCTCGTCCGGCTGGCGGGCGACAAGGTACAGGAAGGTGTCATCATTGACGGACCGACAACCGACTACGGTACGTTCGACACGGTAGAAGGAAGCAATATCCGTACCATGGCGGAGCCTTCAAGCGAGGTGGACTACAAGACCTACAAGTTCGACAAGAGCGTGTTCGACAAGGAATACAATCCCTCGAAGAGTCTGCGCAGCGCCCCCGAAGTGGCCGGGTTCATCTCCAGCCAGCGTCTGGGAGAGCGCAGCAAGATAGGCGTCCTGACGCTGGACAGGGATCTTCATGTGAGGGGGAACTTCTTCCTTCCGGCACGTAGCCTGTCCGACACGGAGTCTCTGGCCGGAGAGCTGAGCCGTTACGCAGCCGCTACGGGCGCGTACGGAGTCGTCCTGTTCGGCACGGGTATCACGGCCTCCGACAAAGACCGCCGGAGCGTCGAAGCCCTGCGCGGCAGGATGACGGCGACGCTCGTCGATGTTCTGGCCATGGGCGGAGAGAACACACCTGTCACGCAGCTGCTCCTCTCCGAAGGGTATCCCGAGATGAAGTATACCGCCTACTCCGATCTTCGCGAGCAGGCGCAGGGAGGACCCGTGGACCTGTTCCAGGTGGCTGAGGATGTGTACCGAAAGCAACAGGCTGACGAACGTCAGTCTATAAAGGAACGCGCCCTGGCCGACGGCACCTTCATGAAGGCTCCCAACGGCAAGCCCACCAAGCTCTCTGAAGACCAGTGGCTCACCGTCCGAACGAGAGTTTTCAAGCGCTGGTTCGGAGATTGGGAACTGGCGGCAGCGGCGAAAAAAATAATCGGAATGCCGGCAATTAATACGGGCAAATATCCCTTGAAAGGAACCCCCGAGGAGCACTATTTGTCAATAGGGGTAGCGACAAATAAATATGATAATACTAAAGTACAATTTGATCGTGAGGTCTATAAAAAGGGGTATAAGGAAGGAGGAAAGCTAGAGGCTTGTATCCCCGCGTTGAAAGACCTATTTGAGAACTCAGTATTGGCATTTACAGAGGATGAGAAATACAGCGGTGAGACTAGAAAAAACGGAACCGTACATGGCTCACACCGTAATTTCACCGGGTACCGTCAGTATATTGGAAAAGCTATCGTTAAAGGGCAGGAAGAATATGTCAGATTTACCGTAAGAATGCAGAAAGGTCAAAATGGCGTTCATAATGTGTTCGTTACTGATATAGACTTATATGAAAAACCCCTCCTTGACGCTTCGATATCCGCATCAAACGGCGGGGCGAGGTTGGTCAATGGAAGGGTTTCCGATACAAAGTTAGAGAATTATTTTAGAACCGCAAACAATTCATCAAAAATTGTTGACGAAAATGGCGAACCGCTGGTCGTGTACCATGGGACGACTAACTACTTCAATGTGTTTAAAACCTACGAGGAATCCGGTATAAGGAATCAATTCGATGAACTTCCATCAGAGGCATTTATGTTCACGGAGGACCCACACGTGGCTTCTGATTATGGCGATCCCATAGAAGTATTTCTGAATAGTACAAATCCTCTTGATGTAAGGGAAAAAACGGAATTGGTGGAGGTAGTTAAAGCTGAGACGGGTTTCCTCAATAGTTTGGGACCTGCGGATTTGTACTTAGATGAGGAAAATATTGAAGATTTCATCAGAACATACATCGACTCTGAAGGAAGGCTGTACCGTGTAGGGGGAGGGAGTATAAAAGAAGATAGCGAGTGCTGGTGGGCAATTCAACAGGCGCTTATTGACTATGCTAAAGAAAACGGTTATGATTCTGTTATATTCAAGGACAGTACGAGAGGCGAGGGACACGATTCTATTGGCGTTTTCGAAGGAGACCAGGTGAAGTCAGCTGAGCCTTTCACCTTCGATGACAACGGAGAGCTTATCCCCCTGTCGGAAAGGTTCTCGGACAGCAACGACATACGCTACCAGCTCGCCTATCACGGCAGCGGAGCCAGCTTCGACCACTTCGACACGGACTTCATGTCCACCGGTGAGGGCAATCAGGACTACGGGTGGGGCACCTACGTGGCCACCAACGAGGATACCTGCAGGCGCTATGCCGACATAGCCGCCAACGGCAACACCGAGGCCGCTCGCGCCGCTCTTGGCCCGAAGGACTACATCGCCATGCACGTACGCAACTGGCTTGAGCGTGACCCGCTGCTGGACTTCGACGAAGCCAAGGAGGAGGTCAAGCGCGACCAGGAGCTGTTTGGTGGAGACCAGTACACCATGGACGACATCGACGCCTTCAGCCAGAGCGACATGGGTCAGTACGGTGGCCGTCACCTGTACAGCGTAGAGATACCGGACGACAACGGCGAGAACTACTTGCACTGGGACAAGCCTCTCACAGAGGCCCAGCGCAGAAAGATTGTCGACGCCCTGAAGGCGATGCCCGAGACGGACGCTGAAGAGATTGACGACGCTTTCAGACAGGGCATCGAAGGAAGTCAGGTCGAAGGCGGTCTGAACTACGTCCTGGGCAACGAGCGCGACTACGCCACAGGCATAGACCACGGCGCTGAGCGAAACAGCCGTCTGCTCGGAAGCCTCGGCTTCGTAGGCATGCAGGTCGACGTGGACCGCAACGGCGGCCGTCGCTACATGGGCGACAACTTCGTGCTGTACAACGCTGACGATGTAAAGATCATCGGCCATGAGAGGTTCCAGATGGGTGATGACCAATTGCCATCGTCGCGGAAGGATATTGACGCCTTTGACGCGCAGTTTAACAAAGAATTGCAAGATCAGGTAGCGAAGATTCAGGAGGTCGGTCATATTTACCAGCTTGGTCATCCGGGGGACATCCTTCGCGCTACAGGTTTCCCCGACATGCCTATAGAATTGTCGGCCACTCATCTCAAGGCCAAGTCGAAGGAAATACGCCACCCCTTTGATATATCTGAGGTAGAAGGATTAGTCAAGGCTATAAATAATCCACTCGCTGTCTTTTCCTATGGAAATTCCGAAAAGGCTCAGAATGTAATTACTGAAATTCAACACAACGGCAAAAACTTTTTAGTCGGAGTGCACTTTAACCAAGACAGGAGAGGTCTCACAGTATCGGATATCAGAGGATTGTATCCGAAGGATAACGCTGAATGGCTCAATTGGATATCAAAAGAGCTTATGCTGTATCTGGATAAAAAAAGGATTCAGGACCTGATAGCCAAACAGCAAAAGAATCTCGCTGAGGTTGACTACCTTGACCTGAATCGCGTGGCAAAGTTAATGAACGAATTCAAGAATCCAAACATTCCTGAAAAAAATAATTCTAATTCCTCAATTCTTCCGGAACCGAACTATCTCCACAGAAACGAGCTGTCCGGCCACTCTGCCGTCAAGGCTACCGGAAAGGTACAGTCCTTTGTGTACACAAGTTTCATGGGCGAGATAAAAGCCAATCCGCTCAAACGGCTTATGTCAGATGGATTCTGGCGGCCTTATCGTCAGGTGGTCAAGAACATCAACCTCGACAACTACTACATAGGTACAGACGCCACTTTCGAAAGAGTGGCCGGTGTTACTATGAGCCTGGACGAGAACGGGAACTGGACTTCCAACCGAAAGGAGGTTGACGACCTGTGGCAGTCAATGAAGGACAGCGGCAAGTACGCCTGGCACAAGAGCCCTCTTTCCGACAGCGAATACCTGATAGACGAGAAGAACGGCGACATATATCGCTACGCCGACCACTGGGGGCGCGTTTCCTCTTGCAACTGGTATCTTGATGCCTCTACGAGGATTGATGACAGAGGCTATGACAGGACCGAAGCCATCGCCAAAGCCAATATCAAGGACTTCACCCTGAATGGAAATTCCGGTAGGGAGTTCATTCCTGACCCTCGGAAAGTCACCCAGTATTTGGGAGCCCTTGACCAGGCCATAGCCAACTACCGGTCTCTGTCAGAGGGCGACGAATACAAGTTTACCCCCAAAGCGGAGGAAAGGCTTAAAGGCACGCTGTCGGAACTTGAAGCCCTAAGGGCTGACATTGATTCCAAAGGACTCGAGTCGGTCGGGTACCGGTCCACCCGCCTCCAGCTCGCCTCTCCTGCCCGCTCTCTTGCTGCCAAGTTCTACGAGGACGCCTTGAAGCAGAAGACGTACCGCTTCACCGAGGGTCATCAGGACTCCATGCGCAGCCTGCTGCTTCTGCAGCGTGCCGTGGAGCGCGCCACGGGCAGAGAGCTGAAGGACTATGAGAACGCCTACCTGCACGAGAACGCCATGTCGTCGAAGAATCAGGCGCAGAGCGAGCAGTACGAGAGACAGTATATACGTCCGCTGCAGAAAGCCATCGATGATCTCATCGCACTCGGTGCAAGCCGTAAACAGGTGATTACGTACATGATGGCCAAGCATGGTCTGGAGCGTAATGCTCTCATGTCGAAACGCTACGGCAAGGGGCGTGACTACGCAGGCTTGACGCAGCTCACCGGCTCGGATACCAGAGGGCAAAAGATAAAGCCCTGAGAAATCGCCGAACGGCCGATTCTCAGGGCTTTTCTTCGTTTTGTCGGGATGACTGGATTCGAACCAGCGACCACACGCCCCCCAGACGCGTACTCTAAACCGGGCTGAGCTACATCCCGAAAACGGCCGCAAATTTAATGCCTTATTTGAGTTCGACAAAATATTTGCAGAATTATTTTTTCCAAAGATTTCTGCTACCTTTGTCGATTATGCTGCAAAACGAATCCATACGGACCCTTTTGGAGAGTTTCTCCCCCATTAGCCTGACCGACATGAGTTCCGTCAAGCTGATGAACCGTACCGATACCAAATTTGTGGCTTCTCAGCAGATGCTCGAACAGTTCCTGCGGCAGATGGCCGGACGCTATTCCGTCCAGGAAACCGCCGGACATCGTATCGGCAGCTATCACACCGTTTATCTCGACACGCCCGACTGCCAGATGTATCTGGCCCACCACAACCGGCGACTGACCCGACAGAAAATCCGCATACGTGAATACGTCGACACACAGACATTCTTCTTCGAAATCAAAAACAAGAACAATCACGGACGGACTCGGAAAAAACGCATTCCAACGGACGGATTTGGAATCGGTCAGAACGGCGGCCTCAGCAGAATTCCGAGCACCAATCCGGCATTCGAGCAGTTCTTCCTCAGACACAGCCGTTATCCCTTTGAAAGCTTGAGCCCGGCACTCGAGAACCGTTTTCAGCGCATCACCCTGGTCAATCAGACCATGACCGAACGTATCACTATAGATATCAATTTGAAGTTCAATAATTTGCGAACAGGACAGACAGCCGACCTGAGTCCTCTCATCATCATCGAGCTTAAACAAGACGGTCTGAATTCTTCCAAAGAGACACGCCGGATACTGGACGCCTGTCGCATCAAGCCCTTCCGCATCAGCAAATACTGTATCGGCAGCGCTCTGACTGATCCGAGGCTCAAACAAAACAATTTCAAACAGAAAATACGGACGCTCCAAAAAATAGCTTCCTAAAAATGACTAGAAATCACTTATTATGAACGAATTAGAAGCTTTAACCTCTGAAGAGATTCTGGAAACCGGCGCACAAGTTGCACAACTTTTCCAAATGGGAGAACTGTGGGATATGCTATTACGTTTCGCCTTCAATTTCGCAGCCATCTGGGTGCTCATCCATTTTTTCTACTATCGGAAGAGCCGGCGGATGGACTACTATTTCACCTTCATTCTCATCAGCGTCAGCATTTTCTTCCTCATCTACCTTTTGGGAAGCGTCAAGTTGAAAATCGGATTCGCCTTAGGCGTGTTCGCCATATTCGGTATCATACGCTACCGGACGGAGTCGGTGCCCATCCGCGAAATGACCTATCTTTTCACCATCACGGCCTTGTCGGTCATCAACGGCCTGTCGGTGCAGATGCACATCAGTCAGATGATTGCCACCAATCTGATTTTTATCATCGTCACCTGCATTCTGGAGAATATCCGATGGAAACGCCACACCAACTGCAAACTCATCGTCTACGACCGCATCGAACTCGTCGGGCCGGAACACCGGGAGGAACTGCTCGAAGATCTGAAAAAGCGTACCGGCCTGACCATCAGCAAGGTCGAAGTGGGCAATCTGGATTTTCTGAAGGATTGCGCATATATAAAGGTGTATTATGACAGCGAGGAGGCCAACAGCCTCGAAAAAATGACCCGATTCTCCAAATGGGGTTCCAATCCCGATTGACATGAAACGGCTTTTCCTCTTCAACCTGCTGCTATTTGCCCTCCTTCTGCCAGCTTTCGGACAAGACGATCTGGGCGGAGGGCTGAGTGTGGGTTTTGACGGTAAACTCGGCAAGATGTTCGGCTATTCCATCGGCGAAGAACTGCGAATGCAAAACAGTTTCCAAACCATGGAACGTTCTTCGACTTCGCTGGGCGTCGACTTCAAACCTTTTTCGTTTCTGAAGGTTGGAGCCACATACGAGCTGATGTATCAGCAGTATGAAAAAAGAAATGTCTGGCAGTGGGAATGGCGTCAGCGTGCACATCTCTCCCTGACGGGTTACTGCAGCCCGGGACGCTGGAACTTTTCCCTGCGCGAACGTCTTCAGTCGACATTCCGCGAATCCAAGAACTGGGAAAACCCTAAGATTTATCTGAGAAGCCGGTTTCAAGCCGAATACGATATCCGGAAAAGCCACTTCACACCTTACGCTTCGGCCGAAATGTACTATACGCTCTTCCCCTCGAAAGCCAAAGATGCCGGCATGAACCGCTGGCGTTTTCTCGGAGGGTGCGAGTACAAACTCGACAAACGGAACCGCTTGGACTTCTTTTACCGCTATACGCTCTACACCAGCGACGACCGCGACGACGCCAACGGCCATTTCATCGGAATCGCCTATACACACAAACTGAAATCGAAATGAAATCTTTTCCGAAATACGTCAATCACATCTGCCTGCTTACCGGCTGTCTGACGGCCATGCTGCTATCGATGGCTGCCTGCCACCCCGAAAACGGCGACCCCCTGCCTGGGACTGATCCCGTCATTCCCAACGACACCCTGCTCTTTCCGATTTTCGGGACCGACACCCTGCCCTTGGTTATGACCGATGCCCGCACGGTATTTGTGAACTTCCATCCCGACCAGGATGCCGACGTAGACAACCCCGACAGCAGCCGGGTCCGCTTCCGGCAGGAAGGCAACCGCCTGAGTGCCGAAATTCTGGACAAGGATGTGGTCATCTATCTGAGAGGCAGCAGCGAAAAAGCACGCTTCTCGGTCAGTGGACAGGAGGATTTCTGTCTGGTCACCGAAGATCTTCAGCTCAGCAACCGCTTGGATGCCAGAGCAGGAGAAGATCTGTTCAGCCTGCGTTGCGAGGGCCTCTGTCTGATGGCCGTCATCGGAAGCAACCGTTTGGAAGATGCCGGCAGCCCGGCAGACAGCGCACATGCATGCCTCTACAGCCGCGGCCGGCTGGCTGTCACGGGCGGTGGTGAACTTCGGCTTGCCAGTGCCAGCCGGCACGGTATCAGTGCCAAGGCTGGTCTGGTTTCTCAGCAGACCCGCATCCTCATCGAATCTGGAAAAGACGGCATCCACAGCGACGGCGACATCAGACTGGCGCATCAGGAAATCCTGATTACCACGCAAGACGATGCCGTGCAATCCGAAAACGGACAGATCCTGCTCGACAGTGTTACCCTCACTTCTGCTGTCACAGCCAGAAAAAGCTGCGGCCTCGATGCCCTGCAGTCGGTTTCGCTCATTGGCGGCAGCAGTCTGTCTATGCGACTGGAAGGAGAAGCAGCCAAAGGCATCAGAACCGGAGGTAACATCTGTCTGATCGACAGCCGGGTCGATATCGAAAGTCATAGCGGTTCATTCTACGACGAGACCGCCCAGGATATTTCTTCCTCCTCCTGTCTGAAGAGCGGAGGCAGCATTGCCATCGGAGGTACCCGGACCCAGGTGCTGCTCAAGGCATTCGGGCGTGCCGGCAAATGCATGAATGCCGACGGCAATATCCTGATAACGGACGGCTATGTGGAAACCCTCACCGAGGGAAACATCCACCGGCTCGACAACGGAATCAGCGCATCGGCCAAAGCCATCAAGGCTGAGGGTTTATTCTCCTTGTCCGGTGGACAGTTGCTGGTACGCACCAGCGGCGGCGAAGGCAGTGACGGCATCAGATGCAGGGACAATCTCTTCCTGTCGGGCGGGCAGCTCGATGTGGATGCCAGCGACGATGCGCTCAAATCGGATGCCATCATCAGTCTGAGCGGCGGCACGCTGCACGCCGTCAGCCATCAGAACGACGCTCTTGACGGTACGGGCGGGATCTATGTCAGCGGCGGGCAGCA
This sequence comes from Bacteroidales bacterium, assembly GCA_045627385.1. Classification (GTDB taxonomy): domain Bacteria; phylum Bacteroidota; class Bacteroidia; order Bacteroidales; family UBA1402; genus UBA1757. Next base: position 16,288 of record JAZQNO010000029.1, read on the forward strand.
CACCGTCTACGGCGCCGACATCGACAAAAAAGGCGGACTCGAAACTGAAGGGGCCGTGAAGTTGACAGGCGGAACGCTCTTGGCTGTCGGCAACAAGAACAGCAAGCCCAGCGCAGTGGTCAGCACCCAATGCTGCGCCTGCCTGACCTTGGGTCGAACGGTCGGCAAAGGCCAGTCCGTCAGCGTCGGACAGGAAGAACGGACCTTGTTTTCCGTCGAGCTGCCTCTCACCTACAACTCGCGCATGCAGCTGGTCTTTTCCAGTCCCGAACTGCTCAGAGACGAATCGTACAAACTGTTCACCGACGGACAGCCCGTCCTTGAATTCACTCAGAACGCCATCGTCGTCAGCGCCAAATAGTTTCTTTTTCCCCATGTCTTCTATGAAACCCTATTTCAAAACGCTCAGTCTGCTGCTGCTCGCCGTCTGTCTGGTTTCGTGCCGGCCCGACCGTTCTTCGGTGCCCGAGATGCCGGTGCATGTGGAGCGGCATCTGGCCACCATCGGTTGCCTTTTCCCGGGAAACTACTGGACCCTCACACGGGCCGAACTGGCCACTGACCGCATCGGTTATGCCGGGCTGATTCTGGTGATGGGATTCGACAACAACTACTATGCCTTCGACCTCTGCTGTCCGGTGGAAGCTTCGGCATCGGTGCGCGTGGGCAATCCCGATGAAATGCTGTGCGTGACCTGCCCCAATTGCGGGGAAACCTACGATCTGAGCTGGGGCATGGGCACGCCGATGAACGGCATTGCCGACGAGACGCTCTGCCGCTATCGGGCCACGACGACACCGGAGGGCGACATCGTCATCACCCGCTGAAGACGCTTCACTTTTAAAGTTGCAATTTCGGACTCAATCATTTACCTTTGCGCCCGTCTGAAAACAGAGGCTGCCCGAATGGTGGAATGGTAGACACGAAGGACTTAAAATCCTTTGGCCATCGCGGCTGTGTGGGTTCGAGTCCCACTTCGGGTACCCCTCAACGTTTCTTGGGAAGCGTCAATTCCGATTTCGGGAGGCTCCATGCCTCAACGCAATAATCGCTTTCGGCTTCCCGCTGGGCCTTTTCGGGCAGCGATGCGAAGAAATCGATTCCCAGCAGTTTTTCCAATTCGTCCACCGTTTTCATGTAGCTCATCAGAGGTTTGGTTCCGGCTTCGTTGGGCATGAGGAATCCTATGGCCGTCCAGCCGCAGGTAAGGGGCGACGAAGTCTGCAGCGTGAGCATTTCCTCTGCGCTCAAACGTCTCAGAATGACCTTGTAGAAGGCATCCGGCACCACGATTTTGCGCGCCGTGCCTATGGTTTTGCTCTTGGACGCGTCGTAGACAACCGGACCGCAAGCCACATACACGCTGCCGTAAGCACGCGCCCAGTCGCGGACCTGTTCTTCAAGGCCCTTCCAGTCACCGGCATTGTTGTTGTGGTTCTGCGGACAGATGTTGGTCATATAGAAACACTCGTCCATGGCCTGCTCGGACCATTTCATGTCGGCCGCGGGCGCCATGTGCCCGCGGTCGTAGCCAGAACGGACGTAATCGCCTGTGACAACGGGGTCGCCAATGACCAGCGGGTCGGGCGAAAAATTGTCACTGCGTTCCTCGTCGCCTCCCACTTCCGTGGCCGTCAGTTCGTAGGCCACCCAGTTGGGGATGTTCCATTTGGGGTTGAAACTGAGCGTGTACCCCAGATGTTCGATGATCTGCTCCGGCCGATTCACGGTCAGCGTGGGGAGTTCACAGTTTTTCGGAATGTCGCGAGAATGCCTCGAAGAACGGCCGGTGATGCATTCTGTGGCCAAAGTGCAGACAAGCAGCAGGGCGGCCAGTATGAGGATGTCTTTGAGTTTGGATTTCGTAATCACTTGAGACATAGAATTACATTGATTCAAAAAACTTCCGAAAGTTAGTCATTTTTTGACTATCTTTGCCGCCGTTTTTCAAAAAATGCCGTTTTACACCTTATGAATAGAGCCATTCTCCTGCTACACTGTGCCGACAAGCCCGGCATCATCGCACAGGTGACCAATTTCATCACCGTCAACAAGGGTAACATCGTTTACCTAGACCAATACGTTGACCATCAGGAAAATGTGTTTTTCATGCGCATTGAATGGGATCTTGAAGGCTTTCTTATTCCGCAGGAGAAGATCGAAGACTATTTCCAGACACTCTACGCCCAGAAGTACGACATGTATTTCCGTCTGTATTTCTCTGACTACAAGCCCCGCATGGCTGTCTTCGTGTCAAAAATGTCTCATTGTCTTTACGACATGCTGGCCCGCTATTCGGCCGGTGAATGGAATGTGGAGATTCCGCTCGTCATCAGCAATCATCCCGACCTGCAGCCCGTAGCGGAAATGTTCCACATCCCCTATTACGTTTTTCCCATCACCAAGGAAAACAAGGCCGAGCAGGAAGCCAAGGAAATGCGGCTGCTCCAGGAAAACGGCGTGAATTTCATCGTACTGGCCCGATACATGCAGGTCATCTCGCCCGAAATGATCGAGGCCTATCCAAACCGCATCATCAACATCCACCACTCGTTTTTGCCGGCATTTGTGGGTGCCAAGCCCTATCAGGCTGCCTACGACCGCGGTGTGAAGATCATCGGCGCCACCAGCCACTATGTAACCACCGAACTCGACGCCGGTCCCATCATCGAGCAGGATGTGGTGCGCATTACCCACAAGGATACGGTTCCCGAGCTCATCAACAAGGGCAAGGATCTGGAAAAAATCGTACTTTCGCGCGCCGTGCAGAAGCACATCGACCGCAAGTGTCTGGTCTACAAGAACCGTACCATCATTTTCAACTGATTGTAAATTGAATAAGATATGAAAGAGCAAGCTATCAGGAACATTGCCATCATCGCCCATGTCGACCACGGAAAAACCACGCTGGTCGACAAGATGCTGATGGCCGGACGACTTTTTCGCGACAACCAGCAGACCGGCGAGCTGATGCTCGACAACAACGAGCTGGAACGCGAGCGCGGCATCACGATTCTGTCGAAAAACGTATCCATCAATTACAAAGGCTACAAAATCAACATCATCGACACTCCGGGGCACGCCGATTTCGGCGGCGAAGTGGAACGCGTGCTCAACATGGCCGACGGCGTGCTGCTGCTGGTCGACGCCTTTGAAGGTCCGATGCCCCAGACCCGTTTCGTGCTGCAGAAAGCGCTGGAAATCGGCCTGAAACCCATCGTGGTCATCAACAAGGTCGACAAGCCCAACTGCCGTCCTTCAGAAGTCCAGGAAGCCGTCTTCGACCTGATGTTCAATCTCGATGCTACCGAAGAACAGTTGGATTTCCCCACCGTTTTCGGTTCGGCCAAGAACGGCTGGATGGCCGAAGACTGGCAGCATCCCACCACCGACATCACCTATCTGCTCGATCAGATCATCGAACACATTCCCGCGCCTGAGGTGCTGGAAGGCACGCCGCAGATGCTCATCACTTCGCTGGACTACAGTTCCTATGTGGGCCGTATCGCCATCGGACGCGTGCATAGAGGTACCTTCCGCGAAGGGCAGGAAGTGACGCTGATGAAGCGTGACGGCAGCCGTCAGAAAGCCAAAATCAAGGAACTGCACGAGTTTGTCGGCTTTGCCCAAAGCAAGTGCGAATCCATCTCCTCGGGCGACATCTGCGCCATGGTCGGCATCGACAATTTCGAAATCGGCGACACCGTGGCCGATCCCGTCGAGCCCGAAGCTCTGCCGCCCATCGCCATCGACGAACCTACGATGAGCATGGTCTTCACCATCAACAATTCGCCTTTCTTCGGACGCGACGGCAAATTCGTCACCTCACGCCACATCCACGAGCGTCTCACCAGAGAGCTCGACAAGAACCTGGCGCTCAGAGTGCAGAAGGATCCGGCA
>JAZQNO010000030.1:0-56184 GCA_045627385.1 Bacteroidales bacterium
GGGATAATAGTCGTCTTTCACCCAGTCCCCGTATTCCCGCACTGCAAGCAGCGGATTGAAGGTGCCCAGCTGCCACATCCCGTTTGCTTTTCCGAAACGATAAGCGCATTCCGGCACGGTGAGGGATAATCGGATCTCGATTTTTACGGTTTCACCCGGGGCAATTTCCTTCCCTTTAACGTTCAGCACCGTGCAGGCGCTATCCTCAAAACTGAACGCGGCCTGTTCATCATTGATTTGTACGTCAAGGATCTCGATTCCGCCGGGAGAGAAGACCGTTCCGTAGGTTTCGCCGAAAACCTCCTCAATGGCGGCGGGGCTCGTTTCCTCCGAGGCGAACGCGCCTGCCCAGGTCCTGAAAACCACATCCTTCAAGGGTTCTTCTGTCCGGTTGGTAAAGAGGATTTCTTCCGACAGGCCGATGCGGTTTTCATCGGGCAGGATCGTGATTTCAACATCGTACCGGTTCAGCCCTTCCGCCGCTTCCGAAAGACGCGTCTGACGGGCATTTATCGCGGTGTTTCTGTCCGAGCATCCCTTGATGTGCAGGGCGCCGGTGACGGCCAAAGCAATCAGCAGCGCTGACAGAAGGACCACCGCGAGCCTTCCCTTTTTCGATTTTATTATACGCCCGATGGATCTCATTCTCCAGTCCTTTCAATACTCACGGCTTAATATTTACAATTGTGACCGGCGATGCACCGCGGACAGGCACCCGCAATCGGCGCTCTGCCCGGGCCCGGCCATCCCGACCTGCCATAATTATACTATTATTCTGCAGATTTGACCATTGTGAAAACACCGTGCCCGTCATATAATTCAAAGGAAATTACGATGGAGGGCAGTATGCTGAAAGCGCTTCGGATTACCGGAAAGCCTATGTTTTCCGGGCGGGACCTTGTCAGGCTGATCGTGCCGCTGGTCATTGAGCAGTTTCTGGCGGTATTGGTGGGCATGGCGGATACGGTGATGGTGTCGGGTGTTAATGAATTTGCCACTTCCGCCGTTTCCTCTGTGGATACCATCAACAATCTTCTGATCAACCTTTTTTCGGCTATGGGTGCCGGCGGTGCTGTTGTGGCGGCTCAGTATCTGGGGCATCATGAGCAGGAACACGCCTGCAGCGCGGCCAAACAGCTGCTTGTTTCTTCCCTGGCCGTATCCGGCGGCATCGCGCTGGTCAGTATCTTTGCCAACAACTTTATCATTGAAACCTGTTACGGTTCCCTGAACGATACCACCAAGGAAATGTGCAAAACATATTTCTTTATGTCCGCCCTTTCCTATCCCTTCCTCGGCATCTATAACGGTGGTGTGGGCGTTCTCCGTTCTCAGGGCGACAGCCGTTCTTCCATGATTTCATCCACCATCATGAATCTGGTAAACATCGGCGGCAATGCCCTGCTTATCGGCCCCCTTAAAATGGGTGTGGCCGGCGCCGGTCTCGCTTCTCTGGTATCCCGTGCCCTGTGCGCCATGATCATTTTCCGCATCCTGTGCAAAAAGACGCTGAAGATCCACCTGGTGGATCCCTTCAAGCCGGAATGGGACGGCCGCATGATCCGCCGTATCCTTTCCATCGGCCTGCCCAACGGCGCGGAGAACAGCCTCTTCCAGGTGGGCAAGGTGATCATTATGGTGATCATCACCAACCTGCCGGCGCATCTTATTGCCGCCAACGCGGCGGTCAACAGCGTCAGCGGCTTCCCCAATATTCCCGGCTCCGCGGTGGGCCTCGCCGCCATTGCCGTCATCGGCCAGTGTGTGGGCGCGGGGGATGAGGAACAGGCAAAGGCCTACGGCTGGCGGCTGCTGCTGCTCATGTATGCCGCGGTTTTGCCCCTCAATATCATCATTTTCACCTTTGCACCGTTTTTCCTCGGCCTTTTCGGGCTGGAACGCACCCCGGGCGCGTATGAAGCGGCATTGCAGGTACAGAGGCTCTACTGTCTCTTCAGCGTGTTTTTCTGGGTGCCGTCTTTCGGTCTGCCCAACATCCTGCGGGCGGCGGGGGACGCGAAATATACCATGACGGTTTCCATCGTCAGCATGCTGGTGCTGCGTGTGGGCCTCAGTTTTGTCATGGTCTATGTTTTTGATCTGGGTCTGCTGGGCGTGTGGCTCTCCATGCACGCCGACTGGATCGCCCGGGACATCTTCTTCCTGTGGCGCTTTATCAATAAAAAATGGCTGCGTCACAGGGTCATATAAATCAATATTTTCCGATATGTAAAAAACAGGGATGGCACAGCATGTGTCATCCCTGTTTTCTATTAACGCTTTGTCAGCAGCGAGATCACGATATCGGTCATCTTTTCGGCGTCATCGGCGTTCAGATATTCATAAACACCGTGATAGTTCCTCCCGCCGGTGCCCAGATTGGGGCATTTGAGGCCCATAAAGGAAAGCCGCGCGCCGTCGGTGCCGCCGCGGATGGGAACGACCTTCGACTTGACGCCTGCGGCCTCCATAGCCTTCAAGGCCAGTTCGACCACGTTCATGTGGTCAGGCTCGATCATTTCGCGCATGTTGTAGTACTGGTCCTTGAGAATCAGTGTGCAGGTGCCTTCGCCGAATTCATTGTTGATTTTGTTGGCGATGTGCTGCATCTCGCGTTTGCGGCGTTCGAAACGGTCGCGGTCGTGGTCGCGCACGATGTAACTGAGAGTGGCTTCTTCCACACTGCCGCTGATGCCGATGAGATGATAGAACCCTTCATAGCCTTCGGTGTGCTCGGGCGTTTCGCTGCGCGGCAGCATGTTGGCATATTCGTAGGCTACGCGATTGGCGTTCAGCATTTTGTGCTTGGCATATCCGGGATGCACGTTGCGGCCCTTGAAGATGACTTTGGCGCTGGCGGCGTTGAAGTTTTCAAATTCCAGTTCGCCGACTTCGCCGCCGTCCATCGTGTAGGCCCAATCGGCGGCAAAAGCCTTGACATCGAAGTGGTCGGCGCCTTTGCCGATTTCCTCGTCAGGCGTGAAACCGATGCGGATTTTGCCGTGCTTGATTTCGGGGTGCTGGAGAAGATGCTCCATGGCCGTGACGATTTCGGCGATGCCGGCCTTGTCGTCGGCGCCCAACAACGTCGTGCCGCGGGTGCAGATGATGTCTTCGCCTTTGTGGTCGAGTAGCTCGGGAAACTGCGCGGGCGAAAGCGTATATTCCTTGTTGAGGACGATGTCGCCGCCATCGTAGTTCTTCACAATCTGAGTCTGGACTTTACGTCCCGACATGTCCGGACTGGTGTCCATGTGGGCGATGAATCCGACGGTCGGACGGGGCTCATCGACATTGGCCGGCAGCGTGGCCATCAGGTATCCGTAATCGTCGAGGACAATGTCCTGAAGGCCCAACTGTTTCAACTCGTCAGCCAGTAGGCGGGCAAAAGCCATCTGGCCGGGTGTGCTGGGAGTGAGATCTGTCTCTTCAGACGACTGCGTGTCGTGCTGAATGTAACTTAAAAATCTGTCAGTCAGTTGCATATATGGAAAAAATTATTGACACCGCGGATGGTCGTTCCCGAACTGTCGGAGACGCGCTTCCAAATCGGAATACTGGTCGTCTTTGATAAAGGAGGTGCAGACGCGCAAACCTTGCTGTCCGCTGCCGGTGGTCTCCAGAGAAATGGCGCTGATGCCGTAGAACATCAGTTCTTTCATTAAGTCGCCCCCCGTCATTCCAGGGTAGCATACGGTGAAGTAGAAGCCGTCGGCGATAGCTTCATCCAAATCTTTGTCATAGACAATGCTGAAACCGTTCTCCAAGAAGAGCCGTTTGACGATGCGGGCGCGACGTCCGTACTCCTTGACATCTTCCAAAAAACGGTATTCGCCGTCGCTGGCGGCTTTCATCATGGCGGCCAGCGCGTACTGGGCCGAGTGGCTGGTACCGGACGACAGGGCATAAAGGACTCGGTTGACGAACACATTGCCGAATCCGGCCACGCCATATTGGTGCTTGAGGTCGGCATATTCTCTCTTGTAGAGCTTCTCTGAAATGGCTGCCACACCGATGCGCTGACCGGCATAACTGAAGGCTTTCGACCCTGAAATCAGCAAAATGTAATTGTCGGTGTATCGGGCGACGCTGGCTTGGAAAGGCGCTTCGAAGGGCGTGCCGAGCGATTTGCGGAAATCCATCGCAAAATAAGCCAGATCTTCGAGGACGATGGCGTCGTATCGGGTGGCCAGTTCGCCGATGATCTTCAGTTCGCTCTCTTTCAAACAGAACCAGCCCGGATTGTTGGGGTTGGAATATATGATGGCGGCGATGTTGCCTTTCTTCAGATAGGACTCGAGCTTTTCCCGGAGCGCTTCGCCACGATAGTGGTAGACGTCGAAACTTTCATAGTGGCAACCGAGGACGACCAATTGCTGCTTCTGCACGGGAAATCCCGGATCGATGAACAGAATGGTGTCTTTGCTGCGGTCGCACTGGCTGCAGGTGACGAACGAGGTGAAGGTGCCCTGCATGGATCCTGTCACGGGCACGCAACAGCTTGGCGGCACGTCGATGTCGATGAAAGCCTTGATGAAACGCGACGATTCCTGCTTGAGCGAGGGATGGCCGTCGAGCATGGGATAGATGGAAGCGACACCTTGGCGCAAGGCCTGGATTTCGGCTTCCACGCCGATGGCCGAAGGCGGCAGACCGGGAACGCCCATTTCCATACGCACAAAGCGCTTGCCGGTACGCTTTTCGGCGGCATTGGTCATGGCAACGACCTCTCTGATAGTGGCTTTGCCGAAATCGGGCAGGTTGAAACCGTCTATGATTTCCTGCATGATGCGGCTGTCTATGGGAGTATTTCTCATATATGGATTCTTATTCTGCAAATATGGGTACAAAGGTACATTAAAACATTAAAATTATTACTTTTGCGTCATCAAATTAAATCATCATTATGCGTCGTTTATCCTTTATTCTTCCTTCTCTGCTGATTCTGGCCGCTTTCAGCGGATGTGCTGTTTTCAGGGGTGTCAATTGGGATTCCCAGCAGTTGGCCAATGCTGCCGCCAAAACCATTACGGCTATGGCCATCACCGACGACCAGGTGGTCGCCATGTGTCAGCTGACCGCTCACGAAATGGACTCTGCGGCCGTCATTGACGAAGGCGAATACATCGCCCGCCTAGAGCGTCTGATGAAAAAGGTTCGCAAGGTTGACGGCTATTCGTTCAACTTGAAAGTCTATGTGACGGAAGAAATCAACGCCTTCGCCATGGCCGACGGCTCCATCCGTGTCTACAGCGGCTTGATGGATGTGATGGACGATGCCCAGCTGATGGCTATCATCGGTCATGAAATCGGCCATGTCGTTCATGAGGACAGCAAGAATGCGATGAAGAAAGCTTATCTGGCGTCGGCAGCCCGCGACGTCATCGGAGCTGCGGGAACGCTGGGTTCTGTATCTTCCGCTTTGCTTGGTGATTTGGGAGAGGCTTATGTGCAGGCACAATTCTCTCAAACTCAGGAGTATGCCGCCGATGAATATGGCTTTAATTTCGCCATTTCCCAAGGCTACAGTCCCTACAGCATGAGCCTTTCGCTCGAAAAACTGCTGGAGCTGTCTTCCGGTGCTAGCATGTCGCGCCTGGAGCAGATGTTCTCCTCGCATCCCGACACGGAACTGAGGGCAGAGCGCACCCGCCAGATGGCTGACGAGTATTCGAAGGGCGAGAAAAATCAGTAAGTCGGGCCGTTTCGAAGCTTTGTGAATTTTTTTTGAAAAATTTTTCCGAATTGTTTGCAACTTCAGAAATCTGCCATATCTTTGCATCCGCTTTCCGAAAGGCAAGCCGACAAAGACTGGTGCGTTAGTTCAGTTGGTTAGAATATCTGCCTGTCACGCAGGGGGTCACGAGTTCGAGTCTCGTACGCACCGCCAACTTTACAGCAGTTACGACGATGTCGTAGCTGCTTTTTTTGTATATTTGTCTCGGATAAATCTTGCGCCCCGGTTATGAAGAAACTCAGTATCTTGGAAATGAACCGAATGACTGAATCCGAGTTCAAGGAGTCGGTCAAATTGCCTCTGACGGTCGTGCTTGACAATGTCCGCAGCCAACACAATGTGGGGTCTGTTTTCCGTACGGCCGACGCTTTCAGGATCGAGAAGATTGTCCTATGCGGCATTTGCTGCTGCCCTCCCAACGCGGAAATCCACAAGACGGCTTTAGGCGCCGAATTTTCAGTTGATTGGGAATATCAGACCGATACATGCGAAGCGGTGCGCAGCCTCAAACGGCAGGGTTATGTGGTGTATGCCGTCGAACAGGCCCATGACAGTCTGAAACTCGACAGCCTGAAACTTGACCCCGGAAAGCGATACGCTGTCGTTCTGGGGCACGAGGTGAAAGGTGTCAGTCAGGAAGTGGTTGACCTGTGCGACCAATGTGTCGAGATTCCTCAGTACGGGACCAAACATTCGCTGAATGTGTCGGTCGCTTCCGGAATTGTCCAATGGACTTTTTTCAATCAGTTGAAGCAATCGATATTATTATAAGGTGTCATGCGCCGGATTTTCAGTCCATACCATCAGGCAAGCCTCAATCTGGCCGCCGAGGAGTGTCTGCTGACGGCGGACGCCACGGTTTTCAGCCCTTGTCTGTTGCTCTATGTGAACCGTCCGTCGGTCGTCTTGGGTTGCAATCAGTCGGTGTCGGCGGAAGTCGATAGGGATTATTGCCGTAGAAACGGCATCGGATTGGCCCGTCGCATTTCGGGCGGAGGCGCCGTTTTCCACGACGAAGGCAATCTGAATTTCTGCTTCATCAGCGAAGGCCGCCAGAAAACGGATGATGATTCGTTTCTCGCTCCCGTGATGGAAGTGCTTGCCCAAATGGGAATGCCTGTCGAACTGGGCCGTCGGAAAGACTTGTGGACAAACGGGGCGAAGATTTCGGGCACGGCTTCGCACTTCACCAAAGACCGCAGCCTGCGTCACGGCACCTTGCTCTATTCCACCGACGTGCAACGTCTGGCAGGGGCCCTTTTGAGACATTCCGCATCCGCATCGGCACCCTCAAAAGGAGTGCTTTCCGTCGCCTCGCCCGTCACCAATCTCAGTGCCGCGGACTCATCGGGCCGCTCCGAATCCGCCACTGACTTTTTCGAACGTTTTTCGGACCTTTTGGGCCATCGTCTCGATGCGCGTCCCGACAGTTTCAGCCCAGAAGAACAGTCTGAAATCGAGAAGTTGGCTTTGGAAAAATATCAGTCCGATTCTTGGATCTTTCGAATACCCTAACAATGAACATAAGCGTAACAATGAAGAAGACAGCATTGACTTTCTTGGGCATTTGCCTGAGCCTGGCGCCGATTTGGGCCTGCACCAACCTCATCGTCACTAAAGGCGCTTCTGCCGACGGCAGCGTCATGGTGACCTACGCCGCCGATTCCCATCAACTCTACGGCGAACTTTATTATCGTCCTGCCGCCGATTATCCCAAAGGTGCAATTCAAGAGATATACGATTGGGATTCCGGCAGATATCTAGGCTCGATTCCGCAGGCCCGTCACACTTATTCCGTCATCGGAAACATGAACGAACATCAGCTGATCGTGGCGGAAACCACTTTCGGCGGACGTGAAGAATTTGTCGACACAACCGCTGTCCTCGATTACGGGACGCTCATATATACGGCCCTCCAGCGCTGCCGAACGGCTCGCGAAGCCATCGCCTTGATCGATGAACTCACCCAAACATACGGCTATGCGTCGGAAGGCGAGTCGTTTACGATTGCCGACACCGAGGAGGCCTGGATAATGGAAATCATGTGCAAGGCTCCGAAGTACAACAAGAAGGGCGAGAATGTCAACCGGGGTTCCGTCTGGGTGGCCAAACGCATTCCCGACGGATGCATTTCTGCACACGCCAACCAGGCTCGCATCACGACCATCGATTTCAAAGATCCTGAAAACTGCCTGTACAGCCGTGATGTCATCAGGCATGCCCGCGAACAAGGCATTTTCAACGGCAAGGACGAGGAGTTCAGTTTTTGCGATGTGTACGCTCCGCTCGATTTCGGCGGTGCCCGCGGATGCGAATCACGCGTCTGGTCGTTCTTCCGCCGTTTCGCCGAGGGCATGGACGCCTACCGGGACTACGCGATGGGATACGATCTGACCCATCACATGCCTTTGTATGTCAAGCCGATTCAGCCGATTTCCGTCAAGCAGATGGCCGACATGATGCGCGATCATTTCGAAGGCACTCCTATGGATATGACCACCGACATAGGCGCTGGGGGCAGCCGTTGTCCCTATCGTTGGCGCCCGATGGACTGGATCTGGGATGGACAGGAATATGTCAACGAACGCGCCATTGCCACCCAGCAGACGGGCTGGTGGTTTGTCGCCCAGGCCCGCGCTTCACAGCCTTACGGCATTTTCTGGTTTGGTGTCGACGATGCGGCCACTTCACCTCTGATGCCGTTCTGCAGCCATGTGACCGAAATTCCCGAATGTGTTCGCGAAGGCAACGGATCCATGATTGAATATTCCGAAACTTCGATGTTCTGGATGGTCAACCGTATCGCCCAGTTCGCCTATCTGCGTTATGACCGCATCGGAGCCGAAGTCCGTTCCGTTATAGATGAAATGGAAAATGCCCTGATGACTGAACGCTTGCCTCAGCTCGACCACGAACTGTCGTCTTTGAGTCCGGAAGCTTCCCGCGTCAGAGCCAACGAGTTCTGTAAGGCTCAGGCAAGCGGCACTTTTGAAAAATGGTGCAATCTGGACAAATATCTGATGGTGAAATATATCGATGGCAACATCAAACGCCAGAATCCGGATGGCAGTTTCCAGAACAACGGCTACAGCAAGCAAATTCCCGCTTTCCCGATACAGGAAGACTATAGCGACAAGTGGAAGGAATCGGTGGTGAAAGACAATGGTGAAATTCTTAAAACCCGATGATATGAAACGCTTCGAACTCATTCTGGCGACAGTTGTCGCCATCACAATCGGCACTTTGATGCATTTTGTACACGAATGGCCCGTCATGAGCCGCTTTGTCGGCTACATCGTTCCCGTCAACGAATGTGTTTGGGAACATATGAAAATGCTGTTCTATCCTTTGTTTCTGACAGGCATTTATTTGTGTATCAGAAACAAGTCTTTCAAATCCATAGGTGGCATGGTGGCGGTTTCGCTCCTCGCCATTCCCGTTCAGATTGCACTTTTCTATGTGTATTGGCCTTTTGTCCGCCATTCGATTCTTATTGTAGACATCATCTTGTATGTAGTCGTAATGGCTGTCGCTGTCTGGGTGGGCAACCGTTGGACGCTTAGTGAAAAGTTTCATCGGCATTGGACCCTATGGTGGGGCGTCGCGGTCCTTATGGCCCTGCTGATGGGTTTTCTGTCATATCACGCGCCAGATAATATTCTATTTGTGGTCTGAATTTTCTACATTTTAAAAAAATCGGTTAAAGGATTTTGTATTTCAGTGGAAAGAGCTAACTTTGCAGTTCGAATTGTTGGAAAAAATCTGAATTGAAAAATTGCTCGTTAAAGCGTTGATGTTTAGAAATTTCAAAGTTCGAGCCCGTAAGTGATTTTTAATTTTATTTTTATTAATACATCAATGAAAAAAATTGCTATTCTTTTGGCTTTCGTTGCTATTTCCGCAGCCAGCCTTTCAGTAGTTGCTCAGGAAAAAGAAGCCGCTGCTGATGCAGTTGTTACAAATGGTTTTTGGAGCAATTGGTTTGTTCAGGGTAATGCCGGTGCCAACATCTCCATGGATAACTTCCGTTCCGACCTCACCCTCGGTTTCGGACTTGATATCGACCTCATGGTCGGTAAATGGATTGACCCTAACTTCGGTGTCAGAGCCGGTTGGCAGGGCCTCAACGGTAAACTGAACGACAACAAGTTCAAATACAATTACCTTCACGGCGACTTCATGTGGAACATCTCCAACCAGTTCTGGGGATACAAGGAAGACCGCATCTACAATGGTATTCCCTACATCACCGCCGGTTTCCTCTTCGGTAACGGTCGCGAATTCGGTGAAGGTGCCGGTTGGTTGAACAACTTCCGCCTCAACGAACATTGGATTGCCAACATCGATCTGCGCGCTCTGGCTACTCACGGCGAACAGATCAACGGTAGCGGTATCGCTATCATGACCTCCGCTTCTGCCGGTATCGCCTACAACTTCGGCAAGCAGGGTACGGGTTGGTCAAAGGTCAGCGAAGTCGCTCCCGCCGTTGCAGCTGCCGCAGCTGCTGCAGCTGCCGCTGAGAAGGCTGCCAATGGTCCCACTGAAGAAGAGAAGGCTGCTGCCGAACAGGCTGCCGCCGAACAGGCTGCTGCCGAACAGGCCGCTGCTGAACAGGCCGCTGCCGAAAAGGCCGCACAGGAAGCTGCCATCAACGATGCAAAGGCTCAGGCTTGCGAAGATCTGATTGCTCAGATGGTTGAAAATTGTCCTCCGACCTTCTTCTTCGAAATCGGTCAGTCCGAATTGAGCGCCAAGGAGAAAGAAAACGTCCGTTTCTTCGGTAAGAACATCGTTGCCGGAAGCAACCTGAAATTCGTCATCGTCGGTTCTGCCGATTCCAACACCGGTACCGAAAAGCGCAACCAGCAGCTCTCTGAAGCTCGCGCCAACTGCGTTCGTGACATCCTCGTCAACGAATATGGTGTAGACGAAGGCCGTCTCGAAGTTGCCACCGAATTCATGAGCAACTCCAACGACGAACTCAACCGTGCTGCCTATCTCAAAATCGCCAAATAAATAGATTATGGAAAAGAAACTTGTTCTGTCTCAGTCGGACAAGAAAATCGCCGGTGTTTGTGGCGGTGTATCCAAGTATTTCGGCATCGATTCAAACATCATCCGTATCATTTGGCTGATTCTGGTTCTCTGCGCAGGCGTCGGTCTGCTGGCTTACTTGATCTGCTGGCTGGTACTTCCGAAAGGTGAATAATCATGTCTTTCATACTAAAAAGGAGAGCGACATTGTCGCTCTCCTTTTTGTTTTTACGCAATCCCTTGCATGGTTGCACCATCGCTTCGGCTGGTGCAGTGATGCCAAAAATAAAGACCGGCCAAGCCGGTCTTTAAAGTATATTACGGGCAGTCCGACAAGTATCGGCCTAGCGGAAGAGATTTCCGAAAATGCTGCGGCTTTTGCTGGGATCCGCTTTGAAGTTGTCTGAGGAGGCAAATGATTCGATCATTTTGCGCTCTTCACGGCTCAATTTTTCAGGCACATAAACGCTGATGTTCACCAGCAGGTCGCCGGTTCCGCCGTAGCGGTTGACAGAGGGCAGACCTTTGCCGCGCAGTCTGAGCACTTTGCCAGGCTGCGTGCCCGGATCGATTTTCACTTTAACCTTTCCATCGATGGTCGGTATTTCTACCGTGCCACCCAAAACGGCAGTTGGAAAACTGAGCATCAGATTGTAAATGAGGTCATTTTCTTCGCGAATCAGTTCATCGTGCGGCTCCTCTTCAATCAGTACCAACAGGTCGCCGTTGACGCCACCGTGGCGCGCCGCATTGCCCTTTCCCTGAACGGTCAGTTGCATTCCTTCGGCTACTCCTGCCGGAATCTGGATGGTGATGACTTCCTCCTGGCTGCAGACACCCTCACCATGACATTTCGGACACTTGTCGGTAATGATTTTACCTTCGCCTCCGCAGTCGGGACATACGGATTGTGTCTGCATGCGTCCCAAAAGGGTGTTGGTCATGCGGATGACTGTGCCGCGACCCTGGCAAGTGGGGCAAGTCTTGTAGGAATGTCCGTCTTTGGCACCTGTGCCATCGCATTCGTCACAGGCGGCCATTTTCCTTACTTTGATTTTCTTGTTGGCACCTTTGGCCACATCTTCCAAGGATAGTTTCACTTTGACACGCAGGTCGCTGCCACGGTTGGTGCGCTGACCGCCGCGGCTGCCGCCACCTCCGAAGAAATCGCTGAAACCTCCGAAGTGACCTCCGAAGATGTCGCCGAATTGCGAGAAGATGTCGTCCATGCTGAATCCTCCGCCTCCGCCGAATCCGCCGTTTCCGCCCAATCCGGCATGGCCGAACTGGTCATAGCGCTGACGTTTTTCGGGGTTGCTCAGAACCTCGTAGGCTTCGGCCGCTTCCTTGAATTTTTCTTCGGCCGCTTTGTCGCCCGGATTCTTGTCCGGGTGATATTGTATGGCTTTTTTGCGGTAGGCTTTTTTTATTTCGTCTGCCGAAGCGTTTTTTTCAACGCCAAGCACTTCGTAGTAATCTCTTTTTTCTGCCATAATCAGTTGCCTACTACCACCTTGGCGTAGCGAATAACTTTATCGTTGAGGTAATAACCCTTCTGCACGCAGTCGATGACCTTGCCTTTCTGACTTTCGTCAGGGGCGGGAAACATCGTGACCGCTTCGTGAAGGTCTGTGTCGAAGTCTTTGCCAATGGCGTCGATTTCGCTCACTCCATTCTGCTTGAGGAAAGTCTGCAGTTTGTTGTATATGAGATCTATGCCTTCCTTGACGGCAGCCGGATCGGCGTTTTTTTCAAGGGCATCCAACCCACGCTCGAAATCGTCGATGACAGGAAGGATGTTGACCAGCACCTTTTCTCCACCGTTTTTGATGAGTTCGGCCTTTTCGTTGAGGCTTCTCTTGCGGTAATTTTCAAATTCGGCTCTGGAACGCAGATAAGTGTCGTTCAACTGATTGTATTTTGCCTGCAGCTCCTGCAGTTGAAGTTGCAGTTTTCCGACGGCATCCAATTCTTTTTCGGCGTCTTTCTCTGTTTCTTCAGATTTGGCTTTTTCTTCGGCCTGAGAGGCTTGTGCCGTCTGGTCCGTTTCTGACGACGGCTTCTGGACCTTGGTCTGAGTTTCGGAAGAAGCTTTTTTCGATTCGGATTGATGCTTGTTCTTTGTCATAGATATCTTTTGTTTGTTATGTGCCCACAATGACAGCAAAAACCTTGCCAAAGCAAAGCTTTTGCCGCCATCTGGCAGATGGGCCGACAGAATGTCACTCAGACAGACTGGCTATCAAATTGCGGTCTCCGTAAGCATTGTCGACACGGCCGACCGGCAGCATGAATTTGCTGTCGGCCACCCATGGCAGCGGGTAAGCGGCTTGACGGCGGCTGTAGGCATAGGGCCATTCGTCTGCCGTCAGCAGATATTCCGGATGCGGAGCATTCTTCAGAGGGTTGTTGTCTTGGGGATAAGTGCCTTTGGCGATTTCTGCGATTTCAGAGGCAATGGTTTCCAGAGCTTCGACGAAACGGTCGAGTTCGCCCAGACCCTCGCTCTCGGTGGGTTCGACCATCAGCGTGCCGTGAACGGGGAAGGAAAGGGTAGGCGCGTGGAATCCGAAGTCCATCAGACGTTTGGCTATATCGCCGTCGTCAACGCCGGCTTCTTTGAAACGGTGGCAGTCGAGAATCAGTTCGTGACCGACGCAGCCCTTGGCACCGGTATAGTAGATGCCGTAGCTGTCTTTCAGTTTGTATGCCAGATAATTGGCACTGAGGATGGCAGTTTCTGTGGCACGTTTCAGCCCTTCTGCGCCCATCATCAGGATGTAGCCGTAGGTGATGGGGAGCAGCATGGCGCTGCCGTAGGGAGCCGACGACATGGTGATACCCTCCGATGCCCCATTCAGGAAAGGATGGACGGGCATGTAGGGAGCCAGTTTCGCATTGCAGCAGATGGGACCGACACCGGGGCCGCCGCCTCCGTGAGGCATGGCGAAGGTCTTGTGCAGGTTGAGATGGCAGATGTCTGCGCCGATGAATCCGGGAGAGGTGACACAGACCTGCGCATTCATGTTGGCACCATCCATATAGACCAGACCTCCGTTGTCGTGGATGCTCTGGCAGAGCAGACGGATTTTGGGTTCGAAAATGCCGTGCGTCGAGGGGTAAGTAATCATGCAGCCTGCCAAACGTGCAGCATTCACCTGAGCTTTAGTCTGCCAGTCATTGACATCGATATTGCCTTGGGCGTCGCATTCGACATGGACAATTTCGAATCCGGCCTGCTGGGCGCTGGCGGGGTTGGTGCCGTGGGCTGAGTTCGGAATCAGCAGCACTTTGCGGTCTTCACCGCCATTGTGCTTGAAATATTCGCGGATGACACGCAGGCCGGAATACTCGCCTGCCGCACCCGAGTTGGGCTGCAGACTGCACTTGTCAAAACCGGTGATGGCACAGAGAAGTTCTTCGATGTCACCAATCATTTCCAGATAGCCCTCCACCTGTGAGGCAGGTGCGTAGGGATGGATGTTGGCGAATTCCGGACGGCTGAGCGGCAGCATTTCGGCGGCGGCGTTCAGCTTCATCGTGCAGCTTCCCAAAGAAATCATCGAGTGGGTAAGCGATATGTCTTTGCGCTCCAGACGTTTGAGAAAACGCATCATGTCGGTCTCGCTGTGGTAGAGCTGGAAAACCTTCTGCTGGAGAATCGGCTCTTTGCGAAGCAGACTTTCATCGAGCGAAAGTATGTTCTCCCAGTCTTCCTCTTCTACAGGAACGGCCATGTTGCCGGCAGCTTCGGCCAGCAGGCCAATCAGACTGTCGAGTGCATCTTCGTCGCAGAGTTCGTCGATGCTTATGCCGATGTGGCTGTGGTCGGGATAATAGTAGACATTGATGTTTTTTTCGAGCGCGGCGGTCTGGAATTTTTCCATGCTGACTCCTTCGGGAAGACCGATTTTCAAAGTATCGAAGAAAGCGTTGTTCTCCTGAATATATCCGTAGACTTCGAGCGCGTCATTGAGATAGGAAGCCATTCCGTGGATACGGCCGGCGATGGAGCGAAGTCCTTCAGGGCCGTGCCAAACGGCATAGAAACCGGAAATGTTGGCCATCAAAGCGGAGGCCGTGCAGATGTTGGACGTCGCTTTCTCGCGTTTGATGTGCTGTTCGCGACTCTGAAGAGCCAGACGGTAGGCATCGCGTCCGTTGGCGTCTTTCGAAAGGCCGATGATGCGGCCGGGCAGGAAGCGCTTGTTTTCGTCGCGGGTGGCCAGGAATCCGGCAGACGGGCCGCCGAAACCCATAGGCAGACCGAAGCGCTGTGAAGTGCCGTATACGGCATCGGCGCCCCAGCTGCCGGGACTTTCCAGCAGCACCAGAGCCATCGGGTCGGCGCCGACGGCCACTTTCAGACCGGCTTCGTGCATAGTCTCGACAAACAGGCGATAATCGTCGACATTGCCTTCGGCATTGGGATACTGGACCATGGCGCCGAAATAACTTTCATCGGGCCGGAAGTCGGCATAGTCGCCCAAGCAGATGTCGATGCCCAGTTCGCTGCATCGGGTGCGCAGAACGGCCATATCCTGTGAGAACATATAACGGTCGACGAAAAGCTTGTTCACCCCGGCCTTTTCCTGAGCGCGGCTGCGCAGATTGAACAGCATGCGTGCAGCTTCGGCGGCGGCGGTGGACTGGTCCAGCAGGGAACAGTTGGCCAGATTGAGACCGGTCAGCTCGCAGATGAGCGTCTGGAAAATGAAGAGGGCTTCCAGGCGGCCTTGGGAAATTTCGGCCTGATACGGCGTGTATGAGGTGTACCAGACGGGGTTTTCAAACACGTTGCGCTGGATGACGGCCGGCATCTGACAGCCGTACCATCCCTGCCCGATAAAATTGAGCACCTGACGGTTACGTGATGCCAGAGAACTGATGTGAGCGGCAAACTGCTCCTCGGTCATAGCCTCGGGAAGTTCGGGCAGCTCGGGCAGTCTGATGTCCGTCGGAAGAGTTTTGTCCATCAGTTCCCCGATGGAATTGAAACCGATTGTCTTCAGCATTTGCTGCTGTTCCTGTTCGGAAATACCGATGTGTCGCGAAGCGAAATCTTTGGGATTCATATGATTGATAGTTTTGATTAAATGCAGAGACTGACAATGTCGTCGCTCAGGCCGGCCAACTTTTCACCGCCGTGCGCTCCGACGACAAACGTGTTTTCGGTACCGACGGCGCCGGTGCCGTCGACGATGATCTTGGGCTCGACCGCCAGAACCATTCCCTTTTCCAAAGGAGTGGTCATGCGGGGTGCAAGAACCGGCAACTCGTTGATGACCAGACCTGTGCCGTGTCCGACAAATCGGGCTTGCTGTCGGCTTCCCATAAAACGGTCTTCCAGACGGTTCTTGCGGGCCAGTTCCAAAGCGCCTTCGTAAATGTCCTGGCAGATGGCGCCTTCTTTCAGGTTTTCCTGGACGTAATGCTGGATTTCCAAAGCCACCTGATGGGCACGGCAGGCCTCTTCGCTCAGTTTGTCCACAGCGAAGCAGCGGCTCATATCGTCCAGATAGCCGGTGAAATTGCCACACATGTCTATGAGAATGCTTTGCCCGGCTTTCAAAGGTGTTTTCTGTGAGGCTCCGATGGGGTTGGACGGATGTCCGGCGCCCCCCAAAGCGAAATCGTAGGGGGAACAGATACTGGCGTTGTCGCCGCCGAGCACGCTTCCCATGAAAGCTTCCATATCGTTGCCGTAAGTGCGGAACAGCCCCAGGCAGCCGCCTTTGCGCATCAGATATTCGATCTCAATCTCCAGTTCCACCTCGCTCATTCCCGGATGCCAGACCGACGGAATCTGACGGTAGACGGCTTCATGCAGACGGGCCGATTCGCGGATGAGCCCGATTTCGAACTCGGTCTTGACACTGCGCGCCACGCGCAGGGACTGGCTGGCGTTGAGCAGTCGGACGGAAGGGAAACATTGCTCCAGCCGGAGCCATTCGGAGCGCGGCATCTCCTCTCCTTCGAGAGCGAGCGTCCCGGGCATCGTCCCCCGCAGATAATCGGCCATTTGTTCCGGCTTGCGGATAAAGACGAGTTGTCCTTCCTCGAGCATCAAGTCTTCGGCTTTCAAGTCGACCGGACGCCTGACGAAACAGACGATATCCCCTTCGCGCGGGATGAAGGTGTAACCCTTGAAAATGCGCTGGTGGAGATAATAGGTGTTGACGGGCGTCGAAATCAGACAAGCTTCGGCCTGAAGCACTTCAAGCTGTTGTCTGATTTTGCCGATTCGGAGACTGCGCTCGTGGGATAAAATCATATAGGATATTGATAATCTGCTTGTTACAAATGTGCCTAAAAACTGTTGCAGTCAACGTACATTCCTCTGCGAAAATACAAATTGAAATCTTCCTTACCAAGAAAAAATGTTATATTTGCCTACCCATATCAAATCAAAATCGTCTAAAAATATCAATCATTATGGTACGTGTTGTCGCTGTCCACACAGCTATGGCCCTGGTGGCCCCTCTCACCGAAATTTTCAAGGAATATCTGCCTGAAGTGAAACTGAATCACATCGCTGATGATACGCTCATTCAGGAGGTTATCGCCAACAATCAGGTCACTCCGGCCGTCCGTCGCCGTCTGCTCAGCTATTATATGACCGCTGCCGATTCCGGCGCCGACGTGGTGTTCAACTGCTGCTCTTCGGTGGGCGACATTGCCGACCTGGGCAACGATCTGGCCCCGATTCCCATTTTCCGCATCGACTATCCGATGGCGCTCCAGGCGGTCAATTCGGCCAAACGTATCGCCGTCATCTCCACGCTGCCCACCACTTTGGATCCGACCCGCCGTCTTCTGGAGCGTGCCGCCCGTGAATCAGGCAAGCAGGTCGAACTCGTCGATGGTCTGGCAGCCGGCGCCTTCCAGGCCGGTCAGTCGGGCGACAGCGCCACCCACGACCGCCTCATCCAGGAAGCTGCCGAAAAGATTGCCGACAAAGTGGATTTGTTTGTCCTGGCCCAGGGTTCCATGGCCCGTATGGAAAAGAAACTGGCCGAAATCACCGGCAAGCCTGTGCTTTCGAGCCCCGTTTCCGGAGTCATCGGTCTCAAGAAATTTCTTCAGGAAAAGGGCCTGCTTTAATCTATGAATCAGACACAGATAAAGTTGTTGGAAGAGACGCTGGCTTTCAGAAACCGCGTCATCCCGACGGTGTTCATCGCCGACAGTCCGTGGATTCCGGGCTACTGCGGTCACACCTTTATGGACTACTATGCCGACAACGCCGTCTGGCTGTCTGACAATCGGAAAATAGTCGAAGATTTCCCCGATGCGGTGTTCGTCCCGGGCTGGTGGGTCGAGTATGGTATGACGGCAGAACCGATGGGATTCGGTGCGCCGGTCTGTTTTTTCGAAGACAATATGCCCCATCTCAAACCCTTGACGGAAGACATCGACCGGATGGCTGCGATGCTTTCGGAATTGTCGGTCCCGGATCCGCATCGCGACGGCATCATGCCTTTTCTGCTCCATCAGCAGAAGACATTCCAGCCGGTGCTGGAAGCCGAAGGCCAGCAAGTCCACATGGTCTGCGCGCGAGGTCCGTTCACAGTGGCTTCGCATCTGATGACCGTCACCCAACTGCTGATGCTCGTCATGCTCAGGCCGGAAGACGCCCGACGCCTCTTGCGCAAGACGACAGACTGCGTGAAACGCTGGCTGGAAGTGCAGCTGGAAAATGTAGCCACCGCCAAAGCCATCATGGTACTGGACGATGTCTGCGGCTATTTCAGCCCCGACGATTTTACGGAATTCTGCCTGCCCTATATGAAGGAGATTTTTGACGCTTTT
This sequence comes from Bacteroidales bacterium, assembly GCA_045627385.1. Taxonomy (GTDB): domain Bacteria; phylum Bacteroidota; class Bacteroidia; order Bacteroidales; family UBA1402; genus UBA1757. The sequence goes on from JAZQNO010000030.1 coordinate 18,584, forward strand.
CCGCAAATGTCCCATTATTTCCACAACGATTTCACGTCAGACGCCTGTTATCCCTATTTGAAACAGATGGGCGTCGATGTCTTCAATTTCACCCACACGGTAGACATCGCCGATGCACGCCGCAAAATCGGTCCCGACGTGGTCCTGATGGGCAATGTGCCGCCGATGCTGCTGACGGGCGACGACCCGAAGGCGGTCTATGACACGACCCTTTCGGTCATCGGCTCTTACCTGAAAGCCAACGGCGGCCCGCAAGGCCTGATGTTGAGCACGGGAGGCGGTCTGCCGATGGGGGCCAAACGTGAGAACATCGATGCGGTCATCGCCGCCGTGCGGGATGTCAACGCCACTTTAAACCGCTAACATTTGAAACGATGAAAAAAAGAACTTGGATTCTGATTCTGCTGATTCTTCTGGGAGTCGTGACATTCCTGGACCGCATCAACATCAGTGTGGCCGGCTCGGCCATCATGAGCGACCTGGGCCTTTCGCCCAAACAGTGGGGCTGGATTTTGAGCGCCTTCATTCTGTCATACGGGCTGATGCAAATCCCGATGGGCGCTTTGGGCGACAAGCGGGGACATCGTCTTACGCTGGCGCTGATCGTGCTCTGGTGGTCGGCGTTCACCATCTTCACCGGCATGGCCAACGGATTTGTGGGGCTGCTGCTTGTCCGGCTGATGTTCGGAATGGGCGAAGCCGGATCGAGTCCCTGCTCCACAGGCGTCATCAGCCGTTGGTTCCCGAAAGACAAAGTCGGACGCGCTCAGGGATTTGTCTGGGCGGCAAGCCGTATGGGCGGCGCGCTCACTCCCTTCATCGTCATTCCGGTCATCGCCACCATGGGATGGCGTTCGGCTTTCTACATCCTGGGTGCGGTCGGTGTGCTCTGGTCGCTGGTGTGGTATCTTTACTATCGCAACAATCCGGCCAAAATGCGCGGCATCAGCCGAGAAGAACTCGCGGAGGCTCCTGCCGCCCGTCTTTATGCCCTGTCGCCGACTGCCGTTTCCGAACAGGCCCCGAAAATCAGGATCCCTTGGTCGAAACTTTTGAAAGCGAAACAGTTCTGGCTTCTTCTGTCGATGTATTTCTTCTATGCCTTCGGCAGCTGGTTCTTCTTCTCCTGGTTCCCCACCTTTATGGAATTGGGCCGCGGTTTCGACAAGGAACAGCTCACCTACGCCATCGCGGCTCCGTTTGTGATGAGCATGGCCGGCAATATCCTCGGCGGTTATCTGACCGACAGACTTACGGCCAGATACGGTCTGAAAGTTGGCCGCAAAGCTTTGGGCGGAGGCGCGCTTGTCCTCTCGGCCATCTTCATGTTCCTTGCCGCATTCATCCCCGGCAAGCTGCAGGTGTTCATCTTCCTGAGTCTCTGTTTCGGCGTGGTCGACCTGATGCTGCCTTCGGCTTGGGCGCTCTGCATCGATCTGGGCAAGAAATATGCCGGTGCCCTTAGCGGTGCCATGAATACGGCCGGCAATCTGGGCGGTTTTGTCTGCGCCACCGTGTTCGGCTATCTGGTCAGTTCGACCGGGAACTACAATCTCCCGTTGTTCCTGATTTCCATCATGCTGATTGTCAGTGCTGCCATCTTCATGTGCATCGATCCTACTCAGCAGATCATTCCCGACGAAGACTGATGAAAGACAAACAGATACAGATACGGGTGCATTGTTATAGTCCCGACGAATTGCCTGAATCGCTCAAAACGGTGGTCCGCCAGGCCTGTGAAGCTTCGGTCGATGCCTATGCACCGTATTCGAATTTCGCTGTCGGGGCAGCTGTGATGCTCGAGAACGGTCTTGTGGTCAAGGGAAACAATCAGGAAAATGTGGCATACCCTTCAGGCCTCTGTGCCGAGAGGGTGGCTCTGTTTTCGGCCTCTTCGCAATATCCTTCGTCGGCTCCTGTGGTGCTGGCTGTGGCCGCCCGCCCCGATGCGAAAGTACCCGATGTGTTCACCTCCCGGCCGGTGACACCCTGCGGTTCGTGCCGTCAGGTGCTCTCTGAAATCGAACGACGGTATGGCAAGCCTGTGAAGCTTGTTCTATACGGATCGGAAGTCTGTTATGTGCTGGATTCGGCGGCCGATCTGATGCCGCTCAGTTTCGAATTCTGAACCGCGATTATTCCGACATCACTTTCTCCTTGATGTCGGCGATAATTTCATAATGAAGTTTTTCGCCTTCGAAGAAATGCGGTTCGTGCCGTGCCTTCAGAATGAAGCGTCTGGTACGATGGAAAAGTTTGATGTAGAAAATGTTGAATCTGGCATACAGGACGAGTCCCAAATAGAAGGTGACCAATGAGGCCAGCGCAATCCATCCGTTTCCGGACAGAATCCAAGCAAGTGCGAACAACAGCAAGTACCAGACGGGCAACAGGAAGGCATTGATGAGAATCTGAACCGACGCGTGAAGAAAACGGTCTTTCATCTTGCTTCCGGTCAGGAAATTGCAGATGGCGATTGGCAGACAGTTGACCACCAGTCCGTACAGCCAGAAAGGGAAAAGAACCAACGCCACTACTAACCGTGTCCAAAAACCGGTCGACAGTTTCCGGCGGAAAATCCAGTCACGCAGGCGAAGCGTCTTCAAATTGGCGTTGTAACGGCTGGCTTTGTCGAGCAACTCTCCGAACTGCTCAGGCGCTGAAGCCTGAAATTCCTCCAGTTTGGCGTTGATGGCCTTCTGCGCTCTCAGTTCGTTCGCTACAGAATGTTTGTCCATCTGATGGTCGCTCATATACTGCTCCTGATACATCCGGCACATCAGTTCCCATTCTTCGTAATGTTCTTTGTCCTTGATGTCGAGCATCAGTTCCTGGACCTTTTTCCGTGCTTTTTCGTTGAGTAAGGTGATGGCCCGGTTGGGGTCTTCGCGGTAGATGTCGTAAAGTTCGGTGAAATCGAAAGGTTCGCCGACAACCATCACCAACTTGGTCTGCATCGAGAAATAGTTGGAGTAATGGTGGGCGAGGGGAAGGATGCGGATTGGCTCCTCGAAATGGTTCTTTTCGGCTACTTTGAAGGCGATGCGCGCAAAACCTTTTTTGAACTGGGCCAGAAAATGACCGTGCTGGTGGGTGGCTTCAGGGAAGAGCGCCACCACATCGCCTTCTTCTATGATGCGGGCCGACTGTTCGAAAATGGCTTCGTTCTGACCCAGGCCGCCCCAACCGTCATCGCGCACGCGAAAGGCGGGCATGATGCGGAAGAAACGGAGGATACGTGCCAGAGAGTTCTCTTTTTTGAAAAGATCTCCGCGGGCTATGAAAACAGGTCTGCGCTTACCGCCAATGGCATACAAGACACCCAAAGCGTCGTTCAAACCGTTCTGGTGGTTGCAGATGGCCAGATAACCTTCACCTTTCGGTGGAAGATTCTCTTTTCCGATGACTTCGAACTGGCGGTAATAGATGGCATTGTGCACAAATTGCACATACGGATATGTGATTGAATAACCCGTGTTGGGTTTGTTTACGCGGTCAAAACTGATCATAAAAATTTCCCCTATGTCGGACAAAGATAAAGTATTTGTTAGAAATAACAAAAAAAGAGCTTTGACCGTCAGGGATCCTGTACAAACGCACTGTGCCCGGTCTTTTGGCCGGGCACAGTGTACCAAACTTGTGAAAGACAGTCTTCAGACCGTCTGTTCGATGTTCCAGACAAAAGCTCTGACTCCGACTTTCTCGTTGCGTCGGTCAAGCTTGCGGACACAGGCCAAAAGCTCGTCCACCTGCCCATCCTCCACCACCGTGATGACGGCCGAGTTCATTTCGGGCCAGGTGTGCGTGCCGCGACGCGGTTCGCCTTCTTTAGAGCCACGGCCCTGGACGTCTTCGAAAAACGTGAAACCGCGGATGCCGAGTTCGTCGAGCATATATTCGATACGCTCCGTATTGGCTTGGTTGAATACAATCATGACGGATTTCATAGGGCACTCTTATTTGGAAGATTTGGAGCCGGTCTGACGATCGTCAGCCAACTGCATGAAAATGAAATTCTTTCGGTTTTTCTCAATCTTGTTACGCTCGCCGCTCTTACTCATCATGCCATACATCACGGGCACGACAATCAGTGTGACCAGCGTCGAGACAAGCAGACCGCCTATGACGACGATACCCAGCGGACGCCACATTTCGCTGCCTTCACCCTGGCTGAGAGCCATCGGCACCATACCGAGAATGGTGGTGAAAGCGGTCATCAGTACCGGACGCAGACGAGAAGCGCCCGACATGGCTATGGCATCGTTCAGCTCATAGCCGCGGTCGCGCATCAGATTGATGTAGTCGACCAGCACGATACCGTTCTTGACAACGATACCGACCAGCATCACACAGCCGAGCGCACCAATCATGTCAAGCGTCGTATGAGTCATCCAGAGAGCATAAATGACTCCGGTGATGGCGAAAGGAACGGCCATCATAATGATGGCAGGCTTGGAGAACGATTCGAACTGCGAAGCCATCACAATGTAGACAAGCATAATGATGAGAAGCATCAGCGTGCCCAGATCGGCAAAACTCTCCTGCTGGTCTTCATAATCGCCCGCAAGCGTGTAGGTCACACCCTGAGGCAGATCCACCTTGTCCATTTCCTGTTCGATGGCAACCGCCAGTTCGCCCAAAGATGTGTTGAACGGAGTGACCGAAACACTCAGATAACGCTGACGGCTCTTGCGCGTAATCGTCGGAGGAGTCCAGTACTCGCCCAAAGAAGCGATTTCACTGAGTTTGACGTGACCGCCTGTCGGTACGGGAATGCTGATATCCTCAATGTCGGACAGAGAGTTGCGGTTCTCTTCCTTAAGCCGCACCAGAATATCATATTCGTCACCGTCTTCTTTGAGATAACCGCAAGCCATACCATACACTCGGTTGCGTACATAAGTGGATACCGTGGCAGCCGAAAGTCCCAATCTGGACAACTTTTCCTTGTCGAGATTGATCATCAGCTCAACGCGGTCCTTGTCGCGGCTGATGACGATGTCGCGTGCGCCGGGCACGTTCTGGGCAATCTGCTGTTTCACCTTTTCGGCAGTCATATAGGTGGCGTCGAAATCATAACCGTAAATTTCAATATCGACCCTTGAACCCGAGCCGCCTCCCATACCGCTGCTGGCTGCAGCCTGAAAGTCAATGATTTCAGGATAGCCGGCCATTTCGCTGCGAAGAATTTCCGCAATTTCGAAGACACTACGCTTACGGGTGGTCTTCTTGTCGCAGTTGATACGCATCGAAATCTTGTAATTGGTCGTCGATGAAAACATGGCACCGACGCTGTTGTCATCGCTCGAACCTGCCGAAGTGGAAATAATCTTTATTTCCGGACAGAGTTCGTAAAAACGGCTTTCCAGCCGACGGGCCGTCTTCAGAGTCTCTTCGATGCGGCTGCCCAACTGAAGTTCGGCTGTCACATCGATACGACCGTTGTCGCTCTGCTGCATGAAGTCTGTGCCGATTTTGCCCATACCGACCGGAATCAGAGATGAAATGAAAATGAGTATGCAGACAATCAGCGTGAGCCTCTTGTGTCGCAGGCAGGCGTGGAGGGCGCGTGCATACCAAGTGTCGAGCCTGTCGAGCAGACCTTTCACGATGATACGGTTATACCAGCCGTTCTCATCGTTCTCCTCAATCAGCTGACCCTTTTCGTCGACGTGCACTTTTTTGGATTTCAAGAGCTTGGAACAAAGCATCGGAGTCAGCGAAATGGCCACCAGTGTAGAAGTGGAAACCACAATAGTGACAATCCAGCCCAATTCCTTGAACATGATGCCCGCAATACCGTTAAGCATCGTCAGCGGGACAAACACGGCAACGATGACCAAAGTCGTGGCGATGACAGAGACCCACACCTCGTTGGTCGCATAGATGGATGCCTCGCGCGGACTGGAGCCCCGTTCGATATGGGTGGTGATATTCTCCAAAACCACAATGGCATCGTCCACCACCATACCGATGGCAACCGTCAGCGAACACAGCGAAATGATGTTGAGCGAACTGTCGGCGACCTTCAGATAGATGAAGGCGACGACCAGAGCGATGGGAATGGTGATGGAAATAATCAGGGCCGCACGCCATTTGCCCAGGAAGAACAGTACGACCAGCACCACAAAGAGCAGGGCATACAGAATGGATTCTTCCAGAGAGGAAATGGAATTTTCGATATCCTCCGAGTCATCGTAGATTTTGGTGATTTTGACGTCAGTCGGAAGGATTTTTTCGGCTTTCTTGATTTCTTTCTCCAGATCATGACAGATTTCCACGGTATTGGCACCCGTCTGCTTGGTCACCATCAGACGGACAGCTTCGCGCCCGTTGAACTTCTCGTCGAGGCTCAGATCCTTGATGGTGTCGCGGATAGTGGCGATGTCGCGCACGAATACCTGCTTGCCGTCGGGAGTCGTGGCAATGACGATGTCGGCTATTTCGGCACTCTCCTGATATTCACTGCGCACCTGCATCGAATACTGCTCCTTGTCCATCTTCACCGTACCGGAAGCCAAATTGAGGTTGTTGGCACTGATGGCATTTCCGACCGTTTCGATGGGAATGCCGTAAGCGTCGATTTTCTGCTGGTCGATTTCGATGTAAATGCGGCGTTCGGGCGTGCCGGTGAGCGACAGATTGCCGATGCCGTTCACGCGGTTGAGCAGAGGCAGCAACTCGTCGTTCAGAATCTTGTCCAGACCGGCATAACTTTCTTCTGCCGTGATGGCATATTGGGCAATAGGTCTCGAACTGGAGCTGAACTTGAAGATAAAGGGCGTCGAACAGCCGTCGGGAAGCCCTTCCTTGACGATATCAACCTGTGAACGGATGTCATTGATGACTTCATCCAATTCAGTGCCCCATTCAAACTCCATGAATACCAGAGAAATGTTCTCTTTCGAAGAAGAAGTGATTTCCTTCAGTCCGTCGATGGAGTTGAGGCTGTTTTCCAACAGTTTGCTCACGTTGGTTTCAATTTCCGATGCGGAGGCTCCGGGGTAGGTGGCCATGACAGACACATACGGCGGATCCATTTCCGGAAACTGGTCAATCGGCAGCTGTCTGAAACAGAACAGACCGATGATGATGACCGCCACGAAGATGAGCAGCGTCGTGACGGGCTTGTTGATAGCTGATTTGTAGATACTCATTTTACGAAAATTGAGATCAGTCGGCAATGACATTGAGTTTGACACCGTCCACCAGTTTGCCCTGGCCGACACTGACGATTTCCACACCGTCAACAATTTCGGGAGCGTAAATCTCGATACGGTTGTCGAAACGCTGCCCCATCGTGATGCTGACACGCTTGGCGTAGCCGTTTTCGTTGAGGAAGACATAGCGTTCGTTCGAACCGGTCAGTTTGAGAACGGCTGTGTATGGAGCGGTGATGATGACTTCCTGTCCCAACGGCATCGTGGTGCGGACATACATTCCCGGACGCAGGCGCTCGTCTTTGTTGGGAATGCTCAACTTGGCCTGGAACGTGTGGGTGGAGGCATCAATCGTGGGATAGACCAGCTCGATGGAAGCCGGAAAAGTCTCGTCGGGATAGATGTCGGAAGTGAGCGTAATCTTCATTCCGGCCTTCACGAGTGGAAAATATTTCTCGGGAATGGCGATGAGCGCCTTCAGTTTGCTGATTTGAGTCAGCACCAGGATGGGCTGACCGCTGTAAAGTTCGCCGTTCTCATAGTTGCGTGCCGAAATGACACCCTCGAAAGGAGCCTTCACATACGTGTTTTCCTCGAGAAAATCCAACTGCTCCTTGGCCTGGTCGAAGCTCAGTTTGGTCTGGTCGTAGACCTGCTGCGAAATGCTTCCCGAACGGTGGAGCGCTTCCATGCGTTCCATTTCGGTCTTCAGGTTGGAATAAGCGAGTTTGGCGGTCTTGTACTGGTTCTGGTCCATGCGGACAAGGTTCTGATTCTTCTTGACCTTCGTGCCCACTTCGGCATAGATGTGCTCGATGCGTCCGGTGAGGGAGGGAGCGACATTCTGGGTCTCGTATCCCTGGAGCGTGGTTGAAATCTCGATTTCGCGGGCGATGCGCTGCGGAGTCAAAACGGTGGTCTTAACCTGTTCCACCCGTTCTTCCTGGTCGGCGGCACTGTCCTTTTTGGCACTGCCCATACAGGAAACGGCTGAGAAGCTGACAGCAGCCAGTGCGACAGCCATTGCGGTCATTCTTACGACTTTCTTCATTTTATTCTGATGTTTTGATTATTGTTCCGGATGAAATTAGATGTTGAGCAGTTCCTCCAGAGAAATCTGCGCATTGACCAGTTCCATGAGCGCCTGTACATAAGTGCTCTGCGCCTGGATCAGATTCGTCCCGGCGTTGGTCAGGTCCAGGCTGGAGGCCGCGCCGTATTCGTATTTGGTGGAGATATTGTCGAAAACGCGTTGCGTGACATCGATGTTCTTGCGCTGGATTTCGTATGTCTCATAGGCGTTGCTCAGATTGTAGCAGAGCTGACGGTGTTGGATCTTGAGCGCCTCCTCGGTCTCTTCCAGCGTGTTGAGCTGCTTTTCGTAGTCCAAGCGGGCGCTGGTGACACCCTTCTGCTTGCTGAGGCTCGAAAAGATGGGCACGCTCACGGTGGCGCCGACCATGTTCGGCGGAGTCATGTTGAAACCTTCCTGCTTGCCGAAGTATGTCTTGGCCGAATACTGATAATAGGCCGTCAGGGTCGGAGTGCAGCTCCATTTGGCGGCGTTGAGCTGTTGCTTGGAAAGTTCGGTGTTCTGTTTCAGCAGCTGATAGCTGTAGTTGTCGTCCAAAACGAACTCCTCGGTGAGCAGGCGCGTGGCGGCATCCAGATTGAGAAGGTCGTCTATGGTCTGGGTTAGGACGATTTCCGTATTGACATCGATGCCCAACTGCAGACGCATGGAGTTGAAAACCATTTCCAGTGAGCGGCGGCTCGAACTGATGCTGCTCTGCATGGTGGCCAGCTGTACGAGCAGCTGGTCGGCGTCGGTCTGTTCGGAAATGCCCACTTTGACCGATTCTTCGGTGTAGCGGTACAGGTCGTTGATGTTGTTGAGATTGCTTTCCAGCAAGCCGACAGTCTGCTCCATCACCAGAGCCGAATAATAGAGCGTCTTGACCTGATCGAGCGTCTGCTTTTCGCTTTGCTGCAGGCTGATGTCCGACATCTCGGCGGCAATTTTGCCAATCTTGGCCGATACTACCTGAGCCCCGCTTATGGCAACCGCAGCCGTGATGCCCAATGTGCCGGAAGCGGGCATGTCCACCTTCATGCCGCCCAGATTCAGTTCATAGCCGCAGGTGTTCGAATAGTCGCCCTGGGCGTTTATCTGGGGCAGCATCGAAGCGATGGCCTGCCATTGGGCCGCTTTGGATTTCTGAACATCCAGAGAGGCGTTCATGAGGGTGCGGTTGTTGTCGAGCGCGTACTGCTGGGCATCGGCCAGCGACAGACGCAACACCTGAACCGAGTCGTTCTGCGAAACCGACAGGCCGGTGCCGATGCCGATAAGAAGGCAGACAGACAAAATGATTTTCGTTGTTCTCATTATCTTGATCAGTGTTTGTAGATGACACAATGATTTGAAGGTGCAAAATTACGGCTTTGCCGAGTAAAAAGGGTACAAATCGTGTTAAATGGTATTAAAGATAATGATTATTTTAAAATGCTGATATATAGCAATTTAAAATAGATCATATTGTCCTGAAAGCCATGGGTGACAAACCCGGATCCAGACTCAGAAAGTGCCCGACAAAGCATATTCCTGGGTGTTGCAGAACACTTTGCTGTAGATGAAAAGCCCCGGTCGGTCGGTTTCGATTTTACGGTTGAGCTGCAGTACCGGATGCCCCGGCTTTACCTTGAAATAATTCTGCAACGCACGGTCGGCCTTGATGGCAAACAGCTGCTGCACACCGCCTTTCACCTGCACCTGATATTCGTTCCGCAAGAGTTCGAAAAGGGAAGTGTTCTCCAGATTGCGCACCGTGAAACGTGGAAATCCGATGTTGGCAAACATGGTGATGTCGTAGAAGACGGGTTTGCCGTTGACCAGACGCAGCCGCTCGAAATAGATGCAGCCGGCGTTCTTCTCCCTCTCGCTGATTTCATAGCTGAAAGCTTCCTTCCACGAACGGATTTCGGGCGTGACGATGATTTGGGTGGTGAGCTTGTCCCGTCCGACGGCCGAAGTGGTACCGCGCAGCGACAGGATGCCTGCCTCTTTCAGTTGGCCGGTGACGATGCTGCCCTTGCCTTGCAGCTTCTCGATGTAGCCGTTGGCCACGAGACCGTCCAGAGCGTTGCGCACGGTGGGGCGGGCCAGATGATAGGCGGCAGCCAGTTCGTTTTCCGAAGGCAGCAGACTGCCCGACGGATATTCGCCCTGCTCGATCTTCAGTCGGAGCTCGTCGTAGAGAGCCTTGTAAAGCGGTGTTCCTTTTCCTGTCAGCATACGTTGGATTTTTTTCTTTGTCCCTTGGACATCACCTGTTTGTCGCTGCAAATGTAATGAAACTCGAATGATATACAAATTGCTCAACCTGTATAGACAAGTTTGATGGCTTGTAATTCAGTAAGATTAAGATAATCAGGAATATAACTTTTTCATTAAAATAGTTGCCATGTAATACTTGTATTTACAAGTTGCTGGATTACTTTTGTGCTCTGAAAAGTGGGGAAGGCCTTTTCCTGAAACTCTTGGAAAATCCGCTTTCCCGCGTTTCCAAAACCGCAATTTCGGATTTTAGAGCAACAACACAAACCAACTTATACGATATGGCAACAGTAGTGATTATGCCCAAAGACGGGCAATCGGTGGAGAGCTGTATTCTCAGCACCATCAAGAAAAAAGGTGAAACCGTTGCAAAAGGCGACATCATCTTTTCCTATGAAACCGACAAGGCTTCTTTTGAAAAGGAGTCTGAAGTGGACGGCGTCGTTCTGGAATGCTATTACAACGATGGCGACGAAGTGCCTGTGCTTACCAATGTGATGATTATCGGCCAGCCCGGTGAAGACATCAGCGCTCTGACCGCCGGTCAGCCTGCCGCCGCTCCTGCCGCCGCTCCCGTCGCCGAGGCCGCTCCTGCCGCTGCACCCGCTGCACCCGCTGCCGCCGAGGCTGCACCTCAGGCCACAGCTGCCGCAGTTCAGCCCACCGGCGAAATCCACGCTTCGCCCCGTGCCCGCAATCTGGCCGAAAAGGAATCCGTCAATCTGGCCGCTGTCGCCGGAACGGGTCCTCAGGGCCGCATCATCGAACGCGATGTGCAGGCTGCCGCCGCAGCCGGCAACAAACTCACCGGAAAAGCCAAGGCCATGATGGCCGAAGGCGGTCTGCAGGCTCCTGCCCAGGGCAGCGGTCTGGCCGGTACCGTCAAGGCCGGCGATCTGAAGGTGGCCAAGCCCAACCATACCGACATCGCCGGCGAAGGCGAAGACTTCGAAGTGGTCAAGATGAGCAACATGCGCAAGATCATCGCCCGTTCGATGTACAATTCTCTGCAGAACTCCGCTCAACTGACCCACCATCTGGGCGCCGACGCCCGCCGTCTGCAGGCTCTCCGCAAACAGGCCAAGAAAGCTTTCGAAGCCGGTGTCATCAAGGAGAACGTCACCATCAACGACCTGGTCTGCTTCGCCGTCATCAAAGCGCTTCAGAAATTCCCGAACGCCAACAGCCATTGCCTCGGCGAAAGCATGCGCATCTTCAAAAAGGTTCATCTCGGACTGGCCGTCGATACCGAACGCGGTCTCATGGTCCCCTGCGTAAAGAACGCCGACGACCTCAGCATCACCGGTTTGAGCCATCAGCTCAAGAAAGTGGCCGAAGACTGCAAGAAGGGCAGCATCAACCCCGACCTGCTCAGCCCCGAGGCCGCTTCCTTCACGGTCAGCAATCTGGGCAACTATGGTGTGGAAGTCTTCACGCCTATCATCAACGTGCCTCAGAGCGCCATTCTGGGTGTCAACACCATCGTTCCCCGTCCCAAGGATCTGGGTGGCGGTGTCTACGCATTCGTTCCCTATATCGGCCTGAGCCTGACCTATGACCACCGCAGCCTTGACGGCGGCGAGGCCACCCGCTTCCTCAAGCAGATTGCAACGGAGATTGAAAACCTCGACATCAAGTTCGAATAAAATTCCAACCGATTCATTTATTTATTCCTATGATATTCGATTTAGCAGTTATCGGCGGCGGTCCTGGCGGATACGTCGCAGCTGAAAGAGCCGGTGCTGCCGGCCTGCAGACAGTTCTGTTTGAAAAGAAGAGCCTGGGGGGTGTATGCCTCAATGAAGGTTGTATCCCCACCAAGACCTTGCTTTACAGCGCCAAAGTCTACAACTATGCCGTTCACGGCGAAGATTACGGCGTGAGTGTGAACGGTGCCGCTTTCGATTACGGCAAGATTGTCGACCGCAAAAACAAGGTGGTCCGTAAACTCGTTTCCGGTGTGAAAGGCGCCATGAAGGCCAACAAGGTCAATGTCGTGGCCGCTGAAGCCATGATTCAGGGCAAGACCGCCGAAGGCATCGAAATTCTCGCCGAAGGCGAAAAGTATGTGGCCAAAAACCTCCTCATCTGCACAGGCTCCGAAGCTGCCGTTCCTCCCATTCCGGGCCTCAAGGAAGCCGGCGACGTCATCGTGACCAACCGTGAAATTCTGGCCATGAAGGAACAGCCCAAGGAACTGGTTGTCATCGGAGGCGGTGTCATCGGTATGGAATTCGCCGCTTTCTTCAGCACGCTGGGCACCAAGGTGACCGTTGTGGAAATGCTGCCGAAGATTCTCGGTCCGCTCGACGACGAAATCAGCGCCATGCTTCAGAAGGTCTATGCCGACCGCGGCGTGAACTTCTGCCTGAAATGTCAGGTGACCGGTATCGACGGAAATACCGTTATATATAAGGACCCCGAAGGCAAGGAATGCCGCGTGTCCGGCGACAAGATTCTGGTCAGTGTAGGCCGTCGCGCCAACCTCAACGGATTCGGACTGGAAAGCTTGGGCGTGGAGATGCTGCTCAACAAGGGCGGAAAGCCCGTCGGTATCAAAGTGGACGAGCGCATGCGCACCAACATTCCCAATGTCTATGCCGCCGGCGATGTGACCGGTTTCTCGATGCTGGCCCACACGGCTTCCCGCGAAGGTGAAGTCGCCGTCAACAACATCCTGGGCAAGAACGACCGCATGCGTTACGACGCCATCCCCGGCGTGGTCTATACCAATCCCGAAGTGGCCGGCGTAGGCATGACCGAAGCCGAAGCCAAGGCGAAGGGTGTCGACTACAAGGTGGTCAAGCTGCCGATGGCTTATTCGGGCCGTTTTGTTGCCGAGAACGAGCACGGCGAAGGCATCTGCAAGATTCTCGTCGGTGCCAAATATCACGAGGTGCTGGGTGTCCACATGTTGGGCAACCCCTGCTCCGAAATGATTCACAGCATGTGCATCGCCATCGAGCAGGAAATGACGGTCGAACAGCTCAAGGAAGTGGTCTTCCCGCATCCGACGGTTTCCGAAATCATCAAGGAAACGGCCTTCACGCTGTAATCAGCGACTGAAACAAAGCAATCAGACAAATAATCATATTAGAAAGCATTATGCCAAAATCAATTTACATCGATCCTAAAGAGATCCGCAAAGCCGGTGAGATCAAACTGCCGACTATTCCTGTGATGCAGTACAAGAAAAGCATCAAGGACGAGCTTAAGGAAGGCAACTTCACCAAAGAAGACCTGATCCGCATCTATCGCGACATGTTCACTATCCGCGAGTTCGAGACCATGCTGAACCTGGTAAAGACAACCGGTGCCTACAATGGCGTGGCTTACAACAACCCGGGTCCTGCCCATCTGAGCGCCGGTCAGGAAGCCGCCGCTGTCGGTATGGCCTACACGCTCACCACCGACGACTACATCTTCGGCAGCCACCGCAGCCATGGCGAAATCCTGGCCAAGGGTCTTCGCAGCATTCAGATCCTCAGCGACGAAGAACTCACCAAGGTGATGGAAGAGTTCTGGGGCGGCGCTACGCTGAATGTTGCCAAGAAAGGCTTCAAGGGTGGTAGCGTGAAAGATCTCGGTATCTGTTTCCTGCTCTATGGAGCCATCGCCGAAATCTTCGCTCGTGAAACGGGTTTCAACAAAGGTCTGGGCGGCTCGATGCACACTTTCTTCATCCCCTTCGGCATCTTCCCCAACAATGCCATCGTAGGCGGCAGCGGAAGCATTTCCGTTGGCGCAGCCCTTTATAAAAAGGTCAACCGCAAGAACGGTATCGTCGTCTGCAACATCGGCGACGGCGCTCTGGCTCGCGGTCCGGTGATGGAAGGCATGACTTTCGCTTCCATGGACCAGTTCAAGACCATGTGGGAGGGCGATATGAAAGGCGGTCTGCCCTTGATGTTCAACGTGATGGACAACCAGTACGCTATGGGCGGACAGACCCGCGGCGAAACGATGGGATATGATTTCGCAGCCCGTCTGGGTGCCGGTTTCAACCCCGATGCCATGTTTGCCGAGCGTGTCGACGGTTACGATCCTCTCGCCGTCATCGACGCCTATCGCCGCAAAAAGGCGCTGCTCGACGAAAAGAAGGGCCCGTGCCTGCTCGACGTCGTCACCTACCGTTACAGCGGTCACTCTCCCTCGGACCAGGGTTCCTATCGTACGAAGGAAGAACTCGAAGCCTGGCAGGCTGAAGACTGCATCCAGGCTTACGGTGAAAAACTGATTGCCGCCGGCGTGGCCACTCAGGCCGATCTCGACGGCATCCAGGCCAAGATGAAGGATGTGATGTTCGAAATGTACAAGCTGGCCATCGACGACGAACTTTCGCCCCGTATGGACCTGATCAAGAACAACGAACTCCTGGGCGACATGATGTTCTCCAACCAGAGCGTCGACAGCCTGTCCGAGGCCAAGCCCGACGTCAACATGCCTCTTGAGGAAAATCCCCGCGTCAAGCAGATCGCCGGCAAGAACCGCTTCTATCTCGATGCCGAAGGCAAGCCCGTCAGCAAGATGAAGACCTACAATATCCGCGACGGTATCTTCGAAGCCGTTGTCGACCGCTTCTACAAAGACGCCAGTCTGGTGGCTTACGGTGAAGAAAACCGTGAATGGGGCGGTGCTTTCGCCGTTTATCGCGGCCTGACCGAAGCCCTTCCTCCCCACCGTCTGTTCAACAGCCCGATTGCCGAGGCTGCCATCATCGGCACCGCCATCGGTTATGCCATGTGCGGCGGCCGTGTCATTCCCGAAATCATGTATTGCGACTTCCTGGGCTGCTGCGGTGATGAAATCTTCAACCAGCTTCCCAAGTGGCAGGCCATGTCGGGCAACATCCTCAAGATGCCGGTAGTTGTCCGCGTATCTGTGGGTTCGAAATACGGTGCCCAGCACTCTCAGGACTGGACGAGCCTTTGCGCCCACATTCCCGGTCTGAAAGTCTGCTTCCCCGTCACTCCTTACGATGCCAAGGGTTTGATGAACAGCGCTCTGCAGGGTACCGACCCTGTCATCTTCTTCGAAAGCCAGCGCATCTACGACAAGGGCGAAGAATTCCACGAGGGCGGCGTTCCCGAGGGTTACTACGAGATTCCTTTCGGCGAGCCCGACATCAAGCGTGCCGGTAAGGACGTCACTTTCCTCACCATCGGCGCCACGCTGTACCGCGCTCTGAAGGCCGCTGACGAACTGAAGGAAAAATATGGTCTGGAGGCCGAAGTCATCGACGCCCGCAGCATGGTTCCCTTCAACTACGACAAGGTTATCGAGAGCGTGAAGAAGACCGGCCGCATCATCATCGCCGGTGACGCCAGCGCCCGCGGTTCGTTCCTGAACGATCTCGCCGCCAACATCGCCGATTTCTGCTTCGACTATCTCGACGCAGCTCCCGTGGTTCTCGGCAGCCGCAACTGGATCACTCCCTGCCACGAACTGGAAGAGTCCTTCTTCCCGCAGCCGAGCTGGTTCCTGGATGTCATCAACGAAAAGATGCTTCCGCTTCCCGGCTACGTGCCCACGGCCAACTTCACGGCCCAGCAGCAGATCATCCGCGCCAAGAAGGGTGTGTGAGCCTGTCTGCCTTACATACATAGAGAAGGCCCCGCCGTATGGCGGGGCCTTCTTTGTTTTTCCGCTCTAGGGAAATGGCAGGTGTTCGCAGACATAAAAGAGTTCAGCCCCTCACGGTCAGCCTTTTGCCACCGGTCTCCAAAACGTATTCGTAAATGCCGAGCTCGTCATAGTAGTTGACGGGCTCGTGACCTTTCAGAAGGTTGGAGCAACGCAGGGTGACGCTGCCCGAAGCTTTGGTGTCGGGAGTGATGACGGCTTTCTTGAGCTGTCCGTCTTTCCATTCGATATCGAGGGTGTATCCGCCGCGGGCGCGGAGACCGCAAACGCGGCCGGAGCGCCAGGACGAAGGCAGGGCCGGAAGCAGATGGATGGCGCCGTTGTGGCTCTGAAGCAGCATTTCGGCAATGCCGGCAGTGACGCCGAAGTTGCCGTCAATCTGGAATGGCGGATGCGCATCGAAGAGATTGGGAAACGTGCGACCGTTGGGATACTCCTTTTCAAGCCCCTCATCGGGCAGCAGGCGCAACATGTTGGAAATGATTTTGAACGCATGGTCGCCGTCGAGCATGCGGGCCCAGAAGTTGGTCTTCCATCCGAGGCTCCATCCCGTGGCGGCATCGCCGCGCTGCTGCAGTGTCACACGGGAGGCATTCCACAAATCGGGCGTTTCGAAGGGCGTAATCTGGTCCGATGGATACAGACCATAGAGATGCGAAATGTGGCGGTGCGTGTCGTTCGGATTGTCCACATCTTCGTACCACTCCTGCAACTGCCCGTACCGACCGATTTTCATGGGCGGAATCATAGACAGAGCCTGTTTCAGACGGGCACGGTAGTCTTCGTCGATGCCGAGCACTTCCGAGGCCTCAATCACCTGACGGAAAGCGTCGGAGGCAATCTGATTGTCCATCGTGCAGGCGTAGGTGACCACGGCTTTCTTGCCGCGACCGCCGTGCTCCGGGCTCACCGAAGGCACCATCAGCAGTTCGCCGTCCTTTTCAACCATATAGTCGAGATAGAAATCGGTGACGCCTTTCAGCACAGGATAGTATTCACGCAGGAAATCCTCGTCGAGCGTGTAGAGGTAGTGTTGCCAGAGGTGCGTGCTCAGCCAGGCACCGCCGTTGGGAAAGACACCGTAGCGGGCACCGTCCACCGGACCGGCGACGCGCCACAAGTCGGTGTTGTGATGGGCCACCCAGCCCTGGCAGCCGTACAGCGTGCGGGCAGTTTCGGCACCCGTCTCGCTGAGCTCCTTCACCAGTGTGAACAGCGGTTCGGCCGTTTCACCGAGGTTGCAGACCTCGGCAGGCCAGTAGTTCATCTCCGTGTTGATGTTGATGGTGTATTTGCCGTCCCAAGGCGCACTGGGCTTCTGGTTCCAGACACCCTGCAGATTGGCAGGCTGTCCGCCGGGCTGCGAACAGGCGATGAGCAGATAGCGGCCATAGTTGAACAGCAGTTCCACCATGCCCATGTCTTGGCTGCCGTAGAAACGGTCGAGGCGCTGCGTAGTGGGCAGTTCGCGGTTGAGGCAATGTCGGCAGCTGTCCGATTCGAGCTGAAGGTCCACCCGGCCGTAGAGTTCCCGATAGGCACTGATGTTGCGGGCAAGCAACTCGTCGTAGCCGATCTCCTCGGCGGCGCTCAGCAATTTCTCGTTGAGCGCATCGGCATTGCCCGACACGTCTTTGTAATTGACATAATTGGTGGAAACGGATATGTACAGGGTAGCCTGAGAGGCGCCTTTCACCCTTACGGAAACGTCGTCGTGCGAAACTTGGCCGTCGGTCTCCACATCGGCGCGGAAACGGGCGGTGAGCTGCGAAGCCACCCCTTCGTGGCCGACCCCCTTCACCGTAGCTTCCAGACGGCCGTCATCGGCGGTCAAACGGGTTTCGTAGGGCGATTCGTAGGTGTAGGAAAAATCGAGTGCGCCTTTGCGACTGGCCTGAAAATGAACCACCAGCACTTTTTCGGGCAAGGAGGCGAAGGCCGTGCGCGTGTAGCTGACCCCGTCGCAGGTGTAGCGGCAGGTGTTCACGGCGGTCTGCAGGTCGAGTTCGCGCTCGTAGCCGCTCACTTCCTTGTGACCGAAATCGATGTACAGGTCGCCGGCCGTGAGAAATTTCATTCCGAAAGGCTTGATGAGAAATTCCTTGTCGAGCAGGGCCTCGGCCTTGTCTTCCTGACCGTCGAAAATCAGGCGCCGCACTTCTTCGAGACAGGGCAGAGCTGTGGTGCTGTTGTTGTTATGGGGACCGCCTGTCCAGAAGGTCTCTTCGTTGAGCTGGATATGCTCCGTTTCCACGGAGCCGAACACCATGGCGCCCATCTTGGAATTGCCCAAAGGGAGGGCTTCCAGCCAGCAGGAGGCAGGTGTGTCGTACCACAGACGCTGGTCATTGTCTTTGAGCGTGCGGTCCGATTGGCAGGAGTTCAGCCAAATACTCAGCCCCAGCAGAGAAAATGCAGCCAGGACCGTCGAATGGAAGTGTTTTGTTTTCATAATTGATTACCTTTGCCACAAAGGTAAAAACATAAATCCAAATGCGAAAGAATCGGTTTCACATGTCTTTTCGGACTTTTTTCCACATTTGTCGGACTTTTTCTGCGCTGACCGTCCTGGCGATGGCCTGTTCCTGTACGGGTGGGGAAAAGCATTTCCAACTGGGCGGCAATCCCATCATCACCCATCTTTATTCGGCCGACCCTTCGGCCCGCGTGTTCGGTGACACCCTATACGTATATCCGAGCCATGACCGCGACACGGCCCGCCGTTTCGACATGGAAGACTACCATGTCTTTTCCACCACGGACATGATTCATTTCGAGGACAGGGGAGTCATCTTCAGCCCATTCGAACAGACAACCTGGGCGCACGAAGCGGCCTGGGCGCCCGACTGCATCGAACGCAACGGCAAGTATTATCTCTATTATCCGACCGACAAGAAACATATCGGTGTGGCGGTGAGCGACCGTCCGACCGGGCCCTTCAGCGATCCGCTGGGGCATCCGCTGCTCTCCATCGATTCGCCGGGAGTGGTCTGTGACCGCGATTTCATCGACCCCTGTGTGTTCATCGATGACGATGGTCAGGCCTATTTGTTTGTGGGTCAGAACACTCTGTGCTGCATCAAACTCAACGAAGACATGATTTCCTACGATGGGGAAGTGCACCTCATCGAGGGTGTCTTCGAATTTTTTGAGGCCGTATGGGTGCACAAATATCAGGGCCGCTACTATGTCTCCTATTCCGACGGTCCCTTCTTCGGACATGAGCCGCGCATCTCCTATGCGGTTTCCGACCAGGTGCTGGGCCCCTACGAATACAAAGGTGTGATTCTTGGCCCGGTCAACAGCGGAACCAACCACCACAGCATCGTGCAGTTCGGTCAGGACTGGTTCTTGTTCTACCATACGGCCGACCTCAGCCGCTACAATCTCGATGTGGACAACCATCCCGAGTTCAGAGGTCGCTGCGGTTTGCGCCGTTCGGTGTGCGCAGACCGTCTTTTCTACGATGAAAACGGCGACATCCTGCCGGTGGTGCCCACCGTCGATTCGTTGAAAATCCGTTCCAATGGCATAGGACCGCAAACACATTGACCGAAAAAATGACGATTCCTCAGATCATTTCCTCCGCTGCCGGCACTGCCGATGCCGCCTGCGCTTTCGGTGCAAGGGATATTCCTTCGCTTTTTGCTGCGCAGCAGGTGCCCTACCGGCTGCTCGATTGTGTCAACTGGCCGTCGGAGTTTCCCTATTGTCCGGAGACAAAGGTGGCCATGGCCGTCTCCGACGAGGCGTTGCTGCTGCATTTCTGCGTAAGGGAACAGTCGCCGCGGGCGGTCTGTCTGCAAGACCACGGGCACGTGTGGGAAGACTCCTGTGTGGAGTGTTTCGTGGGTTTTCCAGACGGCATCTACTACAATATCGAGTGCAACTGCCTGGGTGTGCTGCATCTGGCTGCCGGCCCCGGCCGTCACGGCCGTGTCTATGCCCCTGAGGAAGTGATGGCCAAGGTCGGTCGCTGGGCTTCGCTGGCTCCCGACCCGTCGCATCTGATGGCTCTCGAATCGGCCATATCTGTGAATTCTGACGAACCTGACCAGTCGACCGGGTCAGACACCGCTTGGGAAATAGCGCTTTCGGTGCCTTTCGAGGCTTTTTTCCTGACTCCGTCGGCCGCAGCAGACCTGAGCGCCTCGGCCGGGAGGGGTGTCTGTTTCAACTGTTACAAATGTGGCGGACAAGGTGCCCTCGAACACTATGTGAGCCTGTTTCCTGTCCCGACGGAAAAGCCCGATTTCCACCGGCCGGAGTTTTTTGCAGAGGCCGGAATCGACCGGACAGTCATATCGTGTACGTGAAACTAAAGCAATGATATAAAACTTGTAGCTGCAACAGAAAGTCGAATGCTATACAGAATCAACTCTTAACCTTTTCGAATTCCACCGAAACTGCGTTCGAATTTCACCGAAAAGAGTATCATTTGGCCTGGCAGGCCTTATCTTTGTCGTGCGATTCGCGAGGAGTCGTCAGCAAGGTCAAAGGCATCTCGACCGTGCCAGGCAGTAAGTCCGTTGTTCCTCCGTTGTTCCTCCGTTGTAAGTCCGTTTATTTGATGGGCGAAAAATCGGAACTTTTCGAACGCACTTTGGAAGCACAATGGAACCAAGCCTGACCGGTGCCTCAGACCGGCAGAAGTTTATCAACCCCAAAAACACGTTTACCCTTATGGCAATACTCAATGGAATGATCAAGAAACTGAACGGCAGTGCCGGCAGTCTCACCGCCACCTGCGAGATCTCCGTTTCTGTGGTGCGACGCATCGGGCAGACAAGCATACTGCCGCGCCTGGAAATCTCAAAAAACCGCCCGAAAACTTGGAGTGAAAACAGGCGCTGCCTATCTTTGAGACACTTCTTCAAAGGAATGCTCTTTTCCCCCCGATATTGCCGTATGAGAAAGCTTCGTACTTCCATTTGCCCCTGGCTGGTTCTGGCCTCTTTGCTGACGATGCCAATCCTTCCCGTATCGACCTTGTCGGCTCAGTCCCGTCCGGCAAATCCGGTCACGAATGCCTCCATCAAGCGCGACGCATTAGTGCGCGATTTCATCACACCCGCCCGCATTGTCTGGCAGCAGACCGACAGCGTGTTGCTCGACCCTGAGGCACTGCTGCTCCCCGGCGACGGACAGGCAACACTCGGACGCGACCGTTTCTGCCAGATCCGCAACAAGTCGATGACCAGCATCATCCTCGATTTCGGACGCGAACTGCATGGAGGCATTCAGATCTTCACGGGCTCTGCCTCACAGATTACCACACACATGCGTATCCGTTTCGGCGAGTCGGTAGGGGAGACCTGCAGCGAAACCGTCGAAAACAGCAGCGGCGTGCACGGCTATTCCACCAACGATCATTCCCAGCGCGATCTGATGGCCAGTGTGTCGCGCTACGGCAGCATCGAAATCGGCAATACCGGTTTCCGCTTCGTGCGCATCGATTTTCTGGAGCCCGATTCGCGGCTCAATCTCAAGGAAGTGCGTGCGGTGGCCCGCTATCGCGACTTGCCTTACCTGGGTTCGTTCCATTGCAGCGATGCGCGTCTGGACAGCATCTGGCAGACGGCGGCCTACACAGTCCACCTCAATATGCAGGAGTATCTTTGGGACGGCATCAAGCGCGACCGCTGCATCTGGCTGGGCGACATGCATCCAGAGGTGGCCACCGTGATGAGCGTTTTCGGAGATTGCGAAGTGGTGGAATCGTCGCTAGACAAAGCTGTCGAGCAATATCCGCTGCCGCAATGGCTCAACGGAATGAGCTCCTATTCTCTGTGGTACCTGGTGATTCAGTACGATTGGTATATGCATCATGGCGACAAGGCGTTTCTGCAGCGTCATTCCGATTATATCAAAGGGCTTGTGCGTCAGATAGACAGCCGCATCGATGCCGATGGCAACGAGGAAATGAATCCGGGTATGCCCGGCATGATGAGCCGTTTCCTGGACTGGCCTTCGTCGTCCAACCGTCTGGGGGTGGAGGCCGGCTATCGCGGTCTGATGTCGTGGGCGCTGCGCTCGGCCGAATATCTCTGCCGTTGTCTGGACGATGAAGAGTCTGCCTCCGTCGCATTCATGGCCCGCGAGCGTTTGGACAGCCGTCCGCACGATCCGAACGGTCTCACTCAGGGGGCGGCTCTGATGGCGATTGCCGGCACGATGACGCCCCGTCGGGCGGCCGATGAGTACCTGCTGCCGCAGGGTGCCGGCGGTTTCACCACCTTCTACGGATATTATATGCTGGAAGCGTTGGCACTGAGCGGAAACTACGACGAGGCGCTCGATATCATCCGCACCTATTGGGGCGCGATGCTCGATTTGGGAGCTACGAGTTTCTGGGAGGATTTCCATATGGAATGGCTCGAAAATGCGGGGCGGATCGACGAGATGATACCGGCCGGAAAAGTGGACGTTCACGGATCGTATGGCGATTACTGCTACAATGGCTACCGCCACAGTCTGTGTCATGGCTGGTCTTCGGGCCCTTGTCCCTGGCTGATGAACCATGTGCTGGGCATTGAGGTGGTGGAGCCTGCTTGCCGACGTCTGAGGATTGAACCGCATCTGGGCGATCTGGAGTTTGCCGAGGGTACGTTCCCGACGCCCAACGGGCTGGTGTATGTGAGGCATTGGAAGGACCAGAACGGAAAGGTCCTCTCCGAGGTTCGACTGCCGAAGGGGGTGAAACTGGTAAAGTGAGGTTTGCACTACCTTTCGCAGCCTGCGGCTGCAGAAGTGCAACGTCCGTTTTGCACTACCTTTCGCGTCCTACCGGACGCAGAAGGTAGGCTGCGGCTCGGAAAAACAAAGCCTGACGGCTTTGTTTTTCACTCGCCTTGCACTACCTTTGTGGTGCAAAAAAAACAAAGAAAATGAAAGTCGAAAAAGTTAATGCCCACCTGCATACGCCGTATTCTTTCAGCGCATTTTCGGGTGTGGAAGATGCACTTGACCGTGCCGTAAAAGAAAATGTCAAAGTCGTAGGAATCAACGATTTCTATACTACTTCGGGTTATGAGGCCTGGTCGGAAGGTTGTGCCAAACGCCATCTGTATCCGCTGTTCAACATCGAATTCATCAGCCTCAACGAAGAAGACCAGAAAGCCGGTCTCCGCGTCAACGATCCGGGTAACCCCGGCCGCACCTATCTCAGCGGAAAAGGACTTTCATACCCCTTCAAACTCGATGAGCCTTTCGCCAGTCAGCTCAAGGACGTCCGGGCCGAAGCCAATGCCCAGGTCAAGAGCATGTGCGAAAAACTCAATCTCGTGCTTGCCGAAAAGAAAGCCGGATTCCAACTCGACTATCAGTGGATTTGCGACAACCTGACCAAGGGCAGCATCCGTGAACGCCATCTGGCCAAGGCCCTCCGCATGAAGGTTTACGAGCATTGCGCCGGTGATGCCGCTGCCGTAAAGGCATTGCTGGAAAATCTCTGGGGTGGAAAGGAACTCAAGTCGGATGTCGCCAATGAGGCCGGTGTGGAAAACGAAATCCGCAGCAACCTGCTCAAGGCCGGCGGCGCCGCCTTCGTGCCGGAAGACCCCAAGGCCTTCCTGCCGATGAAGACCGTCTGCGACATCATTCTCGCAGCCGGCGGCATTCCTACCTATCCTTTCCTGGCCGATGATGCCAAGGGCGCTTACACCGATTTTGAAGGCGATTTGGAAAAAGTGGCCAAAGTGCTCCGTCAGCGCGGTTTCTATTCCGTCGAATTCATCACCACCCGCAACGATGTGGCTCTGCTCGAAAAATACGCATCCTATCTGCACGACCAGGGTTTCGTCGTCACCTTCGGCAGCGAGCACAACACGCCTGCCATGGAACCGGTCGAACTTTTCGCCCGCCACAGCACGCCACTCACCGACAAGCTCAAACAAATCAACTACGAAGGCTGTTGCGTGGTCGCCGCCCATCAGCATCTGGTCAAGCAGGGCCTGACGGGTTATGTCGACGAAAACGGTGTGGCCGACCCGTCCAAGCGCGACGAGTTCATCCGTTTGGGCGACCAGCTGATCCATTCCATCTGAATCGAGAACTGATTAAAACCAAATACAATGAAGGAAATTGAAGATCTGATTGCCATTTCACAGTTTTACGGAAAAGACAATCGTTTTGTGATTGCCGGAGGCGGCAACACATCGTACAAGAACGCCGAAAAAATGTGGGTGAAAGCATCGGGCTCAGCTCTGGCCACCATCACGGAAGACGGTTTCGCCGTCATGGACCGCACGAAACTTCAGGTCCTCAGCGAGCGCTGCTATTCCGAAAATACGGCCGAGCGCGAAGCTCAGGTCAAGGACGATCTCGCCGCAGCCTGCATCAGCAAGGGCAAACGTCCTTCGGTGGAGACATCCATGCACAACGTCATCAATTACGCCTTTGTCGTCCATCTCCATCCGACTGCCGTCAACGGTCTGATGTGTTCTCAGAACGCCGAAAAGGATCTGCAGAAGATTTTCGGTGAGAAGGCGCTGTTCGTGCCTTATACCGATCCCGGTTATACCCTTTTCAAGAAAGTCGAAGACAACATCAAGGCATTCCGTGCCAAATTCGGTCAGGAACCTCAGGTCATCTGGCTTCAGAATCACGGCATTTTCGTGGCTGCCGACAGCATTGACGAAATCAAGAGCCTCTACGACGGCATCATCGCCAAACTCGAATCGGCCGGCAAGACCCTCGAAATCGAGGCTCGCGACACCTGTCCCTGCACGGAAAAAGTGCTGCCCGCCATCCGCATGATGCTTTGCAACGAGGCCATCCGACTGGGTGCCGCCGAATACAAAGGTATCCGCAACCCCTACAGCGGCAGCAATCTGAAAGTGCTGAAAGTCCGCAAGAACAGCCTCATCAAGAGTTATTACGACAGCGCCGAGGGCTACGCCAAAATCAGCCGGCCTTTCACTCCCGACGGAATCGTCTATTGCAAATCCAACTACATCTATATCGACAAAGAAGAAGCCGAAGACAAAATCGCGCAGGCTGCCGAAGCCATTCCCACATTCGTCAAGAAATTCGGTTATTTGCCTAAGGTGTTGGTCATCAAGGGTATCGGCATCGTAGCCGTGGGCGACAATGCCGCTCAGTGCGACACCATCCTCGATGTTTTCGAAGATGCCGTCAAGATTGCCGCTCTCTCAGAAAGTTTCGGCGGCGTGCATCCGATGACTCAGGCCCAGATCGATTTTATCGACAACTGGGAAGTTGAAAACTATCGTCGTTCCGTAGCTGCCGGCGGTGCCGCCGGACGTGCCGAAAACAAGACCATCGTCGTCACCGGTGCCGCTCAGGGATTCGGCGAAGGCATCGCCCGCTGCCTCCTGCTCGAAGGTGCCAACATCGTGGTCGCCGACCTCAACGAAGCTGTCGGTCAGGAAACCGTGGCTCGCTTCAACGGCATGTGCAAGAGCAATCGGGCCATCTTCGTGAAGACCAATGTCAGCGATATCCCCAGTATCGAAAATCTGGTTCACGAAACCGTCTGCAACTTCGGTGCCATCGATGCATTCATCAGCAACGCCGGTGTGCTGCGTGCAGGCGGTCTGCAGGATATGACACCCGAAAACTTCGATTTCGTGACGAAGATCAACTACTACGCCTATTTCTATTGCTGCAAGGTGGTCAGCCGCGTGATGAAACTTCAGACGGCATATTCTTCCGAGCAGTATTATGCCGACATCATTCAGGTCAACTCCAAGAGTGGCCTGCGTGGTTCGAAGGCCAACTTCGCCTATGCCGGCGGCAAGTTTGGCGGCGTGGGTCTGACTCAGAGCTTCGCTCTCGAATTGGCACCCAACCGTGTCAAAGTCAACAGCATTTGCCCGGGCAACTTCTACGATGGTCCGCTGTGGAGCAATCCCGTGAACGGCCTGTTCATCCAGTATCTCAACGCCGGCAAGGTGCCCGGAGCCAAGACCGTCGAAGATGTGAAGGAGTTCTATCTGGCTCAGGTGCCGATGCGCAAGGGCTGTTCTCCCGAGGATGTATGCAAGGGCGCCCTCTACCTGATGGAGCAGCTGGGCGAAACCGGTCAGGCTCTGCCCATCACCGGCGGTCAGGTCATGCTCAACTGATCGAAATCCGACCCGATAAAGAAGGCCGTCACTTTTCGAGTGACGGCCTTCTCTTTTTCAATCCGGGGTCGGCAGGTCAGAGCTCGATGTCGCCGCTGCCCTTGATGCTTTTTTCGATTTTTTCGTATTGCAAACGACCTTCGATGTCGCCCGAACCTGTGCAGGCGGCTTCGACAAAGCGTGCCTGTCCACTGAGTTTGATGTCGCCGCTTCCGGTGACCTGAGCGCGCAGACTGCGGCTGATGTCGATGCCTTTCAAATCGATGTCGCCCGAACCGGTAAGGGAAACGATGGCGGAAGAAGCCGTCAGTCCGTCCATTTCGATGTCACCGCTGCCGGTGAGTTTGATTTCGGTCTCGCTGCAAATCAGTTTCTGCAGTTCGATGTCGCCGCTGCCCGACAATTCCAGCCGCACAGGATGCCCGTATTTGAGTTTTTCTTTGCACTCGATCTGCCCGCTTCCGCTTACTATGAATGTGTTGATGTCGGGTGCCGAGACAAGCACGCGCAGTTTGACGTCGCGGTAAAAACCGTCGGCTACGCGGAGGGTCAGCCTTCCGTTGTCGCACAAAGTCATCAGAATGGGCATTTGCCGGGCATTCCCTTCGACCGTGACGCTGTATTTTTCACCGGGAGTGAAAATGACGACGAAAGGCGTGCGGTTGATGATTTCGTTGAAATCGGTGACCAGGCGTTTCTCGCGGTCGCAATGGCTGAAATCGGTGTCTTTCGACACGATGACTCCATTTGAACTGACGTTTGTCAGACAGGACGAAAGCAGCATCATGGCCGACAGGCAAAGACATTGGATTCTGAACATAGAGTGTTGGGTTTTATCAGACAAAAATACAAATAATTGACGGATGGCAAATGTACTTGTTAAAGATGAAAATAGAATCTTTACGCCTTTGAGAATATCGTTGGAATTCATTAACTTCGCGCCTAAATGGAGAGAGTGCTGAATGCTCTGCAAGATATAGTGCAAAGCATTAATATCCAGTGTGTTATGAAAACTGTTGAAACAAGGGAAAATACTTGGTTGTTCGAATCCAGCTGGGAAGTCTGCAACCGCGTCGGCGGCATTTATACGGTGCTTTCCACACACGCCAAGCAACTGGCGGCTTCCTATGGCGACCGCCTCTGTTTCATAGGCCCCGATATCGATGCCCTTTACCCTTCGGAAACCCCCAACGCGCTTTTCAGCGAAGAATCCACACCGCTCGACGCTTGGGCGGCCGGTTTCGACTCTGTCCTGAAGGTCCGCACCGGACGCTGGAACATTCCCGGACGTCCCGTGGCCGTACTGGTGGATTTCCGCGAGCTTTTCAGTGAGAAGGACAACATCTATGCCTGTCTGTGGGATTGGTTCCGCGTCGATTCTCTCCATGCCTACGGCGACTACGACGAAGCCTGCATGTTTGCCTGGGCCTGCGGTATGCTGGTCGAAAGCATCAGCCGTCAGATGGCTGCAGAGGAACGTGTCATCGCTCATTTCCACGAGTGGACGACGGGCGTTGGCCTGCTTTACTGCAAGCGTTTCCTGCCTGCTGCGGCGACGGTTTTCACCACGCACGCCACTTCCATCGGCCGCAGCATCTGCGGAAACGGCAAGATGCTGTATGCCTATATGAAAGGATATCAGGGCGATCAGATGGCTGCCGAACTCAATATGCAGTCGAAGCATTCCGTCGAAAAGACAGCCGCGCATGAGGCCGACTGTTTCACGACGGTCAGCCGCATCACCGCCCGGGAATGCGAACAACTGCTCGACAAAGCTCCCGATGTGGTCACTCCCAACGGCTTTGAAGACGATTTCGTACTGCCGGCCGCCGAGGCCGCCAAGATGCGCCGTCGGGCACGCGCCCGTCTGCTGGAAGTGGCCGAGGCCACCTTGGGCTACGGATTGCCCGCCGACAGCCTGCTGCTGGCAACTGCCGGACGCTACGAATACCGCAACAAAGGATTGGACATTTTTCTGGATATGCTCAACGCACTGAGCCGCGACACCCGCCTGCAGCGTACGGTGGTGGCCTACATTCTGGTTCCGGGCAATGTCAGCGCGCCGCGTCAGGAAGTGCTTTCCAATCTGGAATCCATCCGTAAGGACGGCCCCGCCGCCTGTCAGCCTGTCTGGCATCCTTTCAACACCCATTGGATGCATCAGATTGAATCCGATTCCATCCTGAACCGACTCAAACAGATGTGCTGGACCAACCGCCCGGAAGACAGGGTGAAGATTGTCTTCGTTCCATGCTATCTCCACGGCAACGACGGCATTTTCCAAATGAACTATTACGATCTCCTTCAAGGTTTCGACCTGACGGCCTTCCTGTCGTATTACGAACCTTGGGGATATACGCCACTTGAAAGCGTCGCTTTTTCCATTCCCACACTGACCACCTCGCTTTCCGGATTCGGCCAGTGGTGCCTTGAACGTCCGGCACAGGCGTCTGGCATCGGCACGGGTGTTGCCGTCATCGAGCGCAACGACGGCAACTGTGCCGAAGTGGTGACCGAGGCCGCCGACACGGTTCTGGCCTATTCCGCCTTGGACGAAGAGGCCGTAAAAGGAGCCCGCAAGGCTGCCCGCAGCATTTCCAGGGACGCTCTCTGGACCCGATTTGTCAAGTATTATCATCAAGCCTATAAAATGGCTCTCGACAGAGCCGCTATCAGAAATAAGAAATGAAAACGAAACTTTGTTCCAACCAGCCCCAATGGTCGACTTTCAATGTCGAATCTTCACTGCCTGCCGGTCTTGAAAAGATGCAGGAAATCGCTTACAACTATTGGTGGAGCTGGAATTACGATGTCGTGTATCTGTTCCGCGGCATCGATGAAAAATTGTGGTATGAAAGCGGAGCCAATCCCGTTCTTTTCATAGAAAAGCTGTCGTATGCCCAGCTTCAGGCAATCGCCGAAGATGAGGCATTCATGAAGAAGCTCAACGAAATCTATGTGCGTTTCCGCGCCTATATGGACGAGCCTCACCGCACCGACAAGCCTTCCATTGCCTATTTCAGCATGGAATACGGTGTGTCCGAAGTGCTGAAAATCTATTCGGGCGGTCTGGGTATCCTGGCCGGCGACTATATCAAGGAGGCCTCCGACTGCAACATCGATCTCACTGCCGTCGGTTTCCTCTATCGTCAGGGCTATTTCACTCAGGGCCTGTCGATGGACGGTCAGCAGATTGCCATCTACGAAAACCAGAACTTCAACAAACTGCCGCTGCGTCAGCTGAAGAACGCCGACGGAACGCCCTTTACCTTTGAAGTTGAGTTTCCCGGCTACATGGTCCATTGCTATGTCTGGCTGGCTCAGGTGGGCCGCACCCAATTGTATCTGATGGATGCCGACCATCCGCTCAACAGCGAGTACGACAAGCAGATCACCTATCAGCTTTACGGCGGCGACTGGGAAAACCGTATGAAACAGGAATATCTCCTGGGCATCGGCGGCATCCAACTGCTCAAACGTCTGGGCATCAAGAAGGACGTCTATCATGCCAACGAGGGCCATGCCGCTCTGCTCACCATCCAGCGTATGGTCGACCTCATCCGGGACGAACATCTCACCTTCAATCAGGCGCTTGAGGTGGTTCGCGCTTCATCGCTCTATACCTGCCACACCCCGGTTCCCGCCGGTCACGACAAGTTCGACGAAGGTCTGTTCAGCAAATATATGGGCTCGTTCCCCGGCAAGTTGGGCATCTCCTGGGACGAACTGATGGACATGGGCCGCGAAAATCCCGGCGACCACAACGAAAAGTTCAGCATGAGCGTCGTCGCCTGCAACACCTGTCAGGAAGTCAACGGTGTCAGCTGGCTGCACGGCGAGGTTTCCAAGAAAATGTTCGCTCCCATCTGGAAAGGCTATTTCCCCAGCGAAAACCATGTGGGTTATGTGACCAACGGCGTGCACATGCCTTCTTGGGCTGCCTCCGAATGGCGCGAACTCTACGACCGCAATTTCGGTAAAGATTGGATGAAAGACCAGTCCAACCTGAATATCTGGAACAAAATCTATCAGGTGTCCGACGATGAAATCTGGGCCACCCGTCAGGCACGCAAGAAGAAACTCATCGAATACATCAAGGCTGTTTACCGTTCGAGCTGGCTGAAGAACCAGAACGATCCTTCCCGCACGATGTCGGTATTGGAAAAAATCAATCCCGATGCTCTGATGATTGGTTTCGGCCGCCGTTTCGCCACCTACAAGCGCGCCCATCTGCTCTTCACCGACCTGGAGCGTCTGTCGCGCATCATCAACAATCCTGAACGTCCTGTCCAGTTTGTATTCACCGGCAAGGCCCATCCTGCCGACGGTGGCGGTCAGGGACTGATTCGCCGCATTGTGGAAATTTCCCGCATGCCCGAATTCCAGGGTAAGGTAATCTTTCTGGAGAACTACGATATCGGTCTGGCCAAGCGTCTCATTTCGGGTGTGGATATCTGGCTCAACACGCCGACCCGTCCTCTCGAAGCGTCCGGCACCTCAGGCCAGAAAGCCGAAATGAACGGTGTGCTCAACTTCTCCGTCCTCGACGGCTGGTGGCTGGAAGGCTACAAGCCGCAGGCCGGTTGGGCGCTGACCGAAAAGCGTACCTATCAGAACCAGGAATATCAGGACCAGTTGGATGCTGCCACCATCTATTCGATGTTGGAGCACGAAATCATACCCCTTTATTATACGAAGAACGAGAAGGGTTATTCGACCGAATGGGTCAAGTATATCAAGAACTCCATCGCTCAGATTGCTCCTGTATTCACCACCAAGCGTATGCTCGACGACTATCTGGAGCGTTTCTACTGCCCGCTGGCCAAGCGCTCGGCCCACATCTGCGCCGACAACTATGCCAAGGTGCGTGAAATCGTCGCCTGGAAGGAAAAGATGTCTATGGCATGGGATCTGATTCAGGTGGAAAATGTCGAAGTTCCCGAAACTATGCTCAATGGTTCTCATGCAGGAGACAACTGCCAAATTGCCGTTACCTTGAATTCGGCACCGGCCGGAATTCAGTCGGGCATCGGTGTGGAAATGGTCATCGAAGACACCGATTTCGAAGGTCAGTCTCACTACAGCAGTATCGAACTCAATCAGGTCGACAGCGAACCCGGCAAGATGCGTTTCGAACTGAACTACCGTCTGAAGAAATCGGGCACCTACCGCTATTCGTTCCGCATGTTCCCGAAGAATGCAGACCTGCCTCACCGTATGGATTTCTGCTATGTCCGCTGGTTCTGAAAACAGATTCTCATGCTGGTAAAACTTTTCGACAAAAACCCTGACAGCCGCACCGTGCAGCGCATTGTCAAAGTCTTGCGTGACGGAGGTATCATCATTTATCCGACGGATACGATATATGCCATCGGATGCGACATCTTTCAGGCCAGAGCCGTCGAGAAGATTTGCCAGATTAAGGGAGTCTCACCGCAGAAATCGACCTTGTCGATGATTTGCAGCAACTTGAGCCATATCAGCGAATATGCCCGCATCAGCAACACGGTATTCAAGTTGCTCAAGCACAACACGCCCGGTCCTTTCACTTTTATCCTCAACGGAAGCAACAGCCTGCCCAAACTTTTCAAACAGCGTAAGACGGTGGGCGTGCGCGTCCCCGACAGAGGGCTGGTACAGGCCATTGTCGAAGAGTTGGGCAATCCTCTGTTGAGCGCTTCACTCAAAGACTATGAGGGTTGGGGCACTTTGGTGGAAGACTCCGAAAAGCAGCAAGTGAACTTTTCCGACGACAATTCTTCGGTCGAATATACGACCGATCCCGAATTGATCGAAGAACGCTACGGCCGACTGGTCGACCTGGTCATCGACGGCGGAATAGGGGGGACCGAACCTTCGACTGTGGTTGACTGCACAGACGACGAACCGGTGGTAGTGCGTCAGGGAGCCGGCTGCCTGCAATTCTAAGACGCTGGCCGAGGCGAGCGGTTTTGCCTTCGGTTTTTCCGATAAAAAAAGAGTGGCTGAAAATTCAGTCACTCTTTTATTATAAAGGTGTCTTGCCGATTATTCAGCGGCAGCTTCGCCTTCGCCTTCAGCGGCTTTCTTCTTGGAAGCGGTCTTCTTGGCCTTGGGGGCTGCTGCGGGAACTTCTTCCTCTTCGAACTGCTTCTTCAGAGCGGCCAGAACGTCGATGTCACCGAGAGTGGTCTTTTCAACCTTGGCGGAAACTTCCTGAGCGGCCTTCTCTTCAGCCTTCTTCTCGCTGGCTACCTTCTTGGCGGCTGCGCGGGCTTCCTTCTTGGCTTCATCTTCGAAAATGCGGCTGTGGCTGAGGATGATGCGGCGGGCGTTCTTGTTGAACTCAATCACCTTGAACTGAAGAGTCTCACCGGCCTGAGCCTGGCTTCCGTCTTCCTTGACAAGATGCTTGGGAGTGGCGAAACCTTCGATGCCGTAGGGCAGAGCGATAACGGCACCCTTGTCGACGATTTCAGTGATCTTGCCTTCGTGGATGCTGTCAACGGTGAAGATGGTTTCGAAGTTGTCCCAAGGATTCTCCTCGAGCTGCTTGTGGCCCAAGCTCAGACGACGGTTCTCCTTGTCGATTTCCAGAACGACGACCTCGATTTCAGCACCAATCTGAGTGAACTCAGCCGGATGTTTGATCTTCTTGGTCCAGCTCAGGTCACTGATGTGGATCAGACCGTCGATGCCTTCTTCGATTTCTACGAATACGCCGAAGTTGGTGAAGTAGCGGACCTTGGCGGTATGCTTGCTGCCGACGGCATATTTGGTTTCGATGTTTTCCCAAGGATCGGCCTTAAGCTGCTTGATGCCCAGGGAGATCTTGCGTTCTTCGCGGCTGAGGGCCAGAATGACGGCTTCGACTTCGTCGCCGACTTTCAGGAAGTCCTGAGCGCTGCGCAGGTGCTGGCTCCAGCTCATTTCCGAAACGTGGATCAGACCTTCGATGCCGGGGGCGATTTCCACGAATGCGCCATAGTCGACCATGACGACAACCTTACCCTTGACCGTGTCGCCAACCTTCAGATCGGGATCGAGAGCATCCCAAGGCTGAGGAGTGAGCTGTTTCATACCCAGAGCGATACGCTTGCGCTCTTCGTCGAAGTTCATGATGACGACCTTGACCTTGTCTTCAACGTTGACAAAGTCGTGAGGATCGTTGACGCGACCCCAGCTCAGATCGGTGATGTGGATCAGACCGTCCACACCGCCCAGGTCGACGAATACACCGTAGTTGGTGATGTTCTTGACAGTACCTTCGAGAACCTGACCGGGTTCGAGCTTGGAGATGATTTCTTTCTTCTGCTGTTCCATTTCGGCTTCGATGAGAGCCTTGTGCGAAACAACCACATTCTTGAATTCCT
Organism: Bacteroidales bacterium; assembly: GCA_045627385.1. Lineage (GTDB taxonomy): Bacteria > Bacteroidota > Bacteroidia > Bacteroidales > UBA1402 > UBA1757. The sequence goes on from JAZQNO010000030.1 coordinate 52,164, forward strand.
GGTTGATTTTGATAACCTTGAATTCCATAGTCTTGCCGACGAATACATCGTAGTCGCGGATAGACTTCACGTCAATCTGAGAACCGGGCAGGAAGGCTTCGATGCCGAATACGTCGACAATCATACCGCCTTTCGTACGGCACTTGACATAACCTTTGACGATTTCTCCACTCTCGAGAGCGGCGTTGACATTTTCCCAACTGCGGCTGGTGCGGGCTTTCTTGTGAGAGAGAATCAGCTGACCTTTCTTGTCTTCCTGAGATTCTACATACACTTCAACCTGATCGCCGATTTTGAGGTCGGGATTGTAGCGGAATTCGTTCAGAGAAACGATACCGTCCGATTTGAAACCGATGTTGACAACGACTTCGCGTTTGTTCATCGAGATGACCGTACCCATGATGACTTCCTTTTCCTTGACGGCGTTGAGGGTCTCATCGTAAGTCTTGGTCAGTTCTTCTTTGGCAGCGGTGCCGACGATGCTGCCTTTTTCGAAAGCTTCCCAGTCGAAATTCTGGTCGGGTTCGAGTGCTGCTTTGGCTGCCGGAGCGGCGTTTTCGGCTTTAGCCTCGGGAGCGGCTACCACTTCAGGAGCTGCAACTGCTTCTTCCTGCATGGGAGCATTGATTTCTTCGTTCATAAATAGAGTGAACAATAAAGGGTTAAACAAAAATTTTATCGTGCCTTCGCATGTGCGAAAAAGCGCGCAAAGATAATGAAAATTTGGAGATTGCGTACACGTGCGTGAAAATTAATTATGTGCCGAGGGTCCTGACGGACGCAGAAGATAGGCTGCGGCTCGGAAAAACAAAGCCTCCGCTTTGTTTTTCGCTCGCCTTGCTCTATCTTTGTCCAATTCAAAAGTAAAAATATGAACATCGACAATTTTCAGGCATTTCTGGAGCATGTGATTCGCAAGGCGCTGGCTGTACAGCGTGAAAAGTTCGCCGGCGACAGCATCACTGATCTCTTTCTGCAGCCCAATCCCGAGGAGGCACAGTTTGTCGTCCTCAATGACGAACGCGAGATTCTCAACAAAGTGACCGTCGAAGAGTGGGGTGGAGAAGGTATCGTCGAAGAAGAGGAAATCCGGCAGGTGACTTCCATCCTCAAAGACATCGTCTCCAAACTGGCACAGGAAGGCGCGTTCGAAAGTCTCAATCTGCAGAAACCCTTTTCCGTGGTGATGGTCAATGACGATTTCGAATCCGTTGCCGATTTGTATTACCTTGACGATGAAGATGTTGTCAGCCTCGATGAAGATCTTGTGAAAAAAGTTGACGAAGAACTCGGCGAATTTTTCAAAAAGCTGATGGCAGATTTTTGAGCCTGATATTTGCCATTTTTTCAAAATGATGTACTTTTGCGGCCGAATTTGAGTTGCCGAAATAGCTCAGTTGGTAGAGCAACGCATTCGTAATGCGTAGGTCGTCGGTTCGAGTCCGACTTTCGGCTCAAGAGGCAACGGGCCTTCTGAGATACGCTCCACAGGAACTGTGGGGCTTTTTTTAATGTGTCCGCCAAAGGCCTTGTTATATTAGATTTTTTTTGTGCTATATTTGCAAATTCATCTTTTGCAATCTGAAAACGACAATGGGTTTTTCGAATCAACTTCTCAAACGCTTTTCCTTCAACAGATACCTGAGCACCTGGCTGGTTGCAGTGATCGATGTGCTGATGTCGACTCTGGCAACCTTCTTCACTATTCTGATCGTCAATCATCAGTGCGAGCGCCATATTTCGGCCGAGAGCATGACGTTTTACTGCCTGCTGTCGCTCGTGGCGAGTGCGATGGCTTTCTATATGTTCAAGACCTACCGCAACATCATCCGTTATTCCCGCCTGAGGGATGTGATGTTTTTCGGCTTGGCTTCTGTCGTCAAGGATGTGCTGGTAGTCGTTGGATTGTGTCTGAGCGCGCTGCAGAATGACCCGCTCAGATACCAGTTGGATCTCGTCTTTATGACAGCCTTTATGGACACCATCATCACCTTCACCGTGCTGGTCGGTGTCCGCTCCGTCATGGTATTCGTCTACGAGCATGCTTTGGGAACCACTTCTGCGGATACGTCTTATTCGAATCCCGCAGAAAATCTGCTCATTTACGGTGTGGCCGAAGATTCCGTATCGCTCAACGCCCGTTTGAGAAGCTATTCCAAATACAATGTCTGCGGTTTCTGTTCGTCCGACGAGGGGCAGAAAGGTCTGCGCATCGAAAACATGAACGTTTATCAGATTGCAGACCAGGAATCCTTCCTGCGCGTGGTCAGGGCACGACACATCAAAGCCATACTCTTCCCCAACACTTCCAGCATACACGCCGAATCTGACCGTCTCATCGCTTTCTGCGAGCGTCAGAAACTGCAGGTGCTGTTGGCTCCTCCCGTGGACAATCTCGACAACCGTTCCACTTTCCACGTCAGAGAAGTCGAAGTGGAGGACCTGCTCGACCGTCCCGAAATCATTATCGACATGGAGGAGGTCAAGTCCATGCTCCGGAACAAGACGATTCTGGTGACGGGCGCCGCCGGCAGCATTGGCAGTGAAATCTGCCGACAGCTGGTCAAAGTGGGCGCTTCCAGCATCATTCTTTTCGATTCGGCCGAAACGCCGATGCACAATCTGCGTCTGGAAATGGAGGACCGTTTTCCGTATCAGCGTTTCACACCCATCATCGGCGATGTCCGAAGCGAGGACCGTCTGGCCATGGTGTTCGAAAAATACCGTCCGCAGGTGGTTTTCCATGCGGCGGCATACAAGCACGTTCCGCTTATGGAGGAGAATCCCTGCGAGGCCATCATGGTCAACGTCATGGGTACCCGCAACGTGGCCGATGCCTGCGTGAAATACGGCATCGAGAAGATGATTATGATATCGACCGACAAGGCGGTCAACCCGACCAACATCATGGGCACCAGCAAACGTATGGCCGAAATCTATGTCCAGAGTCTGGGAAAAGCTATTTCGCAGGGCCTTGTGAAGGGTAGCACCAAATTTGTCACGACTCGTTTCGGCAACGTTTTGGGCTCCAACGGATCGGTTCTGCCCCGTTTCCGCGAGCAGATTGCCAACGGCGGTCCCGTGACTGTGACGCATCCCGAGATTATCCGTTTCTTCATGAGCATTCCGGAGGCCTGCCGTCTAGTGCTGGAAGCGGGAACGCTCGGACACGACAACGAAATTTTTGTCTTCGATATGGGTGCACCGGTGAAGATTGCCGACCTGGCCCGCCGCATGATTTCGCTCTCCGGTCTGCAGGAGGGTGTCGACATCAAAATCGAATACACCGGACTCCGTCCCGGCGAAAAACTCTACGAAGAAGTGTTGAGCGACAAGGAGAACACCTTGCCGACCCTCAACCAAAAGATCAGAATCGCTCAGGCAAGGCAGTATGATTACCAGGATGTCTGTCAGGCTTTGGATCGGATTGTCAACTGTGCCCGCAAGGTGGAGATTCCCGAGATGGTCCATCTGGTGCGCGACCTGGTCCCCGAGTATGTTTCCAAAAACTCCTGGCTGGCCAAAGTCTGATGATTCCGTTCCTCGATCTGCAAGCTGTCAACGGCCGTTTTGCCGAAGACATCCGCCTGTCGCTCGCCAGAGTGGCCGACAGCGGCTGGTATCTGCGGGGAGAGGAAACCAAGTCTTTCGAACAGGCATATGCTTCTTATATAGGGACTACACACGCCATTTCCTGCGCAAATGGTCTGGATGCTCTGAATCTCATCCTTCAGGCATACCGGTTGATGGGCCAATTGAAAGAGGGTGACGAAATCATCTTCCCGGCCAACACGTTCATTGCCTCCGTTCTGGCCATCACTTCCAACAGATTGAATGCCGTTCCGGCCGATGTCGACGAAGATACGCTCGAACTCGACGAATCCTGTCTGGAGAAAGCGCTGACCGCACGCACCCGCGCCGTGATGCTGGTCCATCTGTATGGGAAATCGGCCTATACGGAGGGCGTCGCCGACTTCTGCCGCCGACATCATCTGCTTCTGATTGAAGACAATGCGCAGGC
>JAZQNO010000031.1:0-41333 GCA_045627385.1 Bacteroidales bacterium
GGTGCGCATTCTCAAGGCATACAAGGCCTACCACGCCTACGGCGACATGATTGTCTACTACGCCAGCCGCAACATTCTCAAATATATGGAGGAGCATCCCAAGGCCCGCCTGAGCGACCTGAACCGGCTGTTTCGGGACAAGCGCCAGCGCGAATGGGCCAATCTGGGCGGCCAGCTGATGCAGGCCAGCGATCTGGAGCAGCTGCAGCGCGACATCTGCCAGGGCACGCTCGATTCCTGGGAGGCCATCCATCGCCGCTACGATGAGATCTGGGACAAATATGCCTTCGACAAACTGCATCACGCCTACCTGTCGCTGGCTTTCCTCTACGGCATCGAGCCCGGAAACGGTTTCAGCCGGGAGCAGTGGTGCGAGACGCTCGACCGGGCCAAGGACATCCAGCAGTATGTCTGCGACCAGACCTACGAATCGCGCAAGAAGGACTATGAGAACATCTACCGCCGGGCCACCTACCGCAACGAAGAGGAAATGATCGCCGCCATAGGTCCGCTCGAGGAGAACGGGTTCATCACCCAGGTCCGTCAGGAAACCGAATCGTTCAAAGAAGCTATCAACCAATTATATAACAGAATATGAACCTTAAAGACAAAAAGTACGCGCAATATGCGTTGGTACAGGAAATGATGGGCACCGTGGATGCCGTCAGAAAGTTCAACCCCGCCGATTCGAAAGAGCAGGCGGCGACCATTGCTCAAACACAAAGGCTTTTCCTTACCGGTGAAGGCTCCAGCCGCATTTTCCCGGCCAAGAACGCCATGCGCAAAGCCAAACGTTGGGGAATGGATCTCAACATCCAGACCGACGGCAGCCGCCAGTCCTACGAATACGATCTTTCCAAATACAGTGTCTGCTGCGCTTCCAACTCGGGACGCACCAAAGAAGTGGTTCTTCTGGCCAAGAAACTGACCGAAAGCGGCAAGAAGGACGTCTTCGGCCTGACCGCCTGCGAAGGCACGATGCTGGCCCAGTTCTGCCAGAAGACGCATGTGCTCAACTGCGGTTGGGAACAGGCCGTCGCCGCCACCAAGAGCGTGGTGGAACAGGCCATGTTCTACGAATCCATCCTCTGGAATCTGAAAGGTGAAGACCGCACTCAGCAGCTGAAGGCGCTGCCCGAACTGCTCGAAAAGGCGCTCACCCTGGAAATTCCCGCCTGGATTCCCGAATATGTGAAAAATGCCGAGACCATCTATTTCAGCGGATACAACGACGGCGTGGCCGAAGAACTCACGCTGAAGACCAACGAAATCACCCGCCGCAAGAGCGATTTCCTGGAGGGCACCTACGCCGTCCACGGCATCGAAGAAGTGATGCATTCCTGCGATATCGTCTTCGTGGTCGACCCCATCGAGGCCGAATATGAAAAGTTCCGTGAAGTGCTGGAAGAAGGTGTCGGCTGCAAGGTCGTGGCCTTCTCCACTCATGAGACTCCCTTCCCCACCATCATCGTTCCCGACTGCGGCGACCTGCAGCCCTACGCCTACCTGTGCGCCGGTTGGAACCTTCTTGTGGAAATCGGTCTGGCCACCGGCATCGACCTCGACAAGCCCGACCGTGCCCGCAAAGTCGGCAACGAACTGATTGTCAAATAATCGCAATTCGGTTTTCGAGTATTTCACTCACATACGGAACTGTCCTCCCGACTTGATTCGAGGGGACGGTTTTTTTATAGGGAATTGAGTATATTTGTGGATTGTCTGACTTTTTGAAAACGCCGATTATGACTGCCCGTTTCAAGCGATTGACACCCGTGCTTATGTGCACCCTCCTGAGTCTTTTCTGTCTGCAGGACGCTCTGGCCGTAAACGAAACCTTTCCTGTGAAGGCTCTTGAAAGAATTCCCCAGGATCCTGTCAGTTTCGGACGCACACCTCAAGGGGCGGTGCTGATCGATTTTGGACGCGATGCCTTCGGACAAGTCCAATTTCCCCTGACGCTTCAGAAAGACTGCCACATTGTGATTCATCTGGGAGAGGCGCTAAAAGACGGACAGGTCAACCGCAACCCCGGCGGCTCCGTCAGATATGCACGCTACGAAATGGATCTTCAGGCCGGAAAACACACCTATCGGCCCGAACTGCGACCCGACAGCCGCAACACTCGTCCGACCGATGACGGCACCCAGCCCATTCTGATGCCCGCCGAAATCGGCGAGGTATTTCCCTTCCGCTACTGCGAAATCGAAGGGCTTCCTCCCATGACAGTTCCGCGCGACATCGTGCGATGGAATGTCCATTATCCATTCAACGAAAAAGCCTCCCATTTTCACTGTTCCGACACCATTCTCAATCAGGTTTGGGATCTGTGCAAATATTCCGTCAAGGCCACTTCCTTCTGCGGATACTATGTAGACGGTGACCGCGAACGTATTCCCTACGAAGCGGATGCCCTCATCAACCAGTTGTCACACTACTGCACCGACAGCGAATATGCCATGGCGCGGCAGACTATCGAATATCTGCTGGAACATCCGACCTGGCCTACCGAATGGCAGATGCAGATGGTACTGATGGCTTGGTACGATTATCTTTACACGGGCGACAAATCCCTTATCGATAAGTATTACAATCTTCTGAAAGCCAAAACATTGTCCGCTCTTCGCGAGGAGAACGGCCTCATCAGCACCCGCACTGGAAAGTTCACGCCCGAAGTGGCGGAAAGTCTCAACTATCGGGGCCGCAACGGCATCAGAGACATTGTCGACTGGCCCCGAAGCGGTTCGTTCGGCATTGGCAAGGAGGATGCCGGAGAAGCCGACGCTTATGTGCTGACCGACTACAATACGGTAGTCAATGCCTATCATTACCAGACACTTGTCCTGATGTCCAAAATAGCCGGGGCCTTAGGCAGAAAAACCGATGCCAAGTTTTATGCGGCCGATGCCGAGGCTTTCAAGGAAACGTTCAACCGCTTGCTTTTCGATGAGGAAAACGAATGCTACAAAGACGGCATCGACACCGGTCATCATTCGCTGCATGCCAATATGTTTCCACTGGCTTTCGGCCTGGTGCCCGAAGAGAAACAGGCCTCGGTGCTGGAATTCATACGCTCGCGGGGAATGGCCTGCAGTGTCTATGGCGCTCAGTTTCTGTTGGAAGCGCTCTACAATGCTCACGACGATTCCTATGGCTGCTCGCTGATGGCCTCCGAATCGCTGCGCAGCTGGTACCATATGATCCGACTGGGGGCCACCATCACGCTGGAAGCCTGGGATCCCTGTTTCAAGCCGAATCTCGACTGGAATCATGCCTGGGGAAGCGCTCCGGCCAACATTATTCCGCGTCGCCTTATGGGCGTGGAACCGCTAGAACCCGGATTCAAGACCATAGGCCTTTGCCCTCAGCCGGGCGGTCTGAAGCAAGCCTCCGCACTGGTTCCCAGCATCAGAGGCGGCATTGCCTGTCAATTTGAAAGGGTGTCGGCCGACGGCCTTTATGTTTTCCGCTGGATTCTGCCTGCCGGTGTGCGTGCGTCGGTCCGGATTCCGATGCCGGCCACCGACTGCGCGGAAAGCGGCGAAAAAGCCGGGCCGAAGCTTTATGTCAACGGAAAGGTCCGCCGCTACCGCAACGAAGGCGGATTTGCCGTATTCAAAGTCCGAAGACACCGTTCAAGCTACTGCCTGACAGCCTCTTTCGATTCCAAAGCCGGTTTTGGGCCTGATTATCTTGAAGGATTCGAAACGTTTAAGGAGTCGGATGCTTTCAGAAACGGTTCTGCGAAGAGTTCCATGTCCGAGCCCGCATGCCTGAACATCGACCTGAACGCCTCTGACGGGCCCGACATTTCCGAAGATTTCATCGGTCTGAGCTATGAAGCCCAGTGGGTTTCGCCCGAAGCCGACGGCAATCATTATTTCGATCCCCAACACAAAGCTCTCACCCGACTGTTCAAAACCCTGGGAGTGAAGAGTCTGCGAATGGGGGGCAACTCGGTCGACCGTCCCAAGGTGGCACGTCCGACCCTCGACGACATTGACAAACTCTTCGATTTCGCCCGGGAAGCCGACTGCCGCATCATCTATTCCCTGCAGCTTCTGAACAACACCGATGCAGGGTATGCCCGAAGCGTTGCCGAACGCATCTACGGCAAACACAGCGATGCCATCGCCTATATGGCTATCGGCAACGAACCCTCCTATTACAAAGATTACGACCGTCAGTTGCGTCCGCACTGGGAACCCTTGCAGCAGGCCATTTCGTCGGCCGCTCCCGAAGCCCGTTTCTGCGGTCCCGATGACAATCCCAATCCCGGTATCACTTCCCGTCTGATAAACGATTACGGTGTGATCGGCGGCGACATGACGCCAGTGATGGCTCTCAGTTCGATGCACTACTATCCGGGCGACTGCGCCTACCGCAATCCGTTCAAGGTCAGAGACAATTCCGAGCTGATTCCCTGCGACCCGGCCGAAAAGCGAGAAACCCTGCTGGCCGACGACCTCTTCGGTCAGTATGAGATCGTCTGGAATAAGATGGATACGGTCTTCAGCCGGCTTCCCTTCCGTCTGACCGAGACAAACAGCATCTGGTACGGTGGTCTGAAAGACGCGAGCGACAGCTATGCCGCCGCCCTCTGGGCCCTTGACTATATGTTCTGGTGGGCATGCAAGGGCGCCCAGGGCGTCAATTTCCACACAGGAGACCGCGTGGGCGGCGGCGAAGGCATTGTGGCCGCCAGCTATTCCGCCTTCGTGAGAGATGGCAGGGGATTCGATATCCGTCCGCTTTCCTATGCGATGAAGATGTTCGACCTTGCCGGACAGGGGCAGCTGAAACCCTGCCGTTTCGAAGGAGACACCAGGCAGTTGAGTGCCTATGCGTCCTGCGACAACGAGTATCTGTGGCTGACAATCATCAACCGTCAGCACGGTCCCAGCGTCCGGGCCCGCAGCCTCCGGATTGAAACGACGGCCTGCGAAGGGCTCTGTCAGTCGTGCGACAAATCAGGCATTCACTCCGGTAAGGAGCTTCCGTCGGGCAAGGATTTCAAGCCCGATTGGAAAAAAGCACGGATGACGATGCTGTATCAGGAAGAAAACGACATCGCCGCCCACAAAGACATCCGCATCGGCGGCGCCACCATCATGCCCGACGGCAGCATGGCAGCACCCCGATGGACCAAGCTGAAAGTCGAAAGCAGCAGCGAGGGCATTTGCCTGACGCTCAGACCCGCTTCGGCCACAATCATCAGAATTCCGCTCAAATAATCATCCATTCCATATGAACAGTCTCACCCATCGCGCCACCGTGCGCAGCTATTCCTCACGCGAGGTTTCCCAGGACCTGCTCAATCAATTGCTGGAAGTGTCCTGTCGTTCTTCCAACACCGGCAACATGCAACTTTACAGCATCATAGCAACGCGCTCGGAAGACGTGAAAAAGGCGCTGGCGCCCTGCCATTTCAACCAGCCTCAGGTGATGTCGGCCCCTGTGGTGCTCACGTTCTGCGCCGACCTCAATCGCTACAGCCGGTGGTGCCTGCAGCGCAAGGCCCAGCCGGGATTCGACAACATCCAGTCGCTGGCCTACGCCTCCATCGACGCGGTCATCGCGGCCCAGACGCTGTGTGTGGCGGCCGAAGAAAAAGGCCTGGGCATCTGCTACCTGGGCACCACCACCTATCTGGCCGGCGACATCGTCCGAGTGCTGCAACTGCCCCGTCTGGTCATGCCCATCGTCACCGTCACGCTGGGATGGCCCGAGCAGTCGCCCGAAATGTGCGAACGGCTGCCGCTGGAAGCCATTGTCCACGAGGAGGTCTATCACGAATACACGGCCGCCGACATCGACCGTCTGTTTGCCGAAAAGGAATCGCTGCCGGCCAACCTACACTATGTGGAAATCAACGGCAAGGAAACGCTGGCTCAGGTGTTTACGGACATACGCTACACCCGCCGCGACAACGAGCATTTCTCTGAAACCTTCATCGAAACGCTTCGCCGGCAGGGTTTTCTGAAAGACTGAGCGAGGGAGTTTTGCCTCAGGCTGTCTGGAGAAGGCCTCTGATGGTCTTGGCCACGTTGATGAGGTGGTCGGCGATACGCTCGGTATCGGAGGACAGTTCCATGTACTGCGCACCGGTGTTGGCGTTGCAGATGCCTTTGGCAAGGCGTTCGATATGGCTGTCTTCCATCCCCTTGGTGAAATCGTCGATCTGTTCTTCGATGGCGTTGGCCTGTTCGAGCTCTTCCATGCTTTCCAGACTGTAGGCGGAGATGGCTCTGTCGTAGAGCGAGTGGACCAGGATTTTCAGCTGGCTGATTTCGTACAGCGCATCTTCCGAAAAACGGTCGCCGGCATTGGCAAGCGCATCGGCATATTCCACAATGTTTTCGGCATAGTCGCCGATTCGTTCCACATCGCGGACGGTTCTGAACACGGTGGTCAGATAGAGTTTGTCGTGGCTGTCGAGTCCTTTGCGGTCGGAGAGTTTCACCACAAAGTCGACCAGTTCCCTGTTGATGAAGTTGATTTCGGCTTCAATGCGGTCGAATGTCTCACGCTCGGAGAAATTGCCCGTGGTGATGATGTCAAGGGAGCGGTCGAAGTTTTCCATCGAGAGAGCGGCCATGCGGAGAATTTCGCGTTTGGTCTGTTCCACGGCAATAGGCGGGGTCTGCAGCATGTTTTTGTCGACATAGCGCAGGCGTAGCACTTCTTCGGATGTCTTCTGCTCTTTGATCATTCTTGAAACGAGTTTGACCAGAGCCTCTGTCAGGGGCAGCATGAACGCCACGGTGAGGACATTGAAGAAGGTATGGAACATGGCCAGCTGGGTCTGGGGAGCGCCCGGGAACAGGCTGTCGAACAACGCTCCGAAGCTGTAGGCATTGCCGCTGAGCGCCATGAGCAGCCAGCCGACGGTGAGGAAGACCACCACGCCGGAGCAGTTGAACAGCAGGTGGATGAGCGCGGTTCTCTTGGCGTTGGTGCCGCTGGTCATGCCGGCGATGATGGCCACGACGCAGGAACCGATGTTGGAACCCATGGTGAGGAATATGCCCTGATCGAGCGAGATGAGCCCGGTGACGCACATGGCCAGGGCAATGGATGTCATCACCGACGAACTCTGTATGATGGCTGTGAGTATGGTGCCGATGAGCACGAGGAGCAGCGGATTGCTGATGGTGGCCAGGAAGGTCTTCACGCCGTCGAGGGCCGCAAACTCTTCCATGGAGCCGCTCATGAGCGACAGGCCCACAAAGAGCATGCCGAAACCGGTGAGGATGCCTCCCCAGGTCTTGACGATGCTGGATTTGGAGAACATGGCCATGGCGGCACCGATGCCGGCAAAGGCCGAGAAGATGACGGTGGTGGAAAGCGCGTTGCTTCCGAACATGCCCAGCGCTACAATCTGCGCGGTGACCGTGGTACCGATGTTGGCGCCGAAGATGACGGTGGCGGCCTGAGAGAGAGAGATGATGCCTGCGTTGACAAAACCGATGGTCATCACCGTGGTGGCACCGGAACTTTGGATGGCTGCGGTACCGACGGTGCCGATGCCCACTCCGAGCAGCTTGCTTTTGGAGGCTTTGGCAAAGAGGCTTTTCAGCTTGGCCGAACTGGCCGATTCGAGATTGGAACTCATCATCTGGCAGGCGACGAGAAATATGCCGATGCCGGCCAGAAGTGTCAGGATTGCAGAGACAATTGCAGTCGTTCCCATAAATTGCGGTTCAAATTTTTCACTCTTGCAAAGATACGGCGCAAAACCGATTCCGCGCAATAGACACCGGCCCGATTTTTGGAAAAAATCAGGCTGTATTGGCCCGTCGGCGGGTTAAACTATTGCCCTGAGTCTATATCTAACAAGGTTGACGGAAAGCCCGTCTGCAACCATATTTCACCTATAGCACATTCATTCTGTCTATGATAAGTCTTTCAGTTAAGAACTCTGCTGCGAAAGCCCTGCGCACTGCTTTCGGCCTGACCATGGCACTTGGTCTGGCCGCTTGTCTGAGCGGCTGCGAGGAGACCCACAGCCAGCATGCGGCACGTCAATATTCCATGATGGTGCTCAAACCCACTTCCAGACAACTGTCCTCGAACTACTCGGCCACCATCCGGGGCAAGCAGGACATCGACATCCGGCCCAAGGTGTCGGGCTACATCACCGACATCAATGTAAAGGAGGGCTCGCGCGTGAGCAAGGGCCAGACCATGTTTGTCATAGACCAGACCCAGTATCAGTCGGAGCTGCAGACGGCCATTGCCAATGTGAATGTGGCCAAGACTGCCGTGGCGGCTTCGGAACTCACCCTCAACTCCAAGAAGCAGCTCTACGAGCAGAAGATCATTTCTTCCTACGACCTGGAGATGGCGCGCACCACCCTGCAGCGCGACAAGGCTCAGCTGGCGCAGGCCGAGGCCAATGAGACGCAGGCCCGCAACAATCTCGAATACACGCTGGTGAAGAGCCCGGTGGACGGGGTCATCGGCAGCCTGCCCTTCCGGGTGGGCACGCTCGTGAGCCCCAACGACGCCACGCCGCTCACCACCGTGTCGGACAACTCCGAGATGTATGTGTATTTCTCCATGACCGAGAGCATGGTGCTGTCGCTCACCCGCCAGTTCGGTTCGCTGGACAATGTGCTGAAGAACATGCCCGACCTGCAGCTTCAGCTCAGCGACGGGTCGACCTATTCGGAGCCGGGCCGCATTGAGGCCATCAGCGGCATCATCGACCCTTCCACCGGCGCTGTCTCTGTGAGAGCCAAGTTTCCCAACAAGGGCCGTCTGCTGCTGTCGGGCGGTTCGGGCAATGTCATTCTGCCCCATCAGCAGTCGGACTGTATCGTCATTCCGCAGTCGGCCACCTACGAGGTGCAGGACAAGATCTATGCTTTCCGCTACGAGAACGGCATCGCCAAATCGCACATCATCAATGTGTTTGAAATCTCCAACGGCAAAGAATACGTTGTCCAGAGCGGCATAGCCGCAGGCGACACGCTCATTGTCGAAGGCGTCGGTCTGCTCAAGGACGGTGCCGGCGTCGCCATCAGGAAGATGGTTGAAGCAGCCCAGTAAACGAAGCCCCGCAGAAGCATCCTTATGAACATCAAGACATTCATAGACAGGCCGGTGCTCTCCACCGTGATTTCCATTGTCATTGTCATCGGCGGCATCATCGGTCTCAGCGTACTCCCCATTGAGCGCTACCCCAACATTGCGCCGCCCACCATCAACGTTTCCACCAACTACACCGGCGCCAGCGCCGAGACGGTGCAGAAATCGGTCATCGTGCCTCTGGAAGAGGCCATCAACGGTGTCGAGAACATGACCTATATGTATTCTACGGCCTCCAACACGGGCTCGGCCAACATTCAGGTCTATTTCAAGCAGGGCACCAATCCCGACATGGCGGCTGTCAACGTGCAGAACTGTGTGAGCCGGGCCACCCGCTCGCTGCCTTCCGAGGTGAACGAGGTGGGTGTGACGGTGCGCAAGAGGCAGACCAACATTCTCATGCAGGTGGCGGTCTTCAGCCCTCAGGCTTCCTACAACAACGAGTTTATTTCCAACTACATCAAAATCAACCTTGTGCCGGCCGTATCGCGCATTCCGGGCGTGGGCGACGTGGATGTGAGGGGTGCCGACTACAGCATGCGCATCTGGCTGAAACCCGATGTGATGGCCCAGTACAGGCTGATTCCGTCGGACATCACCGCGGCGCTGGCCGAACAGAACATCGAGGCGGCCACGGGTTCGCTGGGCGAAAATTCCGACAATACCTTCCAGTATGCCTTGCGCTACAAGGGTCGTCTGGAGAAGCCCGAAGAGTTTGAAAACATTGTCATCAGGGCGCTGCCCAGCGGCGAGGTGCTGCGGCTGAAGGATGTGGCTCAGGTGGAACTCGGCGCCACTTCCTACCAGTTTGTGGGCCGTGTCAACGGCTGCCCCGGCGCGTCGATGTCGATCTATCAGACGCCCGGTTCGAACGCCACCGAGGTTATCAACAACATTGAAAAATATCTGGCTCAGGCCGAGGAAGCCTTCCCCATCGATCTGGAGATGGCGGTGCTGTCCAACAGCAACGACTTTCTCTACGCTTCTATCCGCAACGTGGTCAGGACGCTGCTCGAGGCCATTCTGCTGGTCATTCTGGTGGTGTTTGTCTTCCTACGTTCGGGCAAATCCACGCTGATTCCTCTCATCAGCACGCTGGTGTCCATCATCGGCACGTTCCTGTTTCTGTATGTATTCGGGTTCAGCATCAACCTGCTCACGCTCTTTGCGCTCGTGCTCAGCATAGGTGTGGTGGTGGACGACTCCATCATTGTGGTGGAAGCCGTGCACGCCAAGTTTGACGAGGGCTATGTCTCGCCTAAACGGGCCGCTGTCGATGCCATGAGCGATGTCACTTCGGCACTCATCACCTCCACGCTGGTGTTCATGGCCGTGTTCCTTCCTGTCTCGATGATGGGCGGCACCTCGGGCACTTTCTACACCCAGTTTGGCATCACGATGGCCGTGTCGGTGGGCATTTCTGCCATCAATGCCCTCACGCTGTCGCCGGCGCTCTGCGCCATGTGGCTGAAGCCCAAGAGCGGTGAAGCGGCCGGAAAAGGGCTGTTCCGGCGCATGTCCATCGCCTTTGAGACCGGATTCGACGCAGTCAGGCGCAGTTATCTGAAAGGTATGACCTTCTTCCTGCGTCACCGCTGGCTGGCGCCGGTCATTGCCGCAGCGGGCGCCGCCCTGCTTGTCTACAACATGAAGGTGACCAAGACGGGTCTGATTCCTCAGGAAGACATGGGTGTGGTGCGAGTGGATGTAAGCACGCCTCCGGGCAGTTCGCTTTCCTACACCCGGGAGGTGATGAACATCATCGACCGCGATGTCATCCAGGATATCGAAGAAAAACGCGCCTACGAAAACTCCACCGGATTCGGTTTGGTGTCGGGCTCGGGCTCGTCGCACGGCTCTTTTACCATCCGTCTGAAGCCCTGGGGCGAACGCCGGGGCAAGGAGCACTCGGCCAATGCCGTCATCCAGCGCATCAAAGACTACACCCAGAACATGAACGACGCCACCATCTTCATATCGGCGCCGGCCATGATTCCCGGATATGGTGCCACGAACGGTTTCGAGCTCTACATCCAGGACCGCAAGGGCGGCGATGTGGAAACGCTCTTCAGCGTGACGCAGGATTTCATCGCCCAGATGAACGAACGCCCGGAGATTGGCTCCATCAGCACGTCTTTCAACCCCAATTTCCCGCAGTTCCAGATCGACCTCGACCCTGTGAAGTGCAAGCGGGCGGGCATTTCGCCCAAGGAGGTGCTCAGTGTACTCAACGGCTACTACGGTGGCCAGATGTCGACCAAGTTCAACCGTTTCACCAAGCTGTATCAGGTGATGGTGCAGGCCGACCCCAACTCTCGCAGCGACCGCCAGTCGCTCAACAATGTGTTTGTGCGCATCGGAGATGAAATGGCTCCCATCAGCCAGTTTGTGACGCTGACCAAAATCTACGCTCCCGAAAGTCTCAACCGTTTCAATCTGTTTCCCTGCATCAGAGTGAACGGACGTGCCGCCGAGGGCTATTCTTCGGGCGAAGCCATCCAGGCGGTGCGCGAGGTGGCCTTGGAGGCGCTGCCGGTGGGCTATGGCTACGATTTCGGAGGCATCGCCCGTGAAGAAGCCGAAAGCGGCAGCAACACGGCCATCATCTTCCTCATCAGTTTCGTACTCATCTATCTCATCCTCTGCGCTCTGTACGAGAGCTACCTGCTGCCTTTCGCCGTCATTCTGATCCTGCCTTTCGGTCTGGCCGGAAGTTTCCTGCTGGCGCGGGCCATGGGGCTGGAGAACAACATCTACCTGCAGACCGGTCTGGTCATGCTTATCGGACTGCTGGCCAAGACGTCCATCCTCATCACCGAATATGCCGTGATGAAACGCAGAGAGGGATTCAGCATCGCCGCTGCGGCTGTCTATGCCACCAAAGAGCGTTTCCGCCCCATCATGATGACCGTGCTCACGATGATTGTGGGTCTGTTCCCGCTCATCGTCGCCAGCGGTGTGGGCGCCAATGGCAACAACACGCTGGGTGCCGGTGTCATCGGCGGTATGCTGCTCGGCACCATTGGCATTCTTTTCATGGTTCCGGCTCTGTTTATCCTGTTTGAATGGTTGCAGGAGAAACTGGCGCCCGTCAAATTCCAACAGCAATGCGAACTCGTTCAACAATAAGACTGTCTGCCGCCATGGCTTTGTGCGCCGTGCTGGCGGCTGGCAATTCGGGCTGCTCGGTCTGGCGCGACTATGCCAGCACGGCCCGCGACATCACCGACAGCGTCTACACGGAAAATCATTATCAGCTAGCCACCTGCGACACCAGCACCATTGCCGACATCTCCTGGAGAGATTTCTTCGCCGATGCCTGTCTGCAGCAGCTCATCGACTCGGCGCTTGTCAACAATGCCAACCTAGGCATGGCCCGTCAGAAGGTGGTCGAGGCTCAGGCTGCACTCAAGGCTGCGCGGCTGGCGTTCCTGCCCTCGGCCAGTCTCTCGCCTTCGGCCAGCTACCAATACAGCGAACCGCGCTACAGCGGTTCGGCCAGCAGTTACAGCATTCCTGTCGATGCCAGCTGGGAAATGGATTTCGGCGGACTGTACAACCGCAAGCGCAAGGCTCAGGCCAGTCTCGAGAAGAGCGAACTCTATGTGAGGAGTGTCCAGACCGAGCTGGTGGCTTCGGTGGCCGAATACTACTACACCCTGCTCAAGCTCGATGCTCAGCTGGAGGTTTCGCGCAGCACCTCCGACTCCTGGGCAGAGAATGTGCGCATCATGAAGGCCATGAAGGAAGCTGGCATGACCAACGAGGCCTCTGTGGCCCAGACGGAAGCCAATGCCTGTTCCATCGAAGCCAGCCTCTTCGACCTGGAATATCAGGTGGGCGAATGTGAAAGGGCCCTCTGTGTGCTGGTGGGACTCAGCCCCCAGCCCATCGAACGGATGCAGATAAAGGACAGTCCTGTCTATCCGGGCCTTGAATGCGGCATTCCGGTGCAGCTGCTCTCAAGGCGCGCCGATGTGAAGAGTGCCGAAAACGACATGCGCATTGCCTATTACGACACGCAGATGGCCCGTGCAGCTTTCTACCCTGCCCTTCGCATCGGTCCTTCGGCCGGATGGGACAAATCCATCAGTTCACCGGCCGGCTGGCTCATTTCCGTAGGTGCCGGGGTGGTGCAGCCTTTGTTTTCCAGAGGTTCGCTGAAAGCCCAGCTCACAGCCGCCGAGGCCCGGCAGGCTGAGGCGGCCACTGCCTTCCGCCAGATTATCCTCAAGGCTGGTTCGGAGGTGAGCAATGCTCTGGCCCTGTGCGAGTCGGCCCAGGGAAAAACAGATGCCCGGCTGCGTCAGATTGCGGCCCTTGAAAGCGCCGCCACCAGCACCCGCGCACTGATGCGCCACTCGCAGTCGACCTATCTGGAAGTGCTCACGGCCCAGCAGTCGCTGCTGTCGGCCCAGCTGCTGCAGATATCTGACCGCTACGACCTGATGCGCGGCACAGTCTCGCTCTACCGTGCTCTCGGCGGCGGCGCCGAATGATTTACATCTCGGGAAGGAGTTTGTCCAAATCACCCAGACCGCAGTAGTCCAGCAGAAAATCTACCGCAGCCTCCACATGGTCTTCGTGTTCGAGATCGATGATGGAGCCCAGTCCCCACTTGTTTTGAAGATTTTGTGAACAGCGATAAGGCACAGTGTTGTCGCCCGGGCTGTGATAGAGTTTGATTTTGGCTTTCATCGCCTCTGAAGGCGCTGTCTGATTGACCACCGAATTATTCTCGGCGGCCTCCAGGAGGCTGAGGATATCACTGTTGTGGTTGTAGTCGGGCTTGTAGAAATCGGGGTGAAGAATGTCTTTTACATTGGTGCCGATGACATCGGTCCAGGTGCTCACCTGCGTCTGGCTGAAAAGTGAGTCTTCGAGCTGACTGCCGTTCTTGCCGCTGCCGCCCACATTGGAGCCATAGATGTTGTCCCAGTCGGGACTGAGGCCTTCGCCGTAGGCCAGTCCACGGAAGGCGAAGGGGATGTAGCACGAACGGATGTAGGATTCGTTCTCGACAAAGAAATCCATAAAGGCCGGAATGTCGTAGGGGCCGGCCCCTGCCCACACGCCGCCGATGCGCCCGGCCCATTGTGTCTCGTCGCGGTCGAGCAGTTCAAGCATGGTGGAGAGGGTGGCTGCCCCACCCTGCGAATAGCCCACCAGATCGACTCGAGCCGACCCGGCCGGAACCGTTTCTCCATTCTCTTCGATGCAGATTCCCCGCTGGTCGATGAATTCCTGGGTGGCCAGGATGAGGTCGGCGCAGGTGCTGCCAGTGAGCCGGTTGTGCAGATAGGGATGCAACAGCTGTGTGTTGCGGGTGTCTCCATAGCCCAGATAGTCGGCCATGCAGGCGATGCCGTAGACTCCGTCGACGAGGATATCTATAAGGGTGTTGCTGTGGTGGGTGCCGACTGCCACCGGAAGCAGTTCCATGGGAAGTTCCTGGACGGTTGGCGCCTGGTCTATGTCGCAGGTGCCGTGCTGCACGCTGACAATGCGGCTGATTGGTCTGCTGGTGCCGCTCTCGGAATAGGTGGGATAGGCAATCAGTCCCGAAGCGGCCACCATCCGGCCGTCCACATCGGTGGTGGCATAGCGCACCTTCACCAGTTCCATATTGGATCGGATGAGCAGGGAGATGGCCAATTCCATTCCGGCATATTCGGCGGGCAGCATGCCGCTGACGGCCGATACAATCTGGCTTTGCGGAATGTGGGTCTGGGATTCGATGGCGAGCAGTCGGCCGGGCTTCAGGTCTGGCAGTGTCATCGTGGAGGGTGTGATCCTGCTGCGCTCGATGACGATGGTTTTCTTGGCCGTGCAGCTTCCCAGATGCAGGTTGCCGTCGTAGAAATCGACCTGGAAGGAAGTGTACTCGCCGGGAGGCAGGTTGAAATGGAAATCGACGCCAGTTCCGGTCAGTTGAACACCTTCTTCGGGGCAGTCCAGCACGATGCTGTTTTTGGCCAGTTCATCTTCTTTCATCGACAGATGGAGCGGCTCGTCTTCTGCATTTATGTAGCATTGACCCGACAGTTTCTCGGCTGCGGAGATGCGTATCGAAGTCACTTTGACGCTGCCCTTGACGGTGAGACGCAGCACACCGCCCAGATTGAGGAAAGTGAAGGGGCCCGAGGGGTCGGTGCTCGCGGAGACCATCGGGCAGCCGGCAGCCCGTCCGGCCACGTAGGACTGTCGGATGGGCCACTGAAGCGGACCTATGATGGTAGTAGTCATACCGGTGATATCATCGGGCACGAGGTTGGCGGGATAGAAGGCCATGACAGGACGGCTGTAGTCTTCGCTCTTGAAGTTGTCGGTGGTGGCGAAATTGGCCGAGGTGTTGCCGGGCGAAGAGGCTATCGTATAAGTAAGATATCCCCAGTAGGAATACATGCGGCTGTATTTGTACATCAGCCGGAACTGGTCGCCGCTGCTCCAGAGCACCCGGTATCCGTCGGTATCGTTGCCATCGAGAGTGGTCTTGGTGGGGATGCCACCGGGGGCATTGAGCATATCGCATACGGCCGTGGCCGTATAGGTGACACCGGCCGCTTGCGGCAGGCCGTCGGGAGTTTCGGCATTGTCGGGTATGATGTCTGTGTGGCAGGACTGTGTGAGAAGGAGCAGGCAGGCTGCAAAAAGAAGATATCCTGGCTTCATAGGTGGGTTTCTGATGTGGTGGAATAAACGTAAATAGCCAGCGCAAAATTATCTCAAAACTTTTGCTTTTTCAAGAGACAGGCCGTCCTGACAACGAGGCTGGCACGGGCTTCCTGTCGTTTCTGCAAGCGGAAACTTTTTCCGTTTGTCTGTCGATGGAATTTGTCTTTTTGGAAATTTTTCGCGGATGAGAAAAGAAAAAAGTTTTTCTTTTTTCAATTTTTTTCTCCTGATTGTTTTGATGTGAAAAATATTCCGATTAATATTGCATCACACGAAGAGCAATCAAAGACACTCGATTCAAGTTCTCATTTTCAAACGGTTACGAGAATTCACCTGGTTGAGCCCCTAAGGGCTTTGGGATTTGCATCTGTGTCTTTTCGAGAGTCCGGCCATTTTTTTCGGAAAACTTTCACTTTGCCCAAGTGTGCAACAGTTGACAAAAATGTTCAACTTCGGAATGCCTCCAGCCGATTGATGACGGGCAAAACAGACGAACAGACCAACGGACAGACAAACAACATTATTATATAAAGATTTATGGAACCCACCAATTCAACCATCTATTCGAAAGAAGAGATCTGGCAGGCGACATTGGAATATTTCCAGGGAGACGAACTGGCAGCCAAAGCTTGGATAAACAAGTATGCGCTGAAAGACTCTTTCGGAAACATCTACGAAAAGACACCTGCCGACATGCACTGGCGTCTGGCCAACGAAGTGGCCCGCATTGAGAGCAAGTATGAGAACCCGCTGTCCGCCCAGCAGCTGTTCGACCTGTTTGACCATTTCCGCTATCTGGTGCCTCAGGGCAGCCCCATGACCGGTATCGGCAACAATTTCCAGATTGCCTCGCTTTCCAACTGTTTCGTCATCGGCGAAGACCTGGAGCAGTCCGACTCGTACGGCGCCATCATCAAGACCGACGAGGAGCAGATTCAGCTGATGAAACGCCGCGGTGGTGTGGGCCACGACCTTTCGGGCATACGTCCCAAGGGCAGCCCTGTGAAGAATGCCGCGCTCACCAGCACCGGCATCGTGCCCTTCATGGAACGCTACAGTCGCAGTACGGCCGAAGTGGCCCAGGACGGCCGCCGCGGTGCTCTGATGCTGTCCATTTCCATCAAGCATCCCGATGCTGAAGACTTCATCGATGCCAAGATGCAGGAAGGCAAAATTACCAGCGCCAACGTTTCGGTTCGCGTGGACGATGCTTTCATGCAGGCCGCCATCGAAGGCAAGACCTACACCCAGCAGTGGCCCATCGATTCCAAGAATCCCCTTTATACGAAGGAAATCGACGCCCGCGCCCTGTGGAACAAGATTGTCCACAATGCCTGGCGTGCCGCCGAGCCCGGTGTGCTGTTCTGGGACACCATCCAGCGCGAGTCCGTGCCCGACAGCTATGCCGACCAGGGGTTCCGCACCATTTCCACCAACCCCTGCGGTGAAATTCCGCTCTGCCCATACGACAGCTGCCGCCTGTTGGCCCTGAACCTCTATTCCTATGTGAAGAACCCGTTCACGGCCGAAGCCGAGTTCGATTTCGAGCTGTTCAAACAGCACGTCGGTATCGCTCAGCGGGTGATGGACGACATCATCGACCTGGAAACCGAAAAGATCGAAGCTATTCTCTGCAAAATCGCTTCTGACCCCGAAGACGACAGCATCAAGCGCACCGAAAAGGAAGTCTGGGAGAAGATCCGCAACAAGACCCTGCAGGGCCGCCGCACCGGTATCGGCATCACC
The DNA here is from genome assembly GCA_045627385.1 of Bacteroidales bacterium. GTDB lineage: Bacteria > Bacteroidota > Bacteroidia > Bacteroidales > UBA1402 > UBA1757. Next base: position 17,512 of record JAZQNO010000031.1, read on the forward strand.
GCCGAAGGCGACATGCTGGCCGCCATGGGGCTCACCTACGGCAGCGATTCCGCCTGCGACCTTTCCGAAAAGATCCATCAGACCATGGCGCTGGCCGCTTATCATTCGTCGGTCAACATGGCCAAGGAGCGCGGCGCATTCCCCGTCTACAATTTTGAAAAGGAAAAGAAGAATCCTTTCCTCAACCGTCTGTTCATGGCCGATCCTTCGCTGAAGAAGGAAATGAAGGAATTCGGTCGCCGCAACATTGCCTGTCTGACCATCGCTCCCACCGGCACCACCAGCCTGATGACCCAGACCACTTCCGGCATCGAACCCGCCTTCAGCGTCATCTACAAGCGCCGCCGCAAAGTCAACGCCACCGAAGACGCCAGCGCCCACTACGATTTCATCGACGACCAGGGCATCAAGTGGGAAGAGTTCATCGTCTTCCACCACAAGTTCAAAACTTGGATGGGAATCAACGGCTATGACACCACCAAGCAGCTGACTCCCGAAGAGCAGGCCGAACTGATTGCCAAGTCGCCCTACAACAAGGCCACGGCCCAGGATGTGGACTGGCTGCAGAAGGTGAAGATGCAGGGCCGCATCCAGAAATGGGTCGACCACAGCATCAGTGTCACCATCAACCTGCCCAGCGACGTGAACGAAGAGCTGGTCAACACGCTCTACATCGAAGCCTGGCGCAGCGGTTGCAAGGGATGCACCATCTATCGCGACGGTTCGCGCAACAACATCCTCGACGCCAACACCAAGAAGACCGAAGACAAGAAGAACTGCATCTGCATGGAGCAGAACTTCGCCCCGCACCGTCCGAAGGAGCTGGAAGCCGACGTGCTGCGTTTCCAGAACAACAAGGAAAAATGGGTGGCTTTCGTAGGTCTGCAGAACGGACGTCCCTACGAAATCTTCTGCGGTATCCAGGACGATGACGAAGGCATCATGCTGCCGAAGGGCGTGACCAAAGGCAAGATCATCAAGGTGGTGGAAGACGGCGAAAAGCGCTACGACTTCCAGTTCTCCAACAAGAAGGGCTACAAAATCACCGTGGAAGGCCTGTCGGACAAGTTCGACCCCGAATACTGGAACTACGCCAAGCTCATCAGCGGTGTGCTGCGTGCCGGTCTGCCCATCCAGCAGGTGGTGAAACTGGTCGGTCAGCTCGACCTCAACAGCGACAGCATCAACACTTGGAAGAACGGTGTGGAACGCGCGCTGAGCGCCTACCTCAAGGATGAGGAAGTGATTGGCGAGAAGTGCCCGAACTGCGGCGGCAAACTGGTCAAGCAGGAAGGTTGCACCCACTGCACCCAGTGCGAATACAGCAAGTGCGGATGATGACACAGATTCCGGAGACCGCTGGCGCGGTCGGATGTTCCCATAATAACGAAGTATGGCCTCAAGTCGCAAGACTTGAGGCCATACTTTTATTCAAGCAAGGGCAACGGAAACGCCCAGCCCCGTCCGAAAATCAGGTCAGGCCGGGACGGCACTCGCGGCCGTGGGCACGGCAAAAGGCGAAATAGAGTTCTTCGGTGGCCAGGGCAATCTTGGTCAGCGCGAAACGGCGCGTCTGCGGCGACAGGAACCAAGTGTCGTGAAGCGTGCTCACATCCAGACAGTCACCATATTTGTGGTAATCGTACTCGACATGGCAGGAATAGCGCTCCGGCACGGAAATGTTCTCCTCAAAGGGGTCGCCGTCCTTGTCGAAGCCCTTCACATGGAAACCCGTCATATCGTGGACGAGCGTGCCTTTGCCCAGCAGATGATGGCGCACGTTGGGCAAGGTACGGACAATCACCGGCAGCAGGCCAGTCGAATATGAGCCCTCGGCCACTTCGCGGCGCACATTGGCGCGCTCCCACTCGTACCAGTCGGGGATATGCGCGAATTCGGTCTCGCCTTCGGTGGCACGGAGTTCGCCCAGAGGAGTCATCTCCCACGACTTGCCGCAGTGCTTGCAGGTGAGCGTGATGCCGCTGGAGGTCATTTCGTATTCGGTACCGCAATGAGGGCACTGATACAGAATCTTGTGCAGATTGCGGGCCCGGTTCTTGTATTTCAGACGGATGCCGCGGCGCTTCTGCCACTCGTAGTCGTCGTATTGGAATTCCTTGACAATGCTCGCATTGACCTCTTCCACAGAAGCCTGTGCCAGCTGTTCGGCCGTAAAGAGCAGTTTGAACTCCGCCTCGGTATGCTTCACACTGCGCGAATGCTGGTCCCAGGCAGGCGAATTGATGTGATGGCCGTGGCAGATGAGTGTGGCCACCGGCACACCCAGCATCTTGCACAGTTTGCCCAGCGAAGAGGGCAGCACGGCCGTGGTGCCGCAAAGCGAATAGCGGGCTTCCGGATAGAAGCACACGATATCGCCGTTGGCCACCGTCTTGCGCAACTGACGGATGAGTTTGAGATCGTTGGTGAACTTTCGCTTGGCGATGCAACCCACCCGCTGCATCAGCCATTTGCGGCCGGGGAAGCCGACAAAGCCGTCAATGGCCACAATGTAGTTGGCCTTGTGCGGGAAAATCACCTTGGAGGCTACCTTGAAGTCGAAGAAAGCGTTGTGGTTGCAAAGCAGAATGTAGGGAGGCTTGAGGCCTTCCACATTTTCGCGCGTGATTCTGGTACGATGATTCCAGAGAGCCGGAGCGCTCAAAAGATACAGCAGCGGTTTCAGATACCATTTGGTTCTGATCGGCTCCGCCGACATATCGAAATGGACGTAGTTCTTTATCATTGTTCGGCTTTTGCCGACTCAGGAGTGAGCATGGCACAGGTTCCGTTGAATTTGGCGTTGGGCTCCACAACCAAGGTGGCCACCTTTATTTCGCCTTCCACAACGGCTGTGGACTTGAGCAACAAAACTTCCTCTGTTTTAATCTTTCCTTCCAAACGGCCCACGATCTCGGCATTGGCACAGTTGATGGAACCCTTCACGGCTCCCTGGTTGCCAACGACGACCTTACCACGGCAGTCAATGACACCATCGATGAAGCCGTCCACACGCAGGTCGTGCTCGGCTGTGATTGTACCCACGATAGTCGTACCGTTGGCAATGGTGTTGTGAATGACGCCGTTGGCAATTGCTTTCTCTTGAGTCATAATTCTATATAAATGTTTTCGTCGTGCAAAGATAAGTGAATTGCGCAAAATACCGTACATTTGTGTGTAATTTTTCGGTTTTCGAATGGCAAAAGACTATTTGATTCTAAACAGAATGAGCTTCTACGCCTACCATGGCGTCAGGCCCGACGAACGTCTCTGCGGCACCCGCTGGGAAGTGGACCTGAAACTGCGGCTCGACCTTTCCAAGGCCGGCGAAAGCGACCTTTTGGAAGACACGCTCAACTATGCGGCCGTCTATGCTCTTGTCGCCGAGGAGATGAAGACGCCGGTGAATCTGGTCGAGCACCTGGCCACCCGAATTGTCTCGCGTGTCCGCAGCGAGTTTGCCCAGGTGGAGGAAGCCGAGATTCATGTGAGGAAGTTTGCCCCGCCCATCAGCGGGGAAATCGAGAGTGCCGAAGTCATCCTGACACGCTAATCGGCCATTTTGTCATTAAATTTTCTAATTTTCTGCCGTTTTGTCAGTACAAATAATCAAAAACGGCATTGGTATCGGTTTTGTCTATTGTTATGTCGCAAGCGTCAGCAAAAGGGCGCCGCAAACAAAACAGACATAATCAATCAACCAATTAAACTTAATGGAGGACAAAACTATGGTACCGACTTTCTATGTAAACAGAACCGCTCAGAACTGGATGCCCAGTCTTTTCAGAGAATTCTTCAACGACGACTTCGGATTCACACCCGGCAAGCAGTTTGCTTCGCCTGCCGTGAACGTGGCTGAAAACGAGAAGGAATACACCTTGGAGCTGGCCGCTCCGGGCATGAGCAAAGACGACTTCAAAGTGCGTCTGGAGAATGACGACGAGCTGACCATCTCTCTGGAGAAGAAAAGCGAAGACAAGAAGGACAGAAGAAACTACCTTCGCCGGGAGTTTTCCTACGCTTCTTACCGCCAGACCTACCTCGTGCCCGAGGATGTCGAGATCGAGGGCATCAAAGCCACGATGAACGACGGTGTGCTCTGCGTGACGCTGCCCAAGAAAGAGGTCAGCGTGAAGACTCCGGCTTCGCGGCAGATTGAAATCTGCTGAGACGGTCAAAGGTTTTCCAGCCTTTGAAATAGAAGGAAAAAATGGAAATGCCCGGATAGATTTCGGGGATATCGGCTTTGAGCGCCTGACGCTGAACTTGTTCGCGGACGGGCGCCCACTGTTTTTTCAGACGGCGGAATTCGCGACGGGCACGGAAGACCGCTTTGAAACTGCCCGTTTCGCCTTTAAGCAGAAAGAAAAAGGCCGCCATCACATCCAGCAGCGAGCGCTGGAACATCACACAGCGCAATTTCTTCTCCGGCAGGTTCTTGTAGAGCATCAGCAGATTGTTGCGGAAATTCAGGAATGTCTTGCGCGGATTGGAGGCGTCCAATGTGCCGCCGCCCAAGTGGAACACACGGCTTTGCGGAATGCAGACCAGGCGGCGGCACATCGAGCGCAGACGCCAGCACAGGTCGATTTCTTCCATATGGGCGAAGAAGCCGCCGTCCAGTCCGCCCGCGCGCAGGTAATCGTCGCGGCGCACCATCAGGCAGGCGCCCGTGGCCCAGAAAATATCGGTCACATTGTCGTATTGCCCCCGGTCTTCTTCCACCAGCGACTGGATGCGTCCGCGGCAGAAGGGATAGCCCAGGCGGTCGATGAAACCGCCGGCGGCACCGGCATATTCGAACATCCCGGGCTCGCGGTCGGAGAGAATCTTCGGCTGACAGGCAGCCACCTCCTCATGGACTTCCATATAGTCCACCAGCGGAAGGAGCCAGCCATCCTCCACCCTCACGTCGGAATTGAGCAGCACGGCATAGTCGCAGGCAACAGCCTCGACCGCCTTGTTGTAGCCTTCGGCAAAGCCGTAGTTGCGGTCGAAACAGACCAGACGCACACCGGGCCAGTGCTCGCGCAGCCAGTCCTGCGAACCGTCTGTCGAGCCATTGTCGGCCACCGCGACCTCTGCCTCCACATCGGGCGTGAGCTGAGTCGGCGTGCCGGCGACTACCGTGGGCAAATAACGTTCCATCAGCGATTTGCCATTCCAATTGAGAATGATGACCGAAACTTTTTTCATATACGCAGGACTATATTCAGACAGGTGATTGTTCAGACAGCATCAGAGCGGAAGCATCTTCGTTGAAAGCGCTCGGGCAGAGCGTCTGGAGCGTATTCTGCCAATCGGCGCGGAAGGGGACTTCCACCTTGACGTAATTGGCGGAGAAACCGCTCATCCGGCCGTTTTTGGAGCCATGCTCGAAGAGCACTTCCATGGGACGGCCCAGTTGCGAACGGTAAAATTCCAGGCGTTTTTCCTCCGACAAGCCGTGCAGCCGCTGGCTGCGGAGTTTCTTGTCGGCCGGAGAGACCTTGGGTTCGATGTCGAGCGCGCGCGTTCCGGGCCGTTCGGAATAGCTGAACACATGGAGCTGCGATACCGGCAACGAACGGATAAAGGCCTCGCTGTCTTCGAAGCAGGCCTGAGTCTCGCCACGCATGCCCACAATCACATCCACACCGATGAAGGCGTCGGGCATGGCCTGTTTGATGCGACAGACTTTCTCGGCAAACAGTTCACGCCTGTAGCGACGGCACATCAGGGCGAGCACTTCGTCGCTGCCCGATTGGAGCGGCAAATGGAAATGAGGGGCGAAGTGCCGGGAATGAGCCACGAAACCGATGATGTCATCATCGAGCAGATCGGGCTCGAGCGAGGAGATGCGGTAGCGTTCGATGCCGGGCACCTGATCCAAGGCGCGGAACAGGTCCAAGAGGCTTTCACGGCCCAGAGAAGCGGCCGAAGGCGCCGGCACATCCCGGGGCGCCACTCCGTCGGCTGCCAAATGGGGATGCTGACGGCCGAAGGTGCCGATATTGACACCCGAAATCACAATTTCACGGGCACCGCGGGCCGCAGCCGCACGGGCCTGAGCCACGAGAGTGGCGATTTGGGGATTGCGGCTGCGGCCCCGCGCATTAGGCACGGTGCAATACGAACAGAAATAGTCGCAGCCATCCTGGACTTTCAGAAAATAACGGGTACGGTCGCCACGGGCGCAGGCCGGCAGGAAATTCGAGATATCCTTCCGAAGGCCCGCCATGACAGTCGCTCCGCCGACCACCTTCGAGCAGCCCTTCTCCAGACAAGACAGAAGCAGGTTTTTCTCATCGGCGCCCAGCACCAGATCCACTCCCGGAATGTCGGCGATCTGCCGGGGACTCAGCTGAGCATAGCAGCCCGTCACCGCAATGAACGCGTCGGGATATTCGCGCACCAGACGATGGATGGTCTGACGGTCCTTCTGTTCGGCCGTTTCGGTGACCGCACAGGTGTTGATCAGGCACAAATCGGCAGGCTGGCCCATTTTCACCTGCTGCCAGCCCCGGCTCTCCAGTTCCTCGAGCAGGCTGGCCATTTCGGCAAAATTGAGTTTGCACCCCAGATTAATGGCAACTACCTTTTTCATTCGGTCATCCGTTTCAGATGCAAGGCGGAGCACCGTCTTGACTCAGCAAAGATAACAAAAAAAAGACGTCCCCCGAAAAACGGGAGACGTCCCTGTATAAAAGCTTGAGAGATTACTCGGCTTCGGCAACGACAGTGAAAGGAACCGTGGCGTGGATCTCTTTGAAGATCTTCACCGTAGCGGTGTAAGAACCGAGCTCCTTGACAGCATCCTTCAGAACGATGCTCTTGCGGTCGATTTCGATACCCAGCTTGGCCAGTTCTTCGGCAATCTGAGCGGAAGTGACAGAACCGTAGATCTTGCCGCTTTCGGCAGCCTTGGCAGACAGGGTCAGAGCGACACCTTCGAACTTGGCAGCCAGAGCTTCGGCATCCTTGCGCTGCTGCTCAAGCTTGCGGGCACGCTGCTTGAGGTTTTCAGCCAGCACCTTCTTGGCAGATTCGGTAGCAACAATGGCTTTACCCTGCGGAATCAGATAATTGCGGCCATAGCCGTCTTTTACCTTAACAACATCGTCTTTATAGCCGAGGTTGATGACGTCTTCTTTCAGTATAATTTCCATAGTGCTTATTTGTTGTTCATTAAGTCGGTTACATAAGGCAACAGAGCAATCTGGCGGGCACGCTTGACAGCCTGGGCCACTTTGCGCTGATATTTCAGAGAGGTACCGGTGATGCGGCGAGGCAACAGCTTACCCTGCTCGTTGAGGAATTTCTTCAGGAAATCGGGATCCTTATAATCGATGAATTTGATACCGTTCTTCTTGAAGCGGCAGTATTTTTTCTTCTTGGTGTCCACCGTGGGGGGAACCAGATAACGTACTTCGTTGGAATTCTGTGCCATAATTAATTCTCCTTTTCTTCTTTAGATTTCTTCAGGCTTCTTCTCTTCTCAGCATACTGGGCAAAGAACTTGTCCTGCTTGAGGGTGATGAAGCGCAGCACATTGTCGTTACGACGGAAGTTGGTTTCAAGCTCGGCAATCGTTTCGGGATTGGCCTTGAACTCGAGGAGCACATAGAATCCGGTGGACTTCTTCTGGATCGGATAAGCCAGCTGACGGAGTCCCCAGTTCTCTTCATTCACAATTTCAGCGCCCTGACCGGTGAGGAGGGTTTTGAATTTTTCTACCGTTTCCTTCATCTGAATATCAGACAAAACGGGAGTCAAAATGAAAACGGTTTCGTAATTGTTCATAGAAAAACGAATTGGTTAAATAAATAATTTATTGACTCTCAAGGCGATAGTAACAGACTATACCGAAAGAGCGGCGCAAAGGTACAACAAATTATTTTCTCCCACAATTTTTGCCCGAGTTTTGTTTTTGCAATTAATTCCTTATCTTTGTGGTCATCAAACACTAAACAAAAACCGCAATGAAAAAATTCTTCATTTCCCTGCTCAAATATACCGGGTCCATCCTCGTGCTGGCCGGCGTCGCAGTTCTCGCCATCGCCCAGTTCAAGGGCATCCTTCAGAATATGCATCTCTTCATTGCCGGTGGCCTGTTCGTGCTCGGCATTCTGGCTGAAATCATCATCAACAAGCGGATCAACTGACCTTCCGCCGTTCTTTGAACAACATAAAGGAGTGACTGCCATGCAGCCACTCCTTTTATTTCATTTGCCCGCAAAGGGCCTCCCGCATCAGGATCACTCGACTGGAGCGATGAGCTTGTAGCCCTTGCCGTGGATGTTCATGATCTGCAGGTTGGGATCGTCCTTCAGATGCTTGCGCAACTTGGTGATATACACATCCATGCTGCGGGCATTGAAATAGGTGTTCTCGCCCCAGATGCTCATCAGCGCGTAGTTGCGCTCCAGAATCTGGTTCATGTGGCTGCAGAGCATGGTGAGCAGGTCGCACTCCTTGGTGGTCAGTTTCACCGATTCGCCACCGTCAAACGTCAGCAGCTGCTTGGTCGTTTCGAAGGTGTAACGGCCCATGTGGTACAGAGTCACCTGTTTGACCTTCTTGCCTTTGACACGGCGGATGATGGCCTCGATACGGAAAAGCAGCTCCTCCATGCTGAAAGGCTTGGTCAGATAATCGTCGGCGCCCAACTTGAAACCGTTCAGAATGTCTTCTTTCAAGTTCTTGGCCGTAAGGAATATGATGGGCACCTCCGTATTCAGCTGACGGATGTCCTGCGCCAGAGTGAATCCATCCTTGCGGGGCATCATCACGTCGAGAATGCACAAGTCATACTTCGATTTCTGAAAAGCTTCCAAGCCCTGTTCGCCATCGGGCAAAAGGTCCACCAGGTAGTTCTTGGCCTGCAGATATTCACACAAAAGGAATCCCAGATTGCCATCGTCCTCGCACAGCAGGATGCGCATTTTTTCTTCTGTCATAATTCTTCGCTTTTAATGATGGGTAAATTGATGTTGAATGTCGTTCCTTGTCCTATTTCGCTTTCGACCGAAATGGTGCCGTGGAAGTCGCTCACGATCTCCTTCACATAGGCCAGACCTAGTCCGAAGCCCTTGACATCGTGCAGGTTGCCCTTGGTAACCCGATAGAAACGGTCGAAAATCTTGTTGATATTTTCCTTTTTGATGCCGATACCGTTGTCCGACACCGAGATGACCATACGCCCGTGCTCGTTGCGGCTCGACACTTTCAGTTTCAGCGGACGGTCCGGGTCGCGGTATTTGACGGCATTGTCCAAGAGATTGAAAATCACATTGGTAAAATGCATTTCATCGGCCAAAACCATCTTCTCCTTCGCCGCCAGGTCGGTTTCCAAGGTGCCGTCGTACTTGCCCACTTTCAGACGGAAAGTGCCGGTGACCACATCCAGCGTCTCGTTCACATCGATTTCGCGGAACTTCATCGTCTGGTGCTTCCGCTCGATAAGAGACATCTGCAAGACCTTTTCCACCAAAAAATTGAGGCGCTTGCTCTCGTCCGAAATCACCCCTGTGATGTGCTTCATCACATCGGGCGTCTTGGCCACATCCGAGTCGCGGAGCATCTGAGAAGCCAGCAGAATGGACGACACCGGCGTCTTCAGCTCGTGCGTCATATTGTTGACAAAATCGGTCTTCATATCCGACAGCCTTTTCTGCTGCAACAGCGTGATGGAGATGTAGGTGAAGACAAACAGCAGCAGCACGGTGAACGCAATCATCGGGATGAAAACCTTTACCGGATCGCTGATATAGCCTTTCCGGGTGGGGAAAAAGACGTTCAGCGTGGCATACTGGTCGCCGGGGTCGTTCATGAACAGGTTCTGACGGTAGTGAGGGCGCTGTCCGCTGTCGTAGTAGTTCTGACTGGCATAGACGTTGCGGCCGTAGCCGTCACGGACGGTAAAGAAGAAAGGCATGTCGGCCAATCCATTGCGGCTGAACTCCTGAGTGAGGTATTTCTCCAGCACGTCAAAATCGACACGCTGCTCGATGGGACGCTCGTTGGCTTCGTACAGCACCCTGAGAATCACATCGTTCAGCATACGCTGCTGATGCAGGTAGCGGTCTTTCAGAATCTGCACATCCTCCTTGTTGTCCAAAGAGAAATTGCGCGGCACGGGAGCGCCCCAATGCCTCGTGATGCTCTGCTGGATGAAAAATTGAGGCACCACCGTATCGTTGAGCGAATAGCCCACTATCTCGTGATGCATCGTCCACCGGCCGCTGGCCGAGCGCAACTGCATCATCTGGCGCTCGCGTTCCTCCAGCTCATTCTCCAGATAGCGCTGCGTCTCATCCTGCTCCAAGAGATACACCACCCGCGACAGACTGCGGTGGACGGCGTTGTCGAGCTGTTCGGTCTGAATTCTCATCATCGATCGCATATAGCTCAACTGTGTGATAATCAATACCGTAAAAGTGGCAATCATCACACATATCAGAAGCCAGATGTTGAATTTGCGCATAAGAGGATGTTTATGACTGAGCAAATATAGAGTTCAATTTTAACATTTCGCCCGCCTTAAACAACATTAACCGACCAAACAACATTCTTTAACAAAAATAACGGCGGCAGGTCCCGTCGGGCAGGAGCGAAAAAGAGGCCGCGCCCTGCCGGGCGCGGCCTCCAACTATGCGGTAACAAACTGTCAGACAGATCAGTCTTTGTCCTGCTGGCTGGCTTCGTAGTCCTTGAGCAGCTGAGTCTGGACATCGGCGGGAACCAGTTCGTAGGAAGCGAACTTCATCGTGAACGAAGCGCGACCGCCCGAGATGGAGCTCAGAGAAGTCGAATAGTCGCTCATTTCCTTGAGAGGCACCTTGGCAGACAGTTTCTGCAGACCCTTTTCGCTGTGCATACCCATGATGATGGCACGACGGCCGTTCAGGTCGCTCATCACATCACCCATGTTCTCACCGGGCACGAGCACTTCCACATCGTAGATGGGTTCCAACACCTTCGGACCTGCCTCCTTGAAGGCCATGCTGAAAGCGTTGCGGCCGGCCAGCATGAAGGAGATTTCGTTCGAATCTACCGGGTGCATCTTTCCGTCGTATACAATGACGCGGATGTCGCGGGCGTAAGAACCGGTCAGAGGACCCTGTTCCATACGGCTCATGATACCCTTCTGGATGGCGGGGATGAAACGGGCATCGATGGCACCGCCGACGATACTGTTCACAAACACAAGCTTGCCGCCCCACTCCAGCGGGAATTCGTCGACACCCTTCACAGACATCTTGAATTCCTGGTTGCCGAACTTGAAGGTTTCGGGCATGGGCTTGCCTTCCTCGTAAGGTTCCACAATAAGGTGGACTTCACCGAACTGGCCCGAACCGCCCGACTGTTTCTTGTGACGGTAGTCGGCACGAGCGGCCTTGGTGATGGTCTCGCGATACGGAATCTTGGGCTCGTCGAATTCGATGGGCATCTTGTCCATGTTTTCAACGGTCCACTTGAGCGTGCGGAGATGGAATTCGCCCTGACCCTGCAGAATGGTCTGCTTCAGTTCGCGGCTCTGCTCCACCAGATAGGTGGGATCCTCTTCGCGGATACGGGCCACAATCGACATCATCTTTTCCATATCGGCCTCATTGACCGGACGGATGGCGCGACGATACTTGGGATCGGGGAATACGATGAAATTGAACTTGCTGTCGGCACCCTTGCCGTTGAGGGTGTTGCCGGTCTTCACGTCTTTCAGTTTCACGGTGGCGCCGATGTCGCCGGCGTGGATTTCGCTCACCTGGACGCGGTTACTGCCCACCGGGCAGAACAGCTGGGCGATGCGCTCCTTGGAACCGCGGTCGGCATTGAGCATGTCGTCACCTTCGTGAAGGATACCGGACATCACCTTGAAGTAGTTCACTTCGCCGATGTGCTGTTCGAAAGTGGTCTTGAAGAAGAAGACGCTGGTGGCGGCGGTTTCGTCGCAGGCGATTTCCTGGCCTTCGGCGTTCTTCACGGCGGGAGCCTCGGAAACGGCGGGAGCCACGTCGCTCAGGAAATCGAGCAGACGGGCCACACCCATGTTCTTGTCGGCGCTCAGACAGAAGACGGGGAACACGCCTCTGGTCTGCAGAGCCTTGCGCAGTCCCGTGTGGACATCTTCTTCGCAAAGGTCACCTTCTTCGAAATATTTCTCCATCAGAGCCTCGTCGCTTTCAGCGGCGGCCTCCACCAGAGCGGCACGAAGTTCTTCGGCCTTGTCCTGCTGGTCGGCGGGGATGTCGGCCACGGTGGGAGCACCGCCTTCGGCCTTGAAGGTGAGACTCTTCATCATAACCACGTCGATGATCTGGTTGAAACCTTCACCCGTGGCCACGGGATACTGCACCTTAATAATATTGTTGCCGTACTGTTCGCGCAGGCGCTCGACGATGCCGTCGAAATCGACGTTTTCGCGGTCAACCTGGTTGATGGCGAAGATGACGGGCTTGTTCACCTTTTCGGCATTGCGGATGGCATTCATCGTGCCACCGTCGAGACCCGACTGGCCGTGCATCAGAATGATGGCGGCTTCGGTCACGTTCAGAGCAGTGATGGCACCGCCGCAGAAGTCGTCGGAACCCGGACAGTCGATCAGATTGAGCTTCTTGCCCTTCCATTCCACAAAGAAAGGAGCGCTGTAGACGGAGTAACCGTATTCCTGTTCGACAGGATAGTAGTCACTGACAGTGTTTTTGGCAGCCAAAGTGCCACGACGTTTGATTTGTCCACCCTCGAGCAGAATGGATTCCGTGAGGGTGGTTTTACCCGATCCGGCCGAACCGATGATGGCGACGTTTTTGATTTCGCCTGTTTGATAATTCTTCATAAAGACTTGATTTATATATGTTTATGATTATTCGCCTTTCATTCTTCGGTCATTTCCCGAAAAAACGGCGCAAGTTAGCAAAATATCGAAGATTTCCCAAAGAATTTCGATGTAACTTTGCACGAGAGATTTTCGGAAACTGCAAAATGACGGCTATGGACCTCAATGGAATGGAAAAAGGATGCGGGCTGTATGTGCACGTGCCCTTCTGCCGGCGCAAATGCGCCTACTGCGATTTCTATTCGGGCAACTGGCCGGAAAAGCAGGACGCCTACGTGCAGGCCCTCCTTCGGGAAATGGAAACGACTGTCGGACCGAAGGCTGAAGGCCGGCCAAAACTCCGCACCGTCTACTTCGGCGGAGGGACCCCCTCGCTGCTCACAGCGCCCCAAAGACGAGCCATCCTGCGCGGCATCCGCCGTCTTTTCGACCTTTCCGACTGTCTGGAAACCACCCTCGAAGCCAACCCCGACGACCTGAGCGACAGCTTCCTTCGGGAACTGCGCGAAGAAGATTTCTTCCACCGCATCAGCATCGGATGCCAGAGTTTCCAGGACAGCGAACTGCAGGCCGTCGGGCGCAGACATACAGCCCGTCAGGCCCTCGACGCCGTCCGCCGCTGCCGGGACAAAGGTTTCGACAACCTCAGCATCGACCTGATGATGGGCCTTCCCGGCCAAACACCCGAGAGTTTCCACCGCAGCCTCGAAGCCGCCACCGACCTGGGCGTGCAGCACATTTCAGCCTACATGCTCAGCCTGGAACCCCAGGTGCCGCTCGCCCGTTCGCTCGAAGCCGGACAATGGCGCGAAGCCGACGAAGACACCCTGGCCGCGCTCTACGGAGATTTGTGCAAGCATCTGTCAGCCAACGGCTTCGAACATTACGAAATCTCCAATTTCGCTCTTCCGGGCTACCGTTCGCTCCACAACAGTTCCTACTGGCAAGGCATCCCCTACTGGGGATTCGGACCGGGCGCGCACAGCTATTTCGCCGACGCCGACAGCCACACCTGCATCCGCCGCTGGAACGGAAAAGACATCGGCGCCTATCTCTCCGGCAATCCGAAGCGCGAGGAAGAGCGTCTGAGTCTGGAAGAACGTTTCGAGGAAACGGTGATGACCGAACTGCGCACCAGCGAAGGGCTCGACCTCGACCGGGTCAGGCAGCTGTTTGGAGAGGAACGCCTGCAGAGACTGCTGCAGAAAGCCCAACCTTTGCTGGAGCGCCGTCTGCTGCTTTGGGGAAGCGCCTCATCGCTCGACTGCCCGCCCGTCGCCACACACACGACACAACCAGACAGAGGACACCTCCGTCTCGCACCCGATGCGCTCCTCATATCGGACCGCATCATCTGCGAACTGTCGGATTAAAGTTTGCCGTTCAGGCGGAGATAGATCTGGCGGCAGGCCCAGGCATCGAGAGCCGCATAGTGCTGCTGGGCATCGCTCAGTTCTTCGGCCTCCCAGTTGGACAACTGCTGCGCCTTGGAAATGCGCAGGCCGAAAACGATGGCGTAAATCTTCTGAAGGCTCAGATCCTCAATGCCGAAAGCTTTCACATACGACTGCAGCTCCACCACGTTCTTCGGATTGAACGTGCGGCTGTAGTGCTTCATCTGACGGAAATCGTCCTGCGAGGAAAGCCCCACCTTCATCACCTCCGGATTGCCGAACAAAGCCTCGATAGCCTTCGGTATCTTCCTGGATTTCAATCGAATGAGATAACATGCGTGTTCACACGCCAGCTGAATGAGCGACAGACGGTTATGCTCCCCCTTCTTGAAGGAGGGGCGCGATTCGGAGTCGAATCCTACCAGTTGCTGTGCGTTCCACAAGGCAGCGGTTTCCTCGCTGATGCCGTCCTCGTCGAGGACCACGATGGGACCGTCATAAATGGCCAGGGGAAGTTCGGCCACACGTTCTTTGTCAATATTTGCCTGAAATTGTGCCATTTGTTTTTCCAGATGCAAATTTACATGTTATAATCGGGATTTACCACCTTTTATACGTATCTTTGTTGCATTACTCCAAAATTTATGGCTGTTTCAAACAATAAGACCAAATCCAAATCCGGAAAAGCGCCGAAAGGCATTTCCAGCAGCCTCGGGAAATCGTCCCGCAGCCGGCTGAAAGACTCCATAGACCGCTTCATCGACAGACTCAGCAGCGGCGATTTCATCGAAATGCTCAAAGCCGAAAAAGCCCACTTCATCTGCGGCCTGGTGCTGCTGATCCTGTCGGTCTACCTCTGCATCATGCTGATTTCCTTCCTGTTCACAGGAGCCGCCGACCAAAGTCAGGTGGAAGGCATCCGTCTGGGACAGATCGGTCAGGCCGAGCACATCCGCAACTGGGCCGGCGCTCTCGGCGCATGGCTGTCGAACATCATCATGAACCACTGGTTCGGCGTCTCCTCCCTGCTGCTGGCCGTCTATGCGCTGCTCCTATCGCTGCGGCTCATGCGCGTGCGCATCGTCTCACTGGGCAAGACATTCATCTACTGCATATTCCTGTTCATCTGGCTGTCCGTATTCTTCGGATTCATCTGTTCGGGCAACAGCTCGCTCAACTTTCTGGGCGGCGCCCACGGCTACCACGTGAGCCAATGGATGCAAGGCATCGCCGGCACACCCGGTGTCATCCTCGTCCTGCTGGTAACGATGCTCATTTTCCTGGTGTTCGCCTTCAAGAACACAATGAAGGTCATCCGCAAACTGTTCGTCTGGTCCAATTTCCAGAACAGCCTCAAAGAGAAGATCGGCCATATCGGCGAAGGCATCAGCGACGTCCTCGACGATGATGAGGAGGAGGAGGAGGAGGAAAGCGAGAAGGCCGAAGACACCAATTCCGCGGTGACGTTCACCTTCGAAAAAGGACAGGACGACATCTATGCCAGCACTCAGGACGAAGAGGAAACCCCCTCCGACAGACCCGAGACCGGCTCCGACGGCCTGCCATTCGAAGACCCCAAAGCCGACAGCCCCAAAACAGACAGTGCCGCCGCGGCCGCAGACGGTATCGAAATGACGGTGGTGTTGGCTCAGGGCGACGAGAACAAGCCCGCCGAGGAGGAAGACGACGACCTGAGCGGCGAAACCGACATGACCAAAGTGGCCGCCCGTCTGGTAGCCAAATACGGCGAGTTCGACCCGAAGGCCACCTTGAGCCATTTCAAGAATCCGCCCGTACAGTTGCTCAAGGACTATGGCGACCAGCAGAACGCCGTCATCAACCCCGAGGAGCAGATGGAAAACAAGAACCGCATCATCGAAGTGCTCGGCAATTTCGGCATCGGCATCTCCAGCATCCAGGCCACCATCGGCCCCACGGTGACACTCTACGAAATCGTGCCCGAGGCCGGCATCCGCATCTCCCGCATCAAGAGCCTCGAAAGCGACATTGCACTGAGTCTGGCGGCCGAAGGCATCCGCATCATCGCTCCCATTCCCGGCAAAGGCACCATCGGTATCGAAGTGCCCAGCCGCAACCCCAAGATGGTACCCATGCGCACCCTGCTGCAGTCGCGCAAGTTCGAGGAGACCAAATACGACCTGCCTGTGGCTCTTGGCAAGACCATCACCAACGAAGTCTTCATGTTCGACCTCTGCAAAATGCCTCACCTGCTGGTGGCCGGCGCCACCGGACAAGGTAAATCGGTAGGCCTGAACGCCATCATCACATCGCTGCTCTACAAGAAACACCCCGGCGAGCTGAAACTGGTGATGGTCGACCCCAAGATGGTGGAATTCAGCATGTACAAAGACATCCTCAACCACTATCTGGCCAAATATCCCGACGACAGTTGCGAACCCATCATCACCGAGTCGGACAAAGTCATCCAGACCCTGCAGAGTCTGACCATAGAGATGGACGAACGCTACCGCCTGCTGAGTGCCGCCCGCTGCCGCAACGTGAAGGAATACAACGACAAGTTCAAAAAGCGTCTGCTCAACCCGGAACAGGGCCACAAATACATGCCCTACATCGTCATCGTCATCGACGAGTTCGGCGACCTCATCATGACGGCCGGCCGCGAGATAGAGATGCCCATCGCACGCATCGCGCAGAAGGCGCGCGCCGTGGGCATGCACATGGTCATCGCCACCCAGCGCCCCACGACCAACATCATCACGGGCACCATCAAAGCCAACTTCCCGGCCCGTCTGGCCTTCAAGGTGGCCTCGCAGATCGACTCGCGCACCATTCTCGACTCCACCGGCGCCAACCAGCTCATCGGCAAGGGCGACTGCCTGTTCCTGAGCGGCAGCGACGCCGTGCGCGTGCAGTGCGCCTTCATCGACACGCCCGAAGTGGAGGATGTGGTGCGCTACATCAGCCAGCAGCAGGGCTACCCGAGACCTTTCGAACTGCCCGAAGTGCTCAACTCCGAGGGCGGCGGCGAAGTCAACGCCGGCAATCTGAGCGGTGCCCTCGATCCGCTCTTCGAAGAAGCCGCCCGCATGGTGGTGAACGAGCAGCAGGGCTCCACCTCCAACATCCAGCGCAAGTTCGCCATCGGCTACAACCGCGCCGGCCGCATCATGGACCAGCTCGAAGCCGCCGGCATCGTGGGTCCGGCCCAGGGCAGCAAACCGCGCCAGGTGCTGGTCGACAGCGAAGCCCAACTGGACATGCGTATCGGCAAATAAACATCAGAATCGATTTTTCAAAAGATGAAACGACTTATTTTCAGTCTCTTGTGCCTGCTCGTCCTGGCCACTGCCGTGGTGCTGGCCGTACCCGCAAAGTCTGCCTCGAAGTCGGCCTCCGAGCCATCCGCTCCGCAGACGGCCTCGGCCCAACAGAGCAAAGGCATCGCCATATTGGACCGTGTTTCGGCCGTTTACGCCCAATCGGAAGGCGTGGAAGCCACTTTCCGCATCGGCATCCTGCAGACAGGCGGTGCCGTGGACGAACAGCTGGAGGGCAA
Source organism: Bacteroidales bacterium (assembly GCA_045627385.1). Taxonomy (GTDB): domain Bacteria; phylum Bacteroidota; class Bacteroidia; order Bacteroidales; family UBA1402; genus UBA1757. The sequence goes on from JAZQNO010000031.1 coordinate 35,261, forward strand.
GGCCCAGCTCAAGGGCAACAAGTTCCGCATCGAAGTGCCCGACGAAATGATCTGCTGGTTCGACGGCCACAACCAATGGGTGTACCTGCCCGACGTAGAGGAAGTCAACCTGAGCGCTCCCACCGAGGAAGAACTGCTGATGACCAATCCGGTGATGGTGTTCCAGCTCTACCGTTACGGCTATTCGGCCAGTTTCGCCGGCGAACGCCAGTATCAGGGCCGCACGATGGAATGCGTGGACCTCACTCCCAACGACCGGCAGTCGGACGTGCAACGCATCTCCATCTGGTTCGACAAGGCGCTCTCCTACCCCCGCCACATCCGCATTTCCAACAAAGACATGTCGGGCTCCGAAATCGACATCACCCGCTATCAGGCCGACCGCCGCTACGCCGACGCGCTGTTCATGTTTCCGCCGCAGCAGTACCCCACGGCCGAAGTCATCGACCTGAGATGATTCCTTCCAGACATTAAGCAATCCCTATACACAATCCTCCAACCGCAAACTTATGGAACATATCCGCTGTCTCATCATCGGTTCCGGCCCTGCCGGATACACCGCGGGCATCTATGCCGGCCGCGCCAATCTCAACCCCGTCCTCTACGAAGGCATCCTCACGGGCGGCCAGCTGGTCAACACCACCGAAATCGAAAACTTTCCCGGCTATCCGCAGGGGGTCATGGGCGCCCAGCTGATGGACGACATCCGCCAGCAGTGCCAGCGTTTCGGTTGCGAAATGCGCAGCGGCATCGTCACCGGCGTCGACTTTTCGGTGCGTCCGCTGCGGGTCACGGTCGACAACAGCACCGACATCGAGGCCGATACGGTAATCATCGCCACGGGAGCCTCCGCCAAGTACCTGGGCCTGCCCGACGAGCAGAAATACGCCGGCATGGGCGTTTCGGCCTGTGCCACCTGCGACGGATTCTTCTATCGCAAAAAGAACGTGGCCGTGGTAGGCGGCGGCGACACCGCCTGCGAAGAAGCCAGCTATCTGGCCGGACTGGCCAAGCAAGTCTATCTGATTGTGCGCAAACCCTATCTGAGAGCCTCCAAGATCATGCAGGAGCGCGTGTTCTCCATGCCCAACATCAGCGTGCTGTTCGAGCACGAGACCCTGGGCCTGTTCGGCGAAAACGGCGTGGAAGGCGCCCATCTGGTCAAACGCCGCGGTCAGGCCGACGAGGAAAGGCTGGACATCGCCATCGACGGTTTCTTCCTGGCCATCGGACACACGCCCCACAGCGAAGTGTTCGCCGATTTCATCGAGCGCGACGCCCAGGGCTACATCCTCACACAGGGCAGCACACCGCGCACCAACGTGGAAGGTGTCTTTGCCGCCGGCGATGTGGCCGACCCGCTCTACCGTCAGGCCATCACTGCCGCCGCCTCGGGCTGCAAAGCCGCACTCGAAGCCGAGAAATACCTAGCCACGCTGGGATAAGCTGGGATAAGCCCCTCCCCCTCCGGCAGGCAAAGGCCTCGCAAAAACGGGCATAAAACAAAAGCTCCGGCCCATAGGGTCGGAGCTTTATCGTTGTCGGCGGCAGACTGCCTCAAGGCAATCGGAAGGGCCGCTTCAAAGAGATTCAGTTTTCTTCAACGGGAAGAACCGATACGACCGAACGGTCGTCTTTCTTGCGGTTGAAGGTGACAGTACCGTCGATGAGGGCATACAGCGTATGGTCGCTGCCCATGCCGACGTTCTCACCGGGATGGTGGACGGTGCCACGCTGACGGACAAGAATGTTGCCAGCCTTTGCGAATTGGCCACCGAAGATCTTAACACCCAGTCTCTTGCTTTCAGATTCACGGCCGTTCTTAGAACTGCCCACACCTTTCTTATGTGCCATATCTTTCTATATTTTAAGCCAATACAATTTCGTTAATCTTGATCTCAGTCAGGCAGTCGCGATGACCTTTCAGCTTGCGAGAACCTTTGCGACGTTTTTTGTGGAAGACCAGCACCTTGTCACCCTTGAGGTGTGAAAGCACTTCGGCCGTAACTTTGGCACCTTCGACTGTGGGAGCGCCCACGGTGACGTTACCGTCGTTGTCGATGAGGAGCACCTTTTCAAATTCGACTACAGAACCCTGTTCTGCTTCGAGACGATGGACATACAGTTTGCGACCTGCTTCGGCTTTGTACTGCTGTCCGGCAATTTCTACAATTGCGTACATTTTATTGAACCATTTAAAATAACATCGGGAAGGCGGGTTGCCGGTCTCTTGAACGCCTGCGGGCGACTAGCCTGCAGCGGAACGGCATTGCCTCTTCGGGCCTTATCCGAAACGGAGCGCAAAGATACAGCCATTTTCAAGAAAAACAAATCTTTCTCATCGAAATTTTCGATCCATGCCACAAATGGCGCCGCGGCCGAAAGATTGCCACGGGATTTTCGGAAACGCACAACGGCACGAGACGGGCGTTTTGCCCGGCGTCTAAATATGATATCCACAAAAACAAGCGCCATGGCATCAGCGACAATCGCCTCGCCCGTCCGGAAACGTCAGACGCCACCCATTGACTTTCAACCAATTGCAAGGTTTACACTTCTCATTGTTACATATTCTAAAGGACAATATCACAAAATCGAAACCGCCGGCAGACGGCCCGATGAACAAAACCCACGGCAGCCATTGTAATTATTTCGCGCAAAAATTGTCATATTTCATCAGTTTGCTATAATAAATAAGGCACGCGCGAGATGTCAGCTATCAATATAATACGTATCTTTGTTCGCTAAAATAACTCATTCAAAGAAACCATTCACTTTACTAAGTCCTATGAATATTTTCCCGGCGAAAATCAAATTCGCATTGACCGCAGTCCTACTACTCGTCAGCAGCCTTACAGCGTGGGCACAGCAGCCGATTGCCGAGGGCACTTACTACCTTCAGTTCAACAACAATAACGATCACTATCTGAGCGTATCGGGAAACAATTACAAAACCAACCAGCCCTATCTGAACACCTCCACAACGAAAGACGCTTGGATTCTGCAGAAATGCAGCGACGGACAATACTACTACATCATTCACGAGTCGGATGGGAAATATGTCGTTGCCCACCAGAACGGCACAGCCAATCAGGAAAAAGCCGTCCATCTGGAATCGACCGATGCGCCCGGCGACAATGCCAAATTCAAGATAACCGCCAACGGACAGCAGTACAACATCACACCGAAAAGCGGCAACGGCGGCTTCAGTTTCAACGCCTGGGGTGGAGCCGGCGGTGATATCGGATTTTACACCGCCAGCGACGGCGGCTCCAAATGGAATTTCATCGCCCAGTCTCTCTATGTGATTACTTATCAGGATGCTCACTACCTGGGCGGAACCAGCACCACCGACATAACAACCTTCAACCCTTCCACCTGTATCTGGTATGGATCCAGTGGCTCAACCTGGAAAAATGCCTCGGGGTATTATCTGAGATATTCGGATAGGGCTCTTTCTCTCACCAACCAGGCCGGCAATGCCTCCAGCTACACCCTCTCCCAGACCGAAAGCGGCACCACGGGACAGCGATTATACAGTAGCAGGTACATTCGTTACAATGGCGGATGGACAACAACGAACACCGCAGGTAATTCCGGCACCAACGTCGTCTATTCCGTCCGGAAAGTCACCTCTTCCGCTGAGCAGACTCTGCCGACCGTCAGCGGAGGTCCGACAGTCATCAACTCCTTGAGCACAAGCGCCGGCACCTACACCAAGACAGATGCCAGCTATCAGCCGGCCTGCGTCAACTACATATTTTACAACAACACCAACCACTACTGCATAGGAAATACCTACAAAGGCAACAGCAGGCCCACCGACCCGATAAGTTCCTATCAGTGGGTGCTCAGCGGCATCGACACCCAAAATGCCACCATAAACAACGATGGCGTCATCAATTACAAACAGTCGGTCACAACCGATGTGACAGCCACTGTCAAGGTTATAGCCACCACCCAAAGCGGAGTCCAGCTGGAGTCTCCCGCCTACATGGTCACCTTCAAGCCCATCAAACTGTTCTACATCAGCATCACAGCCACGGCCGGAGAAGGCGGCAGCGTGAGCACCACGCCGGCCACACTGCCCACGGTATGCTACGGACAGCATTCGACCGACACGTACGCCACCACCAACGTCACCTTCACGGCCACACCCAACGAGGGATATGTGTTTGAAAAGTGGGTGGATGCCAACGGGAATACCATCTCCACCACCAACCCCCTGGCTCAGGAACTGCAGGCATCGTCCGAAAACCAGGCCAGCCCCACCACCTACACCTACAGAGCCGTCTTCCAGGAGCTGCCCAAGTTCTACTACCGCATCAGCTACAACATCAGTACCAGCTATGCCGACGGATCGTCCAAGACCGGTCAGGCCGGCGGTACGGTGACACAGTCCTCATCCGAAACCAAATGGCTCTACGGTGCCACACTCGATGCCACATCGGCCACGGTAGCCTCCGGCAGCATCACCCTCACCGCTGCCCCCGGCGACGGATTCTCACTCAAGAACTGGACCGATGCCGGCAGCAACGAAGTCGGCACAGCCCTGCAGTATACCCCCGCAGGCTTCACTGTATCGGGCACCAGCAGCGCTCCAACCCTCATCACCTACACGGCCAACTTCACCGAGTTCCCCATCTTCTATGCCAAGATCGATCTGAGCGTATACGAATATCTGGCCACCACCCATGCCTACAGCGGCACCAACAAGGGCGGCACCGCCAGCATGAACATCACACTCCAGAACGGCTACCTGGCCATTCCCGGCACATCGGCCGGTCAGACTTCCGCCTCACAGACCATCCAACTGACAGCCCGCAGCGGCGAAGGCTTCGGACTGCGCGGATGGAGCACATCTCAGGTGGCAGCCGCCGACATCGCCACCGGACCCTATGAAAGCACATTGAGCCAGTACAACAAGACTCTCACCACCACTTACCAGACCAGGGCCGAAGCCGAAGCCAACCCTGTGCACATCTGCGTCTATTTCGAGGAATACCCCATCTTCTACTTCCTGCCGCAGACCGAAGTCCTGCCCATGGAATCGGGCGTCACCAACCCCGGAACGGCCAGCGTCGAACCGAGCGGCACCATTGAATTCTATGCCTCCTCTCTGTCGGCCACCGAAGGCACCGCCAACGTCACCTTCTCGGCCACGGCCAAGGTCGGCTACAAATTCGGAGGTTGGTACACCATCAACGGCAACGACACCACACTGGTCAGCACCTACAACCCCTACACAACCCGCATCAAGTCCACCTCAAAAGACGGCAGCGCACCCACTGTGACCAAATACTACGCCCAGTTCCTGACCAGCATGCTGTCCATCGAAGCCGACGATGTGGAAATGGACGCCGAAAGCGATGCCTGGATCAGCATTCGCGTGACACCTTCCGACGCCTGGAAGAGCTACATCATCACATCGGACAAGCCCAGCCTGGTCTATGTGGACAATTCCGGTCACTGCCGTTCAAACGCCACGCCCGGTACCACCACCATCCGCATTCAGGGTGTAGCGACCGACGGCAGCACTCCGGCCGAACTCTACACGGAAATCACCGCCAAGGTCAGAGTCAGGTGCAAGATGCCGACCATCAGTTTCAGCCCGTCCGACGACGGCACGATGGCCATGCTCACCCTCACCCGCAACGCCGATGACGCTGTGGCCACCGACAACAGGCAGACCACCCTCTTCTGGACCACCGACGACCCCGAGGACGAAGACGCCGTGTGGAACAAATATACGGGCACTGTGGGAGTTGACCCCGATGCCACTGTCTATGCCAAATCGGTCATGATGCTGGCCGACGGCACAGCACCCGACACCGACTACACAGAGTCCGGCATCACTCAGGCCAAGTATGTGAAGCCCCAGGTGGAGACACCCTCCATCGTCATCGACAATCAGGGCGTCACCTTCTCGAGTGCCACCCCCGGCCCTGTCACCTACTACTACACGGTAAACGACAATGTGAACGGCGACGACCCCACCACAGCCTCCTACACCGGCACCTGGACCACCGGCGACGCCAAGATCACCAGCATTGCCAGTGAAAAGTTCATCCGG
>JAZQNO010000032.1:0-93881 GCA_045627385.1 Bacteroidales bacterium
CATTGATGCCGAATTTAGCGTTGATGGCAGCAACGACATTCTCGCAGCTCTTACGACGGTCATTATATGGAGAACCGACGAGCTCATGCTTTACGCAAGAGTTGATGAGGACGAGGCGGTACCCCTTTGGCTCCCATGGGAAGTACTGGAATTCGCCGCTCTGGCAGTCAAGGCGCATGAGACAGCCTTTCTTGCCGTGTACTGAAGCGAATTGATCCATGATGCCACAGTTTACACCGATATAATTATGTTCGGTAGCCTGACCAGCCTTAGCCAGTTCCATCTTGCTTACTTTGTTGTCGCCGAAGAGGTCATTGATAGCAAATGCGAAGCAGCTCTCAAGAGCAGCAGAAGAAGACATGCCTGCGCCGAGAGGTACATCGCCTGCAAATGCACAGTCGAAACCCTTAACCTCTACGCCACGCTTCTCCATCTCCTTAGCTACACCATAGACGTAGCGGAAGTGGCTGGCCTTAGGGCCCTTAGGATCATCGAGCGAGAACTCGTCGTAGTCCTTGAGGTCGATGGAATATGCCTTGATGGTGCGAGTGCCGTTAGGACGGATAGCTGCCATCATACCCTGTTCTACTGCGCCAGGGAAGACGAAACCACCATTGTAGTCGGTGTGTTCGCCGATGAGGTTGACACGGCCGGGAGAGGCATAGAGACTGTACTGCTTGCCGAACCGTTTTTCGAATTGGGTGCAGAGAACCGTTGCGTCCATATTACCAGAGTTTATTGGGATAAATGCCTTTTTCAATCTGTTCGGCAATCTTGTCGACCACATACTGACGGTCGGCTGCATAAGTCACGCCGAACCATTTAGACGGAGTGTCCAGCACTTCGCAGGTGGCTTTGCCTTCGTTGATGAGGTTGTTGACCACCCATGGAATGTAGAATTCGGCCTTGGGCTTGCCGATGTTCTCGTCGAGGAATTTCTTGAAGAACACTTCAGAATACTCGAAATAGTCGGGCGTGAATCCCCACATGTTCATCGATACGGGCGTGTTCTCGTCCACGGCAACCATCTGCTCGTTCTCGTCCTTGTATTTGACCAGACCGTCGGTATCTCGGATGATATAGGTGCGTTCCACAACGTCGGTCAGGCAGTTGCGGCTGTCCTTGTGGCAGATGCCGCGTGCCACGCTGCCGCTTTCGGAAAGAGTGTTTCCGACGCGGTAGCCCACCATGCAGTACTGTCCTTTGGTGCCTTCCATCTTGCGGAGCTGTTCGGCCAGCACAGCGAAACTCTCCTTGCCGTAGAAATCGTCGGCATTGATGACGGCGAAAGGCTCTTTGATGACATCCTTGCCCATGAGGACGGCGTGGTTGGTGCCCCAAGGTTTCTGACGGTCTTCCGGACAGGTGTAGCCCTTAGGAAGATAGGTGATTTCCTGAAAGACGATTTCTACGGGAAGGATACCCTGATATTTGACAGCGATTTTTTCGCGGAAATCCTGTTCGAAGGTATGACGGATGACGAAGACGATTTTTCCGAAGCCAGCGCGTGCGGCGTCGAAAACGGAATAATCCATGATGGTCTCGCCGTTGGGGCCGAGACCGTCGAGCTGCTTGAGTCCGCCGTAGCGGCTGCCCATTCCTGCAGCAAGAACAAAGAGAGTCGGTTTCATTATCGGATTGGTTTTATGTAGTATATGCTTTCTGTGCAGATAGAGACAAAAATACGGAGATTTCACGGATAATCGCTACCTTTGCCACATAAAAGAGTAAAAAGATGAAAAAATCATTTATCATCCTGTTTGTCATTAACATTTTAACAAGCATATCAATGAAGGCAGAAACCAAAGTGCTGATTGAGACTTCTCTCGGCAACATTACCGTATGTCTCTACGACGAAACTCCCAAACATCGCGACAATTTCATCAAACTGGTCGAACAGGGCTATTTTGACGGCACCCTTTTCCATCGGGTCATCAAAGATTTCATGATTCAGGGTGGCGACCCCGATTCCAAAAATGCCCCTTCCGGCAAGATGCTGGGCTCTGGCGGCCCGGGTTATACCATCCCTGCCGAATTCGTCTATCCGAAATATTTCCACAAGAAGGGCGCCCTTTCGGCTGCCCGTCAGGCCGATCAGGTCAATCCCCAGAAGGCTTCCTCCGGTTCGCAGTTCTATATCGTGACCGGACAAGTTTATGACGACGCCCAGTTCGCCCAGATGGAAGAACAGCAGCTGATGTCGGTCAAGAACGCCTATTTCAATCAGTTGGCCACTGCCCGCCAGCAAGAGATTCAGCGCATGTACATGTCTGGTGATCAAGCTGGTCTGAATCGTCTCCAGGATGAGCTCATCAAGCAGACCGAGGCCCATTTCGCCGCCAATCCCGTCGAGGCTTTCACCCCTGAGCAGAAGCAGGCCTACAAGACCGTCGGTGGAACTCCTTTTCTTGACAATCAATACACCGTTTTCGGTGAAGTGGTCGAAGGGATGGATGTGGTCGACAAGATTCAATTGGTCAAGACCGACGGCAACGACCGTCCGGTAAGTGATGTGAAGATGCTGAAGGTCACGGTCATCCGATAAACCCGATGGAGATCCGTCGTCATACCTTGGCAAACGGTCTGCGTCTGCTGCACTACCGCGAGCCTTTTTCTCAGATGGTCACGGTGAATCTGATGTATGACGTCGGTTCCAAAGTCGAACATCCCGAGCACACGGGCTTTGCCCATCTGTTCGAGCATCTGATGTTTGCCGGCTCGGCTCATGTCCCCGATATGGACGCCTTGGTTCAGGAGGCTTCGGGCGACAACAATGCCTGGACAAACATCGATGTCACCGATTACTACATAACGCTGCCGGTCATCAATCTGGAAACGGCGCTCTATATCGAGAGCGACCGCATGACTTCGCTTTCCATCAGTCAGGAGAGCCTCGACGTGCAGAAACAGGTGGTGGCGGAAGAGTTCAAACAGCGTTTTCTGAATCAGCCCTACGGCGATGCCAGCTTGCTGATGCGCCCTCTGTTCTATGAGAAGCATCCGTATGCCTGGCCCACCATCGGCAAATGCCTTGAGCATATCGAGCGCTTCGAACTGTCCGACGTGCAGGCCTTTTACCGTCAGTATTACCGTCCCGACAACGCCGTGCTGGCTGTCTGCGGCAACGTGTCGTTCGAAAAGACGGTCGAACTGGTGGAAAAGTGGTTCGGTGACATTCGTTGTCCGTCTGCTCCAGTCCGTCCGCAGATACCGTTTCTGCCGCCTCAGACGGCTCCAAGAACGCTGACGGTGGAGCGAAATGTGCCGGTTCCGGCTCTCTACAAATCTTGGCATTCTCCTTCAGCCAGCGAGTCGGGTTATCAGGCCTGTGACCTGCTCACCGACATCCTGTCGGGAGGCCGTTCATCGAGGTTCACGAAACGTCTGATCAAACAGCTGCACGTGTTCGACTCTCTCGACATATATGTGGGAAGCGAGTTCGAACCGGGTGCCGGTACCGTTCAGTTTGCCGGCAAACCTGCCAAGGGCATCAGTCTCGAAGAGGCCGATGAAGTGCTGAAACAGGAATTGCAGTCTTTAGTGGACGAGGATGTCACCAAAGAGGAACTAGACAAGGTGAAGACCAAGTACGAGTCGGCGTTTCTTTTCAGAAATACCGATTGCCAGCACATCGCCACCCAGCTTTGCTGGTTCGAAACTTTGGGAAAGCTTCGACAGAGCTGTTCGGCCGAAAGCTATCTGAAGGATTTTGACGTGACCATGGGACTGGATGCTTCGGATATCCGGCAGGTCGCCTCTGAAGTCTTCCGCGAAGACAACTGCTGTACGATTTTCTACCGCAGCAAGTGAAACACTGCTGCACTGCAATAAAAAAGCCGTCGGACGATTGTCCGACGGCTTTTCTTTTTCTGTCGATATTTGAATTTAGAACTTGAAAGCAAGACCGATGTTGAGGTAAGGCATCCAGCTGCCATAGGTGATTTCGGCGTTGGCGGCTACATTGTCGGCGAAGAAATAGCGGCATCCGATGAAAGGAGCGGCGAAGTCATAATGCAGACCGTTGTAGTCAGAATCACGGATAACAGTTCCTTCGTTGTCTTTTGAAGCCCACTGATTGTAATAGACACCCGTCATGAAACCGGCATGAACTTCAAATTCGCTGGTGATGTTCAGACCATAGGAAGCACGGGGCATCAGATAGAAATAGTTGTCCTGACTCCATGATTTGTAGCCATGGTTTTTGTATTTGCCGTAACGGTCCTGGTTGAAACCGATATAACCGCCGACGGTGAAATGACCTTTCCACCATTCGTTGACCAGCACGTAGTCGCCAGTGACGTTAGCACCAAAGTCATTGCCGAGGCCGAGGTTGGCTCCGAGGATGAAAGTACCCTCTTCGAAAGGATTTTCAATGGCGTTGGCCTTGAAATTGACGCCAAGAGCCATGATGGCTACGAGAGCAATAGCAAAGATTTTCTTCATTTTAGAAAAGTATTAATAGATTGATGATAAGATTAGTATGAATCTTCCTTTTTCAAGGGACTCAAACACGGCAAAGGTAGGATAATTTTAATAAATATCCATATAGCCGAACAATTAAATGAAATTCAGGGCCTGATTTGTGAGTCGAGATTCCAATCGGCCCAATATCCGCCGCTCATAATGGATTGCACAACTTGTTGGTAATAAAGAGTTCCTTGGTATTTCGCAGTCACTATGGAGGGGATTCATTGCAGGTGTCTTGTGAGCACTTCATAAGAATCATTTGAAACTGGTCTTGCTGACACTGACATTCCCATCCGACCAGGTGTCGCGGCGGAGGGTCACACCATATCCCGACAGGTCATCGCCGTCGAGACGATGGCCCAGAAGGTCGAACCATTCCGAAGAAACGATTTCCCGGCTGCTGTCGGAAAGTCCTCTCAGCCCCGTCGCGTAGCCCGACAGGCGGCCGAAAGAACCGTATTCGTTGACGGCTCTCACCTGGTAATCGCCGGCGTTACCGCTGTATTCGTACGAGGTGTCGGTCGTGAAGCGGACAAACTGTCCCTGCCGCACTATTTCGTAGCAGATGGCGAAATCAACCGCATTCCAAGTGATGCGGTCTCCTTCGATGCTGACTTTGGGCGCTTCGAGGGGCTGCATCATGATGTCCGGACGCCAGGCATCCGAACCGGGTATGATGTTGGCAAAGGTGTAGTCGGCGGCTTCCTCGTCGGTGAGACGGCATTTGACCTTATACCAGAGGGTGTCGCTGCCATTCAGCATCCAATAGTCTTCCAAGCGTTTGCTCAGATCGGCCAGCGTGCCGTCGGCATTGCGGGTGCCCCAATCGGCAAACTGAGTGGGTACCAGTCCCCATGTATCTTCCCAGCCTTCTTCGCGCACCACAATCTTATCATCGAGTTGCAGACGGATGAAGGTGGCTTTCGGAGTTCCGTGCCAGGGACGTCCCAGATAGATGGAATCGCCCTTCCGTTCTCCGACCAGCTTACAGTCGAGGAACACATAGCCCCATTTTGAGTTGGCTCCGCTCGAAGGAGCTACGATCCATCCGGCTTCTTCGTGCCATTTGCGGTTCTTGACTATGCTGATGGTGCAGGAATCGAAGAGTACGTCGCCGTTGTCGTAGATGAAGTCCACATGTCCTTCAATCAGACAGTTTTTGGCATAATGGCGGTTGTTGCCGTTCGACGCGGTTTCCCAAGTGTCCTGATAACTTTGGAGACGGCAGTTGTTGAGAGCCACATGGTCGCCCAGCGTGCGCAGGGCCAGCGCCTGCGGGAAATCGCGCTCCTCGTATCCCCAGAGATTGCGCACCGTGATGTTCTCCATATAAAAATTGTTGGCCTGATTGTAGATGACCTGAGGTTCTCCCTGCGACCCCGGAGCATAACCCGCACTGAATCGGGCCGCATAGGTCGGAAAGTCCGGGTCGGTGCCGAACCAGCCGCCTTCGCTCCATCCTGCATTGAGCTTGTATGCGACGACGGTCTGGGCCGAATCTTCTCCAATCAGGTGAAGGTAGGGCTTGGTTTCCGGTACACGCACCACTTCGTTGTAATAGCCGTTTTTGACAAATACCAGCCAGGGTTTGGTCCTCTTTTCAGGCATGGCGTTTACGGCAGCCTGAATGGTGGTGTAGTTGCCACTGCCGTCTTTGGCCACAATGGCGTCGAACACACGGGTCTGAGGTTGCGGACGCGCTTGGGTGGAAAACGACAATTTCACCTCGGGCGATGTCTTTGTCGCGTCTGAGGTAGACACGAATGCGCCTTCAGGAGCCACAAACTCGTAGGTGGTGCTGTAGTCGAGACCGGGCAGTTCGAAAGTGGCCATCTTGGAGGTGATGGAAGCCGTCACTTTCTGACCGTTCAGCCGGCAGACAGCCTGGCCGGTCGCGATGTTTTCGGAAAACATCAGAATGACACGGGTGTTGAGAGCCACATCGGCGGTGCCGTCGGAAGGAATGGCACGGGTGAGCGAAAGCTGCGCGGCCTTGAGCGGCAACACTGCCAGGACGGCCATTGCGATGAAAAGTATTTTCTTCATAATCGTTTAGGGTTGGACATTTTTCAACTGATCGGCCTTCAAATCCCATTTTACCCAATAATCGCCGTTGAGAATGGCATTTTTGACCTGGTCGTAATAGGGAGTGCCTTCATATTTCACGGCGATGCGGTCCACCACAGCGGAGGCTCCGTAACGCTCGGCCATACGGCAGATATAGGCATAGGCGCGGCCTTCGAAGGCGTATTCGTTCATCGCCTCGTCCATAATGAGCAGGTCGTATTCCTGAATGCGTTGTTCCTCGGTGAATTCCTGTCCCTTGCTGTTGAAGAAATTGCCGCTTCCGCTGGAGGTCTTGTCGGTCTTGACGAGCGTCCTAACGGGGAAATCGTGCAGCTTTCCGTACACGCAGTTGGCCACACCGATGTCGCCATAGCCTCCGGCGGGGCAGAACCAGCTCTGATAGTAGCTGCTCCAGTAGTTGGGCAGAATCTTGTCGGCGAATTCGTTGGTGACGCCTTCGTTCATCACCACTTCTGACTGATGCCATTGGTGCAGGTGGTTTTCAGCCTCCGCAATGTAGAAATGATAGTCGTGACCGCGGAAGAGGGGAATCACGGGATGGATTTCGAAAATGCGGTTGCGCAGCCATTCGCCGCGACGGTAGTAGTATTTGACCACACAAGTGTCGCCGTCAATCACATCCATGTTGTTTTTCTGGACAATGCCGCGCAGATCGGCTTCGGCATATTTTGTCAGGGCATGATGTGAGGGCTTCAGGTAATACTTGCCGGGAGCTTTCGGACAGAAATACTCCACAATGTGGTTGGTCTGCTGGTGGTCGTATTCATACATGATGCCGGTCACCACCTGATAGAAGTTGGTGAAATTGCTGGCATTGTACAGTTCGTTGAAGAATATGCGGTAATATTCCGTCGCCACCAGATTGTCGGCACCGGTACGGATGGGTATGTTGCAGGCATAGCGGAAATCGCTGTAGACCACATCCACATCGTCGTGAAGCGTCCCCATCTGGGCTTTGTAGAGAAGTTCCAGCGCATGGTCGCGCACCCATACGTAGTCGGCCTCCTGGCCCCTCCACAGCAACAGTTCGCATTTGAGCGAAAGATGCTCGGGTACCATGTATTTCCAATGGTTGTAGTTGGTGGTGACGTCTTCTTCGTTGATCCAGGAAGCCCAGTCCATCAGCAGGTTGGACGGGATGGTCTTTCCTTCAATGGAAAGGCCTCTGTCGAGCAGATTCAGACAGCTGTCGGCCAGACTGTGGTCGCCGTTCTTGAGGCTGACCCAAGTGAAGACATCCGTATTGGACAAATCCACTTTCTCTTCGAGCGGGTCGTTGAACCAGACAGCTTCGCCATAGATGGAACCGAGTTTCAGATAAGCCCATACCTTGAGTCGTATCGTGCTGCTTATCAACGCCTTGTAGTTGGTCAACGTGGTCTCGTCCATATGGTCACCGGCCTTTTGTTGATAGATGCGCATGCGGTTGACAAAGTCGTTGCAGGCAATCACCACCGCATAATAGGGAGCCGGATCGGCATAACTGTTGCCGTCGGTGTTCTCGTAGGCATAGATCTTCTGCAGATCGAGAGGCGCGTTGGAGGTGACATCCAGCATATCTCCACGGGTGTCGGTGAGAATGATGGAATAGTCGGCAGCCTGCTGCATGCGGGTCATGATGCCCATGAATCCTTTGTACATTTCATCGTCGACGGTGATGTAATCGCCCTCATTGATGATGTCGTCGGGATCTGTGATGAACAGGTCGCGGCAGGCGGTGAATGTCAGGGCCATCGACAGAGCGGCCAGAAGTGCGATATGCTTTTTCATATGCTTAGAAGTTCAGATTGAAACCAAATTTGACGGTGCGCGGATTGGGCACTTTGGCAAAATCGATGCCGTAGAGCGCGTCGCTGTAACTGTAGGCCATCTCGGGATCGTTTCCGAGGTAGTTGCTGAAGGTGAGCAGATTTTCGGCCGATACCCAGATGTTGCCCGACTGGAAGAGCCCGAACATGGGCTTTGCGAGGGCATAACCCAGTGTGAGTGAACCGAGTTTCAGATAGGAAGCGTCTTCGATCCAACGGTCGGAGAACACATTGTTGCCGTTGGGGTCGCCGTAGTTGGCTCTAGGCAGCGATGCCTTCTGTCCTTCCACCTGCCAGCGGTTGCAGACGGCTACCGACTGGTTGTGGAAACTGTCCATGGATTCCAGACTGCGGCGGGCGGCATTGTAGATTTTGCCTCCAACGCTATAATGGAAATTGGCGTTCAGTGACACCTGCCCGAAACGCAGACTCGAGAAGAACGATCCGAAGAAATCCGGACGGGAACTTCCCAGCAGAACTTTGTCCTGCTCGTTGATGACTCCGTCGCTGACGACGTCCACAAACTTCACGTCGCCTCCCTGATACTTGGTCAGGCGGATGGAAGTGTAGCCGTCGGCCTCAGCCTCTGCTGTCGTGGCATAAATGCCGTCGGTCTCGTATCCGTAGAACTGATAAGGAGATTTGCCTTTCTGCAGTCGGACTACCACGTCTTCCCCCTCGCTGAAACTGTCGTAGGTGATGTCCAGGTAATCCTGTTCGCCCAGGTCTTCCACCAGACTGTTGGCAGTGGTCAGACTGGCGCCCAAGGTCCAGTTGAACTTTCTTGTCTCCACCGGGGTGAGGCGGAGGCTGAGGTTGGCACCGCTGGTGCTGATGGCCGCACAGTTTTCATAATAGTCAGTGGCGGCGTAGACGCTCGAAATATGCTGTTTGACCAAGAGGTCATAGGCATAGGTCCTGTAGCCTTCGATGCCTGCCTGCAGGCGGTGTCCGAAGAGACTCATGCGGATGCCGGCCAATGCCTGACGCTGTTTCTCCGGTTCGAGCAGGGTGTTGGGAATGTCACCCCTGATAATCGAAGCCATGGAGAAGAAATTGCTGCTGGTGTAATAGTTCTTGCCGTAGTTGCTCGAGAAGCGACGGTTGCCGCTTTTGGCATATTGGGCATTGATGTCCAACTGATTCACCCACGAAGGCATTCCGTTGAGGTTGGCCGCTTTCAGTGTAAGCGATGCGGCAGGATAGAAATAATACAGGGGAGCGTCCGGACCGCTCACGGAGGAGCCGTCCAGAGATGCGGTCAGCCGGGCTTCAACCAGCTGGTTCCAAGTGTATGCAGCCTGAAGGTAGTGGTTGGCCCAAATCCATTGGTTGATGTATCCGTCCGTCACATTCCAGTCGGTGGTCTTGTCAATGGTCTTGTAGTAGTCGTTGGCCGTATTGAATCCCGAAGAAAGGTCATATTCCGTAGAGGTGTTCATAATGCGTGTGCCGACCGATGCGTTGACATCGTGGATGCCGTCGAACACCCGGCTGTATTGGGCAGACACATTGTAATAGGCGTTGCGGTTCTCGTTGATGGCCTTGCGGACGGTGTTGTAGCCTATGCCGTAATATTGCGGACAGATGGCCAGATTGGTCACGCCGGGAATGAACAGGTTCTCCTCCACATAGCGGTACTGACGGTTGTAGATTCCGGTAAGTTTCAGATAATTGCCCAATCGCCAGTTGATGCCGATCATAAAGTTGACATCGTAGAGTTTGTCACGAGCCTCCAGGGTATTGACGACAGCTGTCGGGTTGCTGACATTCTCGTAAGGATACAGCGGATAATCGTTCACATTGGAGAAGTCATAGCGGGCGTAGGTTTCGGTGAGACCGGCGGTGGTGGAATAGTACGGACTCAGCACCGACATATTGTGCCAGGCTGCCATCATGGGATTGGTTTCCACGCTCATTCCCTGCTCTTGAAGCTGGCTGCGCGAGTAGGAAAGGCCTGTCGTGGAGAAGATGTCCACATCACGGCTCACCATCACATAGGCGTTGATCAGCGTGTGGTAACGTTCGTTGCTGGTGCCGCTGATGATGCCGCCATCGTTGCTGTAGCCGGCCGAAATGTTGTATTTGGCGATTTCGTCGCCGCCTTCCACGCGGAACACATTGTTGGTCAGGAATCCTTGGCTGTAGATTTCATCCTGCCAGTCGGTGTCGTAGACGAATCTGTGCGAGGTCGGATAGTCTGTGGAAGTCTGTAGAAAGGGATAGTCGGTCACCAGCAGACCCATCTGCGAATAGCGGGTCATGCCCAGGTCGCGCAGATAATTGCGGTAAGCGTCGGCGCCCAACACGTCCACCGTACGGCCTTTGAAGTTGAGGCCGTATTGTCCGGTCAGAGAGATGCGGGTGTCGAGATTGTCCGAAGTGGCCTGCTCGGTCTCGATGAGAATCACGCCGTTGGAGCCCAGCGATCCGTATTTGGCCGCTTCGGCTCCCGTGAGCACGGTAATGTCGCGGATGTCGTTGATGTTGAGCGACGTGAACAGGTCTCGGCTGTAACCGGTGATGGTTTCCGACAATTCGGCATCCTTCAGATAGGGCACACCGTTCAGTACGATGAGAGGTGTATTGTCTGCCTCGATGGAATGGATGCCGCCGATGTTGAGATAAGCGCCTTCAGCCGGCATGCCGCCTTTTTGAACCACCTGCAGACCAGCCGTATTGTTCTGAAGGGCGTGGTCGATGTCGTAGGCTTGTTCCATATCTTTTCGGTTGATGGTACTGCCGACTGAATAATTCACCCAGTTGACCGGTATCAGGATGATACGTTCGGGCTGGTGCTTGGCATTGACAGAAAGATTGACCGGATAATAACCGTCGCAGGAAACCTTGACTACGGCTTTGTCCGACTGCAGGGAAAGGGATGCCTGTCCCTGCGCGTCGGTTACGGCTGAAGCGTCGGCATTGACCGACTCCAGGACCGCTCCCGTCAGAGCAGTACCTCTGGTGTCGACGACGGTGGTGCTGTATGAGAAGCCCTGCGCGATGGCTGAAGTTGCGGTCAGGACAACTGTTGCGATAAGGAAGAAAACTCTTTTCATATCAATAGTTGTTTTTGGTCGGACGCAGGCACCAGTGATACATCATCAGCTGTTTCACATTCGAAGTGGTGCGGTCTGCATTGTAATCGTAGAGATAGCTCATGTCGCTGGAAGAAATGGTGAAAGTGAAATAGCCGTCTTCCTTGACATTGACGATACCCACTTGGAAACCATCTGTGTCGTAAGCCCAGGGTTTCTGGTCGGTGTAGGGCACCCAGTCTCTCCAGACGAAATCTTCGGGATAGCCTACCGACGATTCGCCGTACTGGTCTTCCACCGAAACGGAACCGCGGTCGAAGTGGTAATTGGAACCTTGTGCATACATCACCATGTCTTTGATGAGGACCGTATCGTTGAACTGGATGGTGAGACTGTAGAGCAGGCTGTGTTTGAATCCCATGCGCAGGTAATATTCGCCCGCCGGAATCCAGCATTTCTTAATCTGGCTTCCGCGGGGATTGTTCTCCACATAAAGCACGCCGTCATAGTTTACACTGCAGACCAGCGAATCGCGACGGGCTTCCTTGTCGGGAATGGCCATAAGCACATGATAATACATGGTGGGCAGAAGCGGACTGATGCTCATCGAACTCTGGGCATCGCGGCCGATCATCGGATCTATCCAGTGATCCCAGCGGAAGTAGGTGTCTTTCTCCTGTTGGGTCATATTGTCCCACAGTTCGTAAAAACGCGCTTTCAGCCGGTAGATGACCACATTGTTGGGAATCTTCATCCAATCGATGAAATAGAGTTTGCCGTTGCTGGCCGAAATCACATCGGAAGTGCGGACCTTCTGAACGGTCGGACGCCACATCGTGTAGGTGGACGCCGTAAACTTGTCATCGTCGATCGTGTCTTTCAGATAGCCGCCCACGCAGTCGATGTCTTCCGTTCCGGTCACCTGACCGGCGGTGAGGGGCTTGTCCACAAAGCAGGCTCGGACAATCCATTTTTCGAACTTCTCCCGGTCGGCCTGAGTGGCTTTGCGGCCCAGCCATTTGGGGATGCGCGACAGAGCGGTGTCGATGGTGGCCTCGATCAGGTCATTGCTGGGAATGAACACCGTGCTGTTGTAATCTTCGCTGCGCATGTTCCACAATTCCTGACCTTCTTCCGTGTAACGGTCCATCAGGATATTCTTGGTGAGCCATCCGTTGACAGAGTCGGAATAGATGGTGTTGCCTTCCTTGTTGGTACCGGCGGGTGTGCACTTGGAGGCATCGAAATAGCTGCGTTCGTAGGAGAAGACCAGTTCCTTGAACTTGGAATACCGCTCGTCGGGCAGCGCCTTCAGTTCGTCATAGATGGAATGACGGATGCCGATGACAGCGTCTGTGATGACATACAGACAGGCGTCTTTCGTGCGGATGGCACGGCTGTAGGCATGTCCGTCGATGAGATATCCTTCGGGACCGCCGCTGATCCAGATGTTCTTTCCGTACCAGGTGTTGATGCCCAGTCCGTTTTTGAATTTGGCCGGTGAAAGCGCAACATCCGATATGCAGTAGGAGGCATAGTCTTTATCGGAGGCCATGGACGAATTCGCGAATATGTCGTTGGGATAGAGCAACAGCGTATAGTCGCTGCCCGGAGTCATCCGGTCAAAGATGCCGGCCTCTTGGAGCAGCTTGTATTCCGCACTGAATTCGGCAGTCGTCTGCATGAATTCCGCGGTCGTCCGGTCATACAGTTCCAGGCCTTCGACACTTTCCCAGGTCTGTTCTCCATAGTGATTTTCCCAAGAATCCTGACAGCCGGCCAGACACAGGACGACAGCCGGAAGCAGCGGAAGCAATCTGCGGAGATGGAATGTCTTATTCATGATGGTTGTATTTTGTTCGGTTAGTCTTCGTCAATGGGGATGAATCTCAAGCAGTCCCAACGGTGGAAATAGTTGCCGTTGGTGGAGGCCGACTGGTCCATGAACACCGCCTTGAAGGTGTGGGTCTCGGTCTTGTCGAAGGTGATGGTCTGGAACAGCACGTCGGTACCCACGCCCATCTGGGTCTTGTCCCATCCCTTCCACATGAGGAACTTGCTCAGGTAGTCGTCGATGGTGATCTTCACACTGCTGCCGGGGCCGTATTTGGAAACCATGGCCTTGTAACCTGCATAGCTGAATTCCACCCGGTAAGTGCCCTTTACGATGGTAGGTGTGGTCATCTCTATCCATCCGGTGTAACCGAGATTGACGATCATCAGGTCTCCCAGATAGGCATTGAGCTCGTTTCCGAGTACCTGACTGGTGTCGGCCTTGCATTTGTAGTAGCCCACATTCTTCTGGCTGCTCTTCGGAGAAGCGATCTTGTAGGTGAAACTGGTAGCCTTTCCGAAGGTGCTTTCCGTGCCAAGCGTAGTGGTGTAGTCGGAGTTGCCGCAGGCGCTGCCGTACAGGTCGTTCACGTCGATGCTCTTGCCATAGGAGTTGACAATGGAGATGATGTCGGAACTGCTGCAGAAGTCCCAGATGACTTCGGTCGGCTCCGGCCGGTAGATGGGCATGATGCCGCTCACCTTGTGCACATAGCCGTTGGATGCTTTGATGTCGGAGTGGACAAAAGAGCATTCGTATCCGCTGCCTGTGTTGATGGTGGTCTGTCCGACCAGCGTCTGCAGGGTGAAGATTTCGTTGGGTTCGCAGGTGCTCTGCATCTTCAGTTCGGTCGGGTTGGCACTGTAGGTGAGGCTCTCCTTGGTGCGCGCCCCATCGACGATGTGATAGCTCACATAGCGGTGGATGAGACTGGCGCTGTCGCTGCGTGCGATGCCTTTCTTGCCGTCGGGATCTTTTCCGGCAAGCCAGTTCTCCAAATCGTCGACGTTCTTGATGTTTTCAGCGGCATACACCTCATCGGGCACGGCCATCACCGTGTAGTTGATGTAGTTGACGGTGTAGCCTCCCAGCAACTGGGGTACGGTGTCGGTCTCTATGGCCAGCCAGTCGTTGAGCCCGGCCTGTGCGATGGCATCCAGAAAAACGGTATAGTTGCCGTAGTCCTGCATCTTCTGCAGCACATTGTCGATCAGCGGCCTGATTACGCCACCGATGGTGTAGACGGAACCGTTGGCGGTGATGTGGGCCATTTCCTCCACTTTGGCGGAATTGTTTATGTAGACATTGAGCGTGTCTTCGGGAACCGCCTTGGCCAGCTCGGCGTCATCCACATCGGTATCGGTGAATCCGTAAGTGAGCTTGAGATTGTCGCCGAAGAGGGTGGGCGAGCCGATGCTACCTTCGTTGACGTACTGGATGAACATCGTCTCGCTGATGGACTTGTCGCGGATAAGGTGCACTTGAGCCAACTGACGGGCATAGAGAGAATCGAGTTCCTTGAAATCGACGATGTCCTTCGTCTCCATGAATTCTCTCATGGCTTCGTTGTCGGGTGCGAACACCGTCACGGTCACGCTGGCGTCATTCAGCGAGTTGTAGAAATTGGCCGCTTTCAGAAAATCCAGGAAGAGCGAGAAGGTCTCCGGGTTGTTTTCCATATAGGCGATACTGGTGATTTTTGTGTCGTCTTCAGGTTCCATCACAAAGAGCTGGCCTTCGAAGGGGTCTTTGCAACCTGTCAGAAGGACGGAAACGATGACAATGGATAACAGATATCTATTCATAACGGCAATGATTTATTCGTAAAAAGGATTCTGAACCAGCAGATCATTGTTTTCCAGTTCGGTATCCCAGACAGGAAGAAACAGCGAGTTGTTGTCGGAAAGTACCGATTTGAACCAGCTGGTGGTCGACTGGGTGTTGTATTCCAGAATTCTGTTCACAATGAAACGGTCTTTGTATTTGAAATTGTCACGTCGTCCGAGACGCAGCATGTCGTACCAGGCCTTGCCTTCACCAGCCAATTCCATGGTGCGTTCGTACAGCAATGCTTCCAGCAGATTGCCTTCGTTGAGCGGGTCTATGGAAAGCGTGCTCAGGTTGGAGCGGGTGCGTATGCGGTCCATCAGTTCGATGGCTTCGGTCCATCGGGCCTCGCCCTGCATGATCAGCGCTTCAGCCTTCATCAGAATCACATCGGCCACCCGGTAGAGGATGAAGTTGGGATCGTAATGGTCTTCAGTGCGCTTCTGACTGTTGGTTTCCGTGCCGATGTATTTCCACACGTAACCGGTGGTGGCAGTCGAATAGGATCCAGTGCAGTAGAATCCTCCGTACATGCTTCTGATTTCGTCAAGGGAACGGGTGCGGGTGTATTCCGTCTCTTCCACGAAATTCTCCGTCATTCGGGTGGAATAGTAGTAGACACGTCCCGATTCGGTGTCGGAAAACAAGATGGGCAAAGTGTTGAGCTGGTCCTCTTCTTCGTCCCACTGGAGCTCCAGAATCGATTCGTTGCTGTTGCCCGGGTTGAAGATGGAATACCAGGAAGAATGACTGGGTGTCGAGAGGAAACTCGGTGCATAGGAAGAACCGCTGTTGAGAATGAAGTCACAGTAGGTCTCGGCTTCGGCGTATTCGCCGTTCCAAAGGCATACGTCGGCCATTAGGGCATACATGGCCCATTTGGTGGCCCGTCCTTTGGTCTCCCAGGTCTTTTCGTAATATTCTTTGGCAGCGCCCGTGGCAAGAGCCGTTTCGATGTCCGACTTGATTTGGGCGATGGTCTGGCTTTCAGAGGCCTGAGCCACTTTGTAATCCTGCAGGTCACTTTCGAAAGGTGTGGTGATGAGCGGCACGTCCTTCCAGTTGCGGACCAGGTAGAAATAGCTGAGGGCTCTCAGGAAATAGGCCTCGGCCAGGTGGGCATTGTGCATGTTCTCATCGTAGGTCTGGTCGTTTTCCAGCACACGTGCGGCGTTTGCGATGACACCGTTTGCCACATTGATGACTTCGTAGAAGGGGCCCCAGTTGGCAATGGCGTCGGTCTCTTTGATACGGAACTGCTGCAGACTGGAATAGGAACCTCTGCTCACCAGTTGCCCGGCACGCAGTTCACCCAGAGGAATGAGTTCTGTGGCAACCATTTCCCGATAATAATAGTAACAGCCGTTGAGTGTAGCATCCACTTCTTCTTTGGTGCTCCAGTAGTAGTCGCTCACCTGATTGTTCTGCGGATAGACTTCCAGCCATTCGGTGCAGGAGGAAAGCGATGCCAGCGCAAGCAGGCCGGCGGCTAAGTATGTCATTGTTCTCTTCATAGCGCTCAAAGATTGATAGTGATACCTAAAGCGATTCTCTTGGCAGGCGGCGTCTGCGCGTTGTCCATTGCGATGTCGGTCACTTTCGACGGCAGCGTCACTTCCGGATCCTGTCCGGTGTAGGAGGTGAAGGTGAGCAGATCGTATCCTGTCAGGAACACATTGATGCTGTTGGTGTGGATCTTCTGGCAGAAATCGCGCGGCACATTGTAGGAAAGCGACAAGGTCTTCAGACGCAGGAATGAGCAGTCTTCGACAAAGCGGTCGCTTCCGAGATAGTTGTAGCCGTATTTCCAAAGGGCGCGTGGAATGTCGGTGTTGGCCGCGTCGCCTTCACTGCGCCAGCGACGCAGCACGGCCAGACTCTGGTTGTCGGTGCCGTACATGGCTTCGCTGTTCATACGCGCCTTGTTGATGATCTTCTGCCCCAGACGGTAATGGAGGAAGGTGGTCAGAGACAACTGCTTGTATTTGAGGGTGAAACCGCCGCCGCCGGTGAACAGCGGGTTGGAGTTGCCCAGATATACGATATCGTTCTGGTTGATGACGCCGTCGTGGTTGATGTCTTCATATTGGGCATCGCCCGGGAAACAGGTGATATCGCCGTTCTTCATCACGATGGGTCTGCCGTCGAGGTCGAGCATCACATTCCCTTGCGCGTCGCGTGCGTAGGTCTGGTCGGTATTGTCATAGACACCCAGGTAACGGTAGCCGAAGAAACTGCCCACGGGCACACCTGCCACATTGCGTTTGGCATAGTTGCCGTTGCCGAAGGAATATTCGTCGTCGGCCATATTCGACGGGAGTTTCTCGATGCGGTTCACATTGCGGGCAATGTTGTAGTTGAGAGTGAGTTTCCAGTCGTGGCTGTTGATGGCGGTGTAGTCCAGACGGAACTCCCATCCGGTGTTGCTCATTTCGCCCGAGTTGTAATACTTGATCTGGTTGGAACTGACGCCCGTCACTCCAGAGTGGTTGGTGTTGTAGCCGGTGGAAGCGGGAATCGACATGTTCTGCTGAAGCAGATCGGTCACATACTTGTAATATATGTCGAAGGTGGCGGTCAGCTTTTCCTCGAAGAAACCGGCATCGAAACCAGCGTCGTATTCGTTGGCGGTCTGCCATTTCAGATTGTTCAGTTGAATCGACATGGGCACGATGGCGGCATTGTCCATATAGCCGGTGCCGAGAGAGGAATAGATACCCATATAAGGGGCGGTCCCTGAAGGAGCGGCGCCGCTCTGTCCCCAACTGGTACGCAGTTTCAGAGAGCTCAGCCATTCGACATCCTGCAGGAAGTCTTCCTCTTTGATGTGCCAGGCAAGACCGGCCGACGGGAAGATACCCCAACGGTTGGCCTTACCGAGAGAAGATTTGCCCTGAAAATTGACGGTACCCGAAATGATGTAGCGGTTGAGGAAAGTGTAGTTGAGTCCGGCAATACCGCTGGCCGATCTCACTTGAGAGTCGCCCGAACCGCGTCCGCCAGGCACTACGGCTCCATTGGTCGACGGGTCTGACGCATACCGCGAAGATACGCCGTAGATGGTGTTGGTGTAGTTGCTGCTCTGGCTGTCGGAGGTGCGCCACAAGGCAGTGGCCACGATGTTGTGCATTCCCTCCCAGTTCTTGCGGTAGATGAATTTGTTTTCGGTCTGCAGGGCCAGATTGTCGCTGTAGGCGTCCTTGCTCTGGTTGGCGTAAGTGTTGTCCATTGTCACGCCGGTGGCACTCTGCGGCAGGAAGGCCCGGTTCTTGTTGGTCAGGAATTTCATCGAGACGTAGCCGGTATAGGTCAGTCCCGGCAGAATGTCATAGTTGATGCGGAAGTTCATTTTCTCTTCCTGCATCCGGGTGTTGTTGTAACTGTCGTAGACCATTGCCAGCGGATGGAAATTGCGGCTTCCCGTAAAGGCTCCCTGAAATTCTTCCGCATTCTGACGGTTGAAATAGCGGTCGGTCGGAAGGCCGGTCTCGTCATCGATCCAGTAAGGGCTCTTGTTGGGCATCTTCAGCATGGCTTCCGAACGCACGTTGTTGGTCCAGTTGGCTTTCTTGTCGGTCTCCGCAAAGGAGAAATCTGCATCCACCCGAAGTTTGTCGTTAAAATGGTAACCGATGTTGAGCGTGGTTGAGAAGCGGTCCATGGCAGTGCCGATGGTGGTACCGTCTTCATTGGCATAGGCCAGCGAGAAACGGTAGGTGGCCTTTTCACCGCCGCCGCTCATGGAAAAGTTGTTGTCGGTGGTGTAGGCGTTCTTCACCACTTCGGACAGCCAGTCGGTCTGGGCATTGTATTCGTCAAAATAACGCCACTCCTTGTTGAAATTGATTTCAGGCGTGTTGTAGAGCTTTTCCAGCAGGGTGGCATTGTTGCTCACACCTTTGGCGTTGGCAGCGTTCCAGATGGCGTCTTCGATGAAGGAGACATATTCTTTGCCGTCAAGCATGGGAATGGATTCCGGCTCATACTTGGCGGTCAGTTTGGACGACAGGGTGAAACGGGGCTTGCCTTTCGTACCGGTCTTGGTGGTGATGAGCAAAACGCCGTTGGCGCCCTCTGTTCCGTAGATGGCCGTGGAAGCTGCATCTTTCAGCACCTCGATGGATTCGATGTCGAAGGGCGACAGGTTCAGCATGGCGGCATAGTCTTCGTTGTTGGCTGTGGCGAAGTCGAAACTGTCGTCGATATCCGTGCTGTAAGGCACTCCGTTGATGACGATGAGCGGGTCGGCACTGGTGTTGAGGGTGGCGGTACCGCGGATTCGGATGGAATTTCTGGCACCAGGGTCACCGCCGGCCAGAATGTCCACACCGGCCAAGCGGCCTTGCAGCGCCTCTTCCACAGAAGTCACCGGCATGATTTCTACGATGTCGCTCATCTCAATGTGCTGCGTGGAAGCAGTCTGTTCGCGCATAGTGATACCCATTTCGCTCTTGTGCTCCTTGCGGGCCGATACGACCACATCATCCAATGTCTTGGTGTCTTCTTCCAAGACCACATCGAGCACTTTCTGCCCGTTGTAGGCGACCGACTGGGTCTTCATGCCGATATAGGAGAATACGATATTGAACGGGCCTCCGCTCTGAGGAATACGGATGCTGTATTCGCCGTTGTAGTTGGTCACCGTGCCGTAGACCATACGGTTCTGGGCATTGTTGACGGTGACATTGACCCCGATGGCGATTTCCTTGCTGCCTGCGAAATTTTCGTAGACATGTCCGGTCAGGATCTGCTGGGCGGACGCCGTTGCCAGGACAAGCAACAGCATGGACAGAAGGGAAACTATCTTTTTCATTTGCATCAGAACATTCCGTTAATTAAATGGACGCAGCCGTCGCTGAAGACGAATGGCAGGTAGTGGTAGTCGCCTACGAAGGAAATCTTCCGGCTGTCTTCCAGACGGCGGACAGTGAAACCGGGAGCCTCCTCGGTGATGACCACCTTTGCGGTATTGTAGGATACACGCCCCTTTTCATCCACGATTTCGATTGAATTCAATGTGGCCATTCCTTTGGAAGTGTCTTCCTTCCATCCGGGGAAAGGATAGTTGGAAACGCCGGCTGAGGAGAAAGAGACGAAATAGGTCTTCAGATAATTCTGCAGAAGTGTCTGGCAGGAATCGTCGGCTATCGAAATGCAGTCGAGAGGATTGCCTCCGCCCGCCAGAGCCTCGCTGTCAACGGTCAGACCGGGAAGCTGTCCGGCGCTGATGGCTGCATAGACGGCTTCGTTGGTGGGAATGAGCATGATCAGAGTGGTTTCATCTGCCGGAATAAAGTCGAAGGAGGATTTTCCGGAAGTGAACATGTTGGCCATATACAGCAGATTGGTGAACGCGTAATAGGGCATGTCCGGAGTGTTGCGCTGGCTGTAGCAGAGCGTCTGGAAAGAGGAGATGGAACTTTCACTCGGGTCACCCACGAACAGTCTGCCTTCGTAGGAGTATGACTTTCCGTTGGTCCATTCTCCGTCTTCCGTATAGGATTTCAGTTCGTGGATGGGGACGAAAAGTTCCTCGTCGGTCTTCTGCTGTTCGATAGGATAGATGCGCTCGTTGAAACGGAAACTGTTGGTGAGTTTGCCGTCGAGCAGATACCAGTAGAACAGGTAATCGGGCGAGAAGCAGCGGAATACCTGCAGACCGGAAGCCGCCGTGGTGTCAAGTTCCGTCACATTGAAATTGCAGGAAGACAGGTCGGTGAGATGACCGTAGACCAGACTCTTCTTCACATTGTTGTTGAGCGCCTTTCCATCGCGCATGAGATAGCCGTCACGATCGTTGTAGGTGATGCCGCTGGCCAGAATCTGGTCATTGTCGGGCATCAGGGAGATGAGACGCGTTTCATCGCTGTACAGAGAAGCGGCGATGTCTTCTACGGCATCGAACATCAGCAGGTAGTAGCTCAGTTTCTTGTACTGGTAGGCCGGTCCGGTAATGGAGGAGAACATGGCCGGAATGGCTGCTTCCTCGCAACCGTACAGCAGACCGTTTTCGCAGAGAATGCGGTATTTTTCGGGCACCGCTTCCAGATTGACATTGATGGCCGTTCCGTAGCTGTTGATGATGTCGCCTCGCTGTATCTCTTCAGGAAAGGCCAGGTTGCCGTCATACTTGTTGCCGTCTTTCTTGCCCTGATAGACAAAATTGAGCAGCAGTTTCTTGACGCTGGCCTGGCTGACGCTCTTGAGATCTTTGTAACCGCCTTTGGCCCAATAGTTGTCGAAGAACTTGTTCAGGGCATTGTCGGTAGGAGCGAAAACCGTATAGCCGACACTCGACAGAGTGGTCAGCTGGGTATAATCGGTCGTGGGCCATTCCAAGGCAATCTGGGGAAGGTTGCCCGAGCCGTCGGAGAAAGTGCGCAGGAAGAGCTTTTCGCCGTTGCCGTATTCCTTCGACAGTTCAGCATCGTAGGTGAACGATTCGTACTGCTTGTAAAGCGACAGGAACTGACTGAAACTGCTGTCGTTGTTGAGTTCGTCGTAAATGGTGTTGAGCGGCTCCAGTACATGGTCGATTTCGTGGACGAAACCGTTGCTGGTAATCTGATTGCCCTTGCTGACGGCCGCATTGGCCACGTTGAAACCGATGCCGGTCGGATTCCACTCTGTTTCCGGGAAGAAATAGCGGTAGTTCTTGGCCGCATCGATCTGTTTGGTGGTGAAATAATTCTCAGAGAAAGACGGCAGGAAACGTTCGTGATGGTAAATCGTCACGTCGCGTTCTCCCTTTCTGTCCCAGTCGACGGAATTGGGGTCCTTGCTGTAGGTGCGGTGCTTGTAGTACATTCCCGCATAGACCATCTTTTCCTCATCTGTCACATCGTCGCCTTCTTCCGGACGGAAATTGTTGAGCTTGTCCGCATTGTAGGCATAATACATCAGGTGGAAAGCGACCAGTTTCTCCACTTCCGTGCTGTCCATGTCTTCGAGACAGGTCACACCGTGTTTGGCAAAGTAGCTGTCGAAGGCTTCATCGTCGGGAGCCATGACGGTGACGATGCCTTTTCCGTCGACTAGATCGTGGTAGCCAGCCATATCAATGGCTTTCAGGAAGATGGAATGTCTTCCCGTCTTTTCCAAGACTTCGTAGTTGTTGCCTTTGATCCAATCGGGACGCTCATAATACTCTGCCATGTGGTCTTTGCACGACCCTAAGGTAGCGGCAGTCGCCAGCAACATGGCTGGACAAAGGCATTTGAAGAGATTTCGATGGTTCATCGCTTATTTGATAAGGGTTTTCTGTCCGTTGTGAATGTAAAAACCGGGTGCTTGAGGTTCAGACACACGGCATCCGTTCAGACTGATCCAGTCTTCTTCGGAGGAATCCTGTTTGCGGATGGTCGTCAGTGCATCGTTGTAGCCCTGCCCGGTCACATACTGGTAGTCGCTCAATTCGGCTTCCACGATGTGGGCCACCAGGCTGTTGAGGTAGTTTTCAAGATTGGTGTAGCCGTTTTCAGCCACAGCCTTGCCGTCGAGCGGATATTTCGGATTCAGACCGTGGGCTTCCTCCCACTCGTCGGGCATGCCGTCGAGGTCGGTGTCGAGCGGGCATTCCGTGCTGTTGAGCGTGGGCCAGGCACTCCAGTCGGCACCGGCGCCGGCAGGCTTCAGGTCCTCCTGGCTGTCGATGATGCCCGGATAGCTGCGGCCTGAGGGGTCGCGCGTACCTTTAAAAGTATAGGTGCCCTGACGGCATTCGCGTACCAGACGGGTGTCGATAGCGTCGCGCGAGAGCGAACAGCCCGCCGTATTGAGCACCTTTTCAAAAGCCACCTGGGCGGTGTGTGTGGTCACCGTACCGGCATCGAGCGGCTCGCTGAGTTTCATCGAGGCCCTTTCGGCGGCAGTCACATCGCTGATCTGTATGGCGGTAGTTGCCCAGTTGTTCTGACAAGTGGTCTTCTCAAGCGAATTGGTAGGCATTGCATAGGTGTCGCTGAGGGAACTGCACCAGTTGTCGGTCACATAATAGGCGCCCAGTCTGGGACGGGCGTCGTCATCGGCGTTGATTCCGGGACCGAAAATCATGGCGCGGCGGTTGCCGGTGGTGGTGCCGGGTCCCGGTTTGTAATAACAGGCCACGATGTTGGCCTTCATGCCTTCACCGCCATAGGCTCCCACGACTTCGCCGTAGTTGTAGATGACATTGTTGCGCAGGTCAACCACATCGCGTCCGTCGGTGTAGTCAGACGGCCCAAGACG
The DNA here is from genome assembly GCA_045627385.1 of Bacteroidales bacterium. Taxonomy (GTDB): domain Bacteria; phylum Bacteroidota; class Bacteroidia; order Bacteroidales; family UBA1402; genus UBA1757. The sequence continues at coordinate 23,289 of JAZQNO010000032.1, forward strand.
CGGCGTACGGCTACTGTGTTGAGTGAGGAAGTTGTGGTGGAAAGAGGTTTTGGCACCGCCCCAGATGCCTCCATAGCCGTGACCGCCTTTCGTATGGTTGCTGTAGCGGAGGCTTTCGGAAACGATGCACCATTGAAGGGTGAGATTTTCGTCTCCGTAGAACGAAACGCACTCGTCCACACTCCAGGAGCAGGAACAGTGGTCGATGATGATGTCCTTGATGCCGCGTCCGCCCAAGGCATCGTCTTCCTGCTCGGGATGAAGGTCTCCCATGCGGATGCGCAGGAAGCGGATGATGATGTTGCTTGCATTCACGTGCACGGGATATCCGGCCAGGCAGATGCCGTCGCCGGGAGCTGTCTGACCGGCGATGGTCAGATTGCCGCTGTTGATGTTGATGGCGTCGCTCAGGAAAATGGTGCCGCTCACGTCGAACACGATGGTGCGATTGTCGGTTTTGTTGAGATAATAGCGCAACGTGCCAATCTTCGGATTCTTGGCATCATCCTCCAGAGAAGTGACATGATAGACCGCTCCACCGCGACCGCCGGTGACATACCGTCCGTGGCCCTCCGCGCCGGGGAAAGCCGGTATTTTTTCGGCTTCCTGCTCAGCAAACAGACTCGCAGGCAGAAAAGTCAGCAACAACAAGGATAAAATCTTCAATGTTTTCATTTTCATATCAATAAATGACGGTTGTATCGGGAGAAATGAAAGCGACATTGCGGAAACGGATGTCGCAGGTGTCGATGGCTTCGAGAGGTTTGTTGCCACGGATGACGGAATTCTTCACTTCAATGTCGTGGAGCAGCATTTCGGGCAGTCCCTGCATGATGCCGACGCTGCCTGAAGAAGCGCAGTTGATGCCGTCCAGATAAATGTGGTGGAAGGTGGGAGTGCCTTCGTCCACCGGTTTGATTTCGCGCACACCTTTCGTGAAATAGTAGAGGTCGAAGAGAATGGCGTTGCTTTTGATGTTGGACATGTTGATGTTTTCTGCCCAGATGTTCTTCACTTCGCCACCTCTTCCCCGACAGCTCTTGAAGCGGAGTCCGTTGTCGGTGGAGACGAAGGTGCAGTTGCTGATACGGACATCGCGCACGCCGCCGCTCATCTCGCTGCCGATGACAAATCCGCCGTGTCCTTTGAAGACGGTGCATCCTTCGATGACCACCCGTTCGGTGGCCACGCCGCGGCGCCGGCCTTCCTCATCCTTTCCGGATTTCAGGCAGATGGCATCGTCTCCGGCATCCAGCAGACAGTCTTTCACGAGCACATCGCTGCAACTCTCCAGATCGAGGGCATCTCCGTTGGCGGCCCAGGACTCGTTCATCATGCTGACACCGTCGATGATGAGATGGCTGCACAAGGCCGGGTGGAGACACCAGGCCGGACTGTTGCGGAAAGTGATTCCCTTGAGCAGGATGTTGTCGCAGCGCAGCAGGTTCACCATGACCGGGCGCAGATATTCCTTCACGGAAAGACAGTCTTCATAGTCGGTCTTGTCGTAGGGCCTGCCGTCTCCTTCCAAAGCACGAGGTGTCGGGAACCAGGTATCCTCCTTCTCGTTCAGACATCCGCCCATGCGCAGAAAATCGCGCCAGATCCAACTGCTGACATTGTTTTTCCTCACGGGTCTCCACCAGTCGCCGTTACCATCGAAGATGCCTTCGCCAGTCACGGCAATGTTCTCGGCATCGTGGGCCGTGATGGGCGACATGACCCGCCAGCTGTCCTTGCCTTCGTAGTAGGTGCGGATCAGCGGATAGGCGTCGTAGTCGTTGGTGAACTGGATGATAGCTCCCTTTTCGGTATGCAGACAGATGTCGCTTTTCAACTCGATGGGGCCGCTGGTCCACGATCCGGCAGGAATGACGACAGTGCCGCCACCCATCGATGACAGACTGTCTATGGCCTGCTGGATGGAGGTCAATCCGAAATTTTCGGCCTTGACGGTAAGAGTGCGGGATGGAAAGACGGGGGCTTTCAAAGCCTTCATCTCAAAGGGCAGATTCTGAAAACAGTCGGCATACTCGTCTTTCCGGCAGGCGGAAAAGAGAGTGACGCTGGCCGCACACAGAAGAATGAGTTTTTTTGCAGACGGTTTCAATTTTGTAATGATGAGAGGTTAACCGATGCAAATCTATTTCAAATGACATTAATAAGGGTGTATTTTTTCGGGGAAAGGGTGGATATTTTCAGTTTAAAAAAGTGCACCCAAACTGAAAAAAAGTCCGACTCCCCCCACAGATTGATATCTAATTTTACTGCCAGAAAAAATTCTTTCACTTTTAAACTCATAACAAATGAAGAAATTTACTCTTTTAGCTTGTTCGCTGGCGATGGCTTTCTCGGCTTTCGCTGCCGAAATCATTGTGGAGTCTCCCGCTGAGTACGCCGACAAGTATGCTTCGGCTGTCAATGGAGATGTGTTGCTGCTGAAAAGCGGTTCGTATGCCAACCAGAACTTCCCGGCTGACCGTATCATCACCGTCAAGGCATTTGCCGACACTTGCGAAGTGTCGCTGACCGGTGAGATTCGCGGTACCGATGTCGGTGGAAACGGTTCAGGTCTTATCTTTGAAGGTGTCACACTCGGAAATGGCGCATCCTATCTGATGAACTTCGCTCCTACGGGCATCGTCGAGAAGATTCAGTTTAAGAATTGTATTCTGGAGAACGTCGCCCGCTGTACCTTTTATATGAGCGGCGATGAAAAAACCTCAGCTGTGAAGACGGTGCTGTTTGAGAACTGCACCCTGCGCAACCTCAACTCCGGTAACTGGAACTTTTGTTACCAGTACACTCCCATCTATTCCTGGACGTTCGACAACTGCACGTTCTACGGAAATGAAGGTATGGAAAGTTTCTACTGTCCAAGGGCTTCTTACGGAGACAAGAGCCATCAGTTCATTTTCACCAACAACACCTTCTACAGCGGATGCCGCGATGCCAACCGCAGTATCTGCGGTGTGTCCAACAAATTCGAAGGTGTCGAATGCAAACTGGTCTTCACTGACAACATCATCCTCTGCCCCGCAGGTGCGAGTGCCGGAAAACTCTTCGACGTCAGCGCCGGTTTCTGGGATGTCACCATCACCAACAACCTGATTGACGGCTGGGGAATTCCCAGCCTGTCCGAAGAACTCGGTTTGGCTGTTGTTGACAACAACTATACTTTGGCCGACCTTGGCCTGAACATCGGCGGTGTGTTTGCCGATGCTGCCAATGGCGACTTCACTCTTTATAAAGGTGTCAGTCCTCTGGATGACAAGTCCACCACCGGCGGAATGCTCGGCGCTGCCAAGTGGACTGTCGAAGCCGGCTCCATGTTCACGCTTGTTCAGGGTGTGGCTGAAGGCTGCGATTCCATGGGTACTGTCAGCGGCACCAGCGGCCTCGTTCCCGAAGGCAAGAGTGTCACTCTTACTGCTGTTCCTAATTACGGCTTCAAATTCGTTAAGTGGATAGACGGTAACGGCGCCACTCTTAGCGAAGACATCTCCTATACGTTTACTATGGACGGCGACAAGACCGTCTATGCAGAGTTCGCCGCTCTCACCATGTATTCCTTGAACGTCACCTGTACCAACGGCGGTCATTACCTCCTTTCCGAGCAGGGTGAAAACGGCCTGTATCCCGAAGGTACCGAAATTGTCATCTCGGCTACGACCAACTTCATCACCGAATTCGTCATGGCTACTGAAGCCAAGGGCGACATGTATTTCGGCACCGAATTCACCGTGGTCATGAACGACAACAAGGACATCACCATGGAATTTGTCCAGAAAGACTACATCTGCGGTTGGGACTTCACCGAAGGTGACGGCGTCACTTCCGGCGGTGCTTCCCAGAACCGTCCGGCCGACTGGCTGAGTCCGTCCTATCAGACCGATACTGAGGTTCCCACACTTGACCTCTACTACACACTGTATCCCGATCAGCCTTGGACCAGTGGCTGGTGGAACCGTACCGACACTTATCCCGCCGCTGTTACGTGGCTGCGTTGCACCGATTCCGGTGACGGCACCGAATACAAACTGGACGGTGGCGCTATGGACTCGTCCAAATATTACGACAATGTCGGTTTCTACTGGCAGACCAGTTTCTGCACCAGAGACTACAAGACCGATGCCAGCTTCCACTTCTCCATCAAGCGTACCTACATGGGTCACTATATCTATAAGGTGCAGACTTCTTATGACGGCAACAGTTGGGAATCTGTCAACGACTCCATCAGTTCAAACGGATGGGCCGACTATGATGTCATGCTGCCCAACACGGCCAACAAGGAGCGCGTCTATGTCCGCCTGATACCCGATGTGAACAGCGGTTACGAAACCAGCCGTCTGTTCGACGTCTACGGTGTTTATGTGGCCAACATCTTCTTCACTGCCGAACCCACCGTCGCTATCGAAACCGTCGAAAGCGAAGCCGAAGATGCTCCCATCTTCGATCTGATGGGACGCCGCGTGAAGAGCGCCGATGCCCCCGGCATCTACATCCAGAACGGCAAGAAGTTCATGATCAAATAAATACAGGTCATCTCACGCAAATGAGGGGGACGGTCAATCCGTCCCCCTTTTTTGTCAATAAATCCTCCTTTGGAAGCCTTTCAAATGAATAATTTTGTCGCGTCAAACCCAACAATAATGATAATGAAAAGGCTACTAATCATGGTTGTCGTTATTCAGGCAGCGATAGGTATACAGGCAGGCTCTCTTTCGCCCAAGGCTCCTACAGCCGGGCAGAAGGATGTCGCCATCAATGCACAGATTGTGATTCAGGGTACAAGTGCCGTTTCCTTGGGCACCGACAGTTGCTTTCTCAACGGCGAATACATCACTCCTACCGCTGTGGCATCCAATCTGGCCATTTTCCGTCCGGGCGAGCTGTTGTACGGAACCACGTATACCCTAGAGATCCGCACGGGCGCTTTTACAGACAAATCCGGCAATCCGATGACAGGATGCACCTTTTCCTTTACGACGGTTTCTCCCGAGACAAGGGTGTTTGATGCCATTGTGGCGGCCGACGGTTCCGGCGATTACAAAAGCATTCGTGCCGCCATCAAAGCAGCTCCGACCAACCGCACTGAACCATGGTTGATTTTCGTGAAGAATGGTGTATATACGGAATTGGTGCGAGTGGCTGAAAACCAGCCTCATATCAGTCTAATTGGTGAAGACCCGGACAAGACTATTCTTAAATTTTCCATCACTTCCAACGGAGGCCATGAACGCGACAATGCCAACTTCTCCGAGGCAGAAGGTATGGGGCCTGTTCTGGCCGTAAAGGGATCGGATTTCTATTTGCACAATATCTCTGTCATTGATTCCTGGGGATATGACAATCAGGCTGGCCCTCAGGCTTTGGCTTTCGGCAGCTATGCCGACCGTATCACGTTGTTCAACAGCAAACTCTACAGCTATCAGGACACTTGGCAGACAGGCAGCGATGAACATCGCGCCTATGCCCGCAACTGCTATGTCGAAGGGGCCGTCGATTTCATCTATTGTTCCGGAAATCTGGTCATGGACAGTTGCACTATCGGCTTCTGCCGCAACGGATCGGTGCTTACGGCGCCCAGTCATGGTGCCGGTGTTAAGTACGGGTATGTGTTCCGTAACTGCAATGTGGTATCGAGCAAACCCGGTACTGCTCGCACCGGCAATGTTTGGGGACGTCCTTGGCACAATTCGCCCCGGACGTGTATGATCAATACCACCTTGAGCAAAGATATCACGCTCACTCCGGCCGGATGGATCGACCACATGGGTGGTCTGCCTGCCGTCTTCGCCGAATACAATACGATGAACTACAAAGGTGAACCTTTGGATCTGTCGCAGCGCATCAGCCGCTACTACAAAGAGACCGATGGAGTCAAGACCTATGCCACTGCCAAGAACATTCTTACCAAAGAGGAGGCCGATTTCCTCACTGCTCGCAATGTGCTCAGCGGCGAGGACCAGTGGAGACCCGAAAACATCGTCACTCAGTTGCCTGCGCCCAAGGTCTCGTACGAAGGTCAGAGACTTTCGTGGAATTTGGAACCCCAAGCCATCTGTTATGAAATCTTGCGAAACGGTTCTTTCCTGTGTTTCACCACAGACACATTCTTTGAATTTGAGGGAAACGCTTCCGAATATCGTGTGAGAGCTGTCAATCATTACGGAACGCCCGGAAAAGAGTCCAAGGTCCCTTTTGTGAATGACATCCAGCCGAAGACGGCCGCTGACTTGGATGTCGTATGTTGTGATGACCGTATGACCGTTTACGGTTTTTCTGGAGAGGCCGCAGTCGATGTCTTCACTCTGTGCGGCATCAATGTGGGCGGTTTCCGTATGGAATCCGGCTCGTCTGTCGAATTGTCAGAGAAAGGTTTGTTGATGGTCCGCATCGCCGCCGATGGTGGAGTGTGGACCCGCAGAATTTTTGTGAAATAAAATAAGGTTGATTGAAAGGGGGAAGTGGCCGTGTCGAGAGATGCGGCTGCTTCTTTTTTTATGCGTTTTGAGACTTGATAAAGTCAGAGGGACTTTGTCCGACATGTTTCTTAAAGCATCGGCTGAAATACTTCGGATCGTTGAATCCGGTCTTATAGGCGATTTCGGATATGGTCAGGTCGCCGGTCTTCATCAGCTGGACTGCCCTTTTAATGCGTATTTCCTGGACGAAATCGATGGGGGTGAGGCCCAATGTCGACTTCAGTTTGTTGTAGAAGACCGTCCGGCCCAGCCGCATGGCATTGGCGAATTCGTCGATGGTCATATCGGGATTATCCATATTCTTCTCCATAAAAGCCATTACTCCCTGCACAAAGAGTTCGTCGGCTGGGGTGATTTCGGGCATGTCGGGTTCCAGATTCGTTTTGGCGGCATTTCCCTGACTGAGCATTTCCAGATAACGCTTTTTCAGCATCCGACGCTGTTCAATAAGTGCAGCCACACGCGTTTTCAGATAGTTGGCACTGAACGGCTTCAACACATAGTCGTCCACACCCATCTGTATGCCCCGGATACGGTCGTCCATTGCAGTTTTGGCAGTGAGAACTATGACTGGAACGGAGTAGATGTCAGGATCCTCCTTGATGTGCCGGATCATTTCAAAGCCATCCATACGAGGCATCATCAGGTCTGTGACGATGACATCGGGCCAGAATTCTTTGCCGGCCCGCAGGCCTTCCTCACCGTTGGTGGCAGTGATGACTCGGTAGGATTTCTCCAGGATGCTTGTCATAAAGTCACGCAATTCGCCGTTGTCTTCCACAATCAGTATCGTGTCCTTGTCTTTGTCAGTCTCCGTTTCCGGATATTCAAGTTCCATAGTTGACTGTTGATCTGAGTCTTGTGGAACGGCGACCATGTCATTGACATAAAATTCCACCTTCGGGTCATCTTCCAAATGGGTGCGTCCTTTCAGAAATGCCAGCGTGAAAGTGCTGCCTTCTCCTTCCCGGCTCTCTACGCGGATGACTGCGTGATGCATGTCGGCAAACTGCTTGACCAAAGCCAGACCGATGCCCGAAGAAGGTTTGAACAGATTGTTTTGGAGAACCGTCTCAAAGCGTTGGAACAGGTGTGGGATGTCTTCCTGACGAATGCCGATACCCTGGTCTGAAACGGCCACTTCCACACTATTGTCTTTGTCGGCGATGGAGATGCTGATCTGTCTGCCATCAGGAGTGAATTTGAAAGCATTAGACAGCAGGTTGTAAAATATCTTTTCCAATTTGTCGCGGTCAGCCCATACGGATGCGGGTTTCACCGGACATTCCAGAATAAAGTTGATCCGATGTTGGGAAGCCATACTCTGAAAACTGTTCATGATGCCGGTCATCAGCAGTTTGAGGTCAAGTTGCTCGGCGATGAGTTTCATCTTGTTGTTCTCGATTTTCCTGGTGTCGAGTATCTGGTTGACCAATGTCAGCATCCGACGTACATTGTTCTGGGCCATTTCCAGATATTTCCTCGACTGTCGCGACAGCGAGCGGTCTTCCAACACTTCCGTCACAGGACCATCGACCAAAGTGAGCGGAGTACGCAGTTCGTGACTTATGTCGGTGAAGAATCTCATCTTCATCTCGCTCATCTCCTTTTCAACGGACAAACTGTGGCGTAGTTGATAAAACCTCAGTAAGGCCATCAGACCGAAAAGGATCATCAGTAAAATGGTCAGGATAATGCAGCTTTTTCCGAAAACCGTCTGGAAAACAGTCGGCTTCACATAAATGTCAATGGTCTTTTCGTTGTCGGTCCAAATACCGTCGGCATTGGTCGAACGCACATGAAACAGATGGTGACGCGGCGGCAGGTTGATGTAGGTGACCGAATTGTCCGAAGTGACTTTCCAATCAGATTCCAAATCATCCATGCGATAAGCGTATTTCAGATTCCTGTTGTTGTGAAAGTCAAGAGCCGTGAATCGGACCGAAACATTTTTGGTGCTGTGTGTCTGGTTTCCCGATTCCTGCGGATTGGTGGCAGAGACGACAAGCGGAGGTATGAATATGTTTTCGACGATTTCATCGGCATTCATAGCCAAAAATCCTTCCATAGTGCCAAAATACAGCACACCGTTCCGATTGAGCGGAGTTCCTTCGGAAAATACCAGATTTTCGGCCATGGTGCCTTGCTCGTAGACCTTGATCATATCGGGCAGACGGGTGGTCTCGTTCAAAGTGATGCGTGTCAGGCTGAGTCCGGAAGTGACCCAAAGTTTTCCTTTGTTGTCCTCTATGATGCTATATGACACATCGCTGGCCAATCCCTCATTCTTTGTGATGGTTTTGAAAATGAGACGGTCGCTCAAAAGTGAGTCTGACATCAGACGGCAGATACCACCGCTGCTGGTGGTGAGCCAGAAAATGCCGCGGCTGTCGGTCATGAGGCTCATGATGTCGTTGTCGGGAATGCAAGTCTGGTCGAATTCGGTTTTCGCATGATGGAACATGTGTATATCCTCAGGTTTGTCAAAAGCGTTGCTGAAGGTGAACAGGCCTTCGCGGGAAGCGACGGCGACTATGCCGGGTCTGACCTCTCTGATCTGTCGGACGGCATTGGGAAGAGGGCTGTTGAGTCCCAAATGGTTGTCGCTATGGTAGAACTGTTCGTTTTCCACATCGAACAGATTGATGCCTCCGCCGAAGGTGCCTATCCACAGATGCCCTCGGCTATCTTCCAGAACAGAGTAGATTTCATTGTTGCTGATGCTTCTGGGATTGTTTTCATTGTGCTTAAACTGCTTGAGGACGGGTTTCTGCCCTTTGGAAGGGATGGAAGTAAGAAACAGACCGCCGGCCTTGCTGCCTATCCAGATGCGCTGATGGGAGTCTTCAAACAGACAATAGGCAGTGCCTTCGATGTCGAATTGAGTCAGCAGCTGGCCTGTCGAGTCTGTCACGACGATGGTCTTCTCACGGGAGCCGTACCAGATGTTTCCTTCGGAATCGTTCAGTATCGACCGCACTTCTTTCCCCTGACAGATGTTTTCGGTCTGGAAGGGCAGATTGTTGAGACGCAGGTGGTCGACACGTCTGTTGGACATGTACCAAACGTCACCTTGACGGTCGATGAGAAAATTGGTGGCTTTAGCCCGCAGTTTTTCTACGCCTTCCGGTTGAATGAAACGTTCCCCATTGAAATACAGGACTCTGTTGCTGTCGAAAGGCAGCAGCCAGATGGCTCCTGTGTTGTCTTCGTGGAAGCGGGCTCTCGAATCTTTCATCGCATAGTCTTCCGGAAGATTCACAGAAGTGGTGAGATAGTCTTTTCCACCGTCTGAGCGGCGGATAAGTCTGACGGACATGTCTTCGGTGAATCCCCAGATACGGCCTGTCTGGTCGATGAGGAAGGATATGAGGACCGCATTCGAAATACGTTCGGACTTTCCCGTTTCCAAATCGGTCAGATAGAAACCGTTCCCGCTGGACGAATACAAAATGCCGTCCAAGCAAGTTTCCTGCCAGATACAGCCGTTTGAGCTGATGTAATCAGTATATTCGATTTGTCCATTTTCAAAATGGTAGCAGGCTCGAAAGCGGCCGTCAGATGAAGTCAGCCACAGGCAGGAATCGGTGGCTGTAACAAATTTCAGAGGCATTTTGCTGACATTCTGCAGCGAAGTGCCGTCTTGTCGGGTATTCAGCCGGTAGGTGCCATTTGCCGTAAGCACCCATTCGTACCCGAAGCGGTCGGCAAATATATGATAGATGTTTTGAGATGATTCGGTTTTCAGCTGGATTTGCTGACAATTATTCAGCGGATCCCTGTCGTTAAGGCGGAACAGTTCGCCGTTTTCACCGATAAGCCATGAAAAGCCTGTTTCCAACGGATAGATTCTGGAGACCATCGGTGTCTTTGGCTGTTTGTCATCCAGCATCTTCTGGCAGTCGACAAACAATTCTTTGTCGGTGTTGAAAAGATAAAGGCGCGTGTTGGTCAGACAATACAGATTACCGAGACTGTTTTCGCACATCATGTTGATGCGGTTGGAATGGAGCACCGAATTCTGATTCTGGTCAGACTTGAATTTGGTCCACTGATAGCCGTCGTACCGGTTGATGCCGTTGAAAGTGCTCACCCAAATATAACCGTGGTGGTCTTGAAGGATGTGCGTAATGGCGCCTTGCAGTTCTTCTCCATCGCTCAGAATCGAAGTGGCCGTCACGAAAGGAGTGGCTTTCAGGTACATAGCCAGACAAAGGAACAGCAGTGCGAGACCGATGACTTTTTTCATAAAACAAATCGGAAGGTGAGCTGGATAGTAGTCCCTCCGGGAATCGAACCCGGATCAAAAGTTTAGGAAACTTCCGTTCTATCCATTGAACTAAAGGACCTTGTTTCAAATGCAAAGATAAAATTTTCCTCCGAATGTTCAAAAGGAGGAAAAACACTCCTGAAGTACGTCCAGTGATTTGATTTCAGGGAAATCGCTTAGGTGCAGCCGGTAGTAGTCCAATATTTTCCGAAGGGCCGCCGTCCGTTCGCCTCCGCTCATTTGTAGGGCGTCTAGATGTTGATAGTCAAGCTGAAGCAATTTTCTGAGCCATTCAGATTCTTTAGAGTTCAGCCAGGCATTGTGTGCAGGTCGGGAATCGGACCATGTACCTGCCTGCATATCGAAACCGTAGCCTGGATGCCAGTTCTCTGTATTGGGATAGAAACCCAGGAAATGTGTCAGTGAACATAGAAAAGCCAGATGGAAATTGGCGGTTCCTTTCTCGTTCAGATCGAGCAGTTGAACCGACTGATGGAGAAAATCGAACAGGGGAGTATTGGACTCGGCTTCGCCCAAGACGCGGTAAAGCACCTCGGCCAGGAAGAGAGACAGGGTGTTCTTGACAGGATCGAACGGAAGTTTCACGAAAGGACAGTCCGATTTGATTTCTTTCAGACGCTGCAGTTCCCGATTGGCTTTGTGATCGGCCTCGTATTCGATCAGACTGAGCGGCTGAAGCAATGCCGGACTCAAGGGCGATTTTTTCCGGCGGTCGTTTGAAAGGTATGACAAACGTCCGAAATCGCGGCTGTAGAGGCAGACAATCGAATCGCTGTCGCTGTATCGGATGCGCCTCAAGACCACCGCTTGACTCTTGACCAACATAAATCAGCCGATGTAAACGGGATTTTTCAGAACGAATAAGAGGCACCGGCCAGAATGGTCAGCTTCAGATTGGGATAGTCGCTCCAGGTCTGATATGATTGGTTGAGAATGTTTCTTGCCTGGATGAAAACGCCTATTCTGTCGGTCAGCCGATAGCTGCCCTCAAGGGCGAAGAAATGAATGTCGCCGATGGATTCGAGTTTTTCGTTTCCGGTCGGGGCAAAACGTTTGCCCTCCCAATGGTACTGGGCACTCAGCGAGAGATACTCGACGGGATTGATTTCGAGCATCAGGTCGCTTTCGAAGGCGGGCTTGTACCAGAGACGGTTGCGGTCAATGGACGTCAGTTTGGCGGTCAGAGCGTCATCCTGCTTTTTGTAGGCCGAATAGCGGTTGTAGCGGAAATCGGCCGACAGGCGCACATACTGGCGGAAAACCCAATCCAAATCGACCCCGGCATAGAGGTGACTGGTCTTCACATAAGCGGCGGAGAAAGTCTTGAAGTTGTTCTGGAGCGTGTCCGCATTGAAAAACAGCGGCATTCCGTTGACCGAACGCCATCCCGCAACAGGGCTCAATTCCAGCGTCTCGACAGGTTTCCACGACAGGCGTCCGCTGATGTGGACAGGCGTGTATTCGGGCTGAAGTCTGGTCTCGGGATTCAGATAGGGATTCATCAGAAATCCTTCACGATAGGAACGCACCTGCTGACCGCCGTCGACCTGAAGCAAAACAGTGGCATGGTCACCCAAATCGCGGGCGGCCGAAGCGGTTGCGGCAGCGCGCAGACCCTCGCCTGACACCTGAGACAGTTTCAGACCGGCTGCAAAAGCCCAGCCTCGCCAGGCATATCTGGCATTGGGATGGATTTCCCACCAGACCTGATTGGCAGGATTCGCTGCCGGCAGGTCGGAATAAATGTCCAATGTCGAAGAAATAAGGTCGTTGTGCTGATAGCCGAGCAGTCTTATTTTGGTGTCGAAAGCGGCTGTCCAAGCATCGTCGATATGCCAGGCCACCATGCCGTCGATGAGCAGATCTTCTTCGAAAATGCCCTTTTCCACCGTGGTCAACGTGGGCAGTTTGCCCAATTTGTACAGGTGACCGTCGATGCCCACCTGATAATCGATGGCTTTGTCCCATGGTTTGGACGAGATGCCCGCCTGCAGACGAGTGTCCGACGACCATTGATGTTCGGGAAGGCTGCCCGGAGCAGTGGCTGTTCCGTAATAGCTCCAACGGTCGAAACTTTCCGACAGGCTGGCATTGATGACCGAATAGCCCTGATGTCTTTTCCAATTGGCCTGAATCAGGTTGTGGCTGTCCCACGGAGTCTCGCCAGAGGCGGGCGCCGCCTGTGAACGGTGCATCAGATTGAAGTCCAGCGTCTGTTTCGGATCGCGAAGGAGGTTGTACTGCCCGTCTCCGAGAAACGACCAGTGGTTGCCTCCGCCGATGCGCAGATAGCCTTTGCGCTCCTGATCCGGAAAGTCCGTTTGGATGCCTGCCGGAGAGAGAGCCACATATTCCGCATCGGGTTTAATCTGATAATCTCCTGTAGCATAGCTGATTTCCGTTTTATTCGTCTGCATTTCCTCGCGTTCTGGAGCCGTATGGATTTTGCCGGCCGTTTCCACAATGGGGACATAGTTCTTCTCCAGCAAAATGTCGCGCTGAATGAGTGTGTCGGTTTGGGCAAAAGCTGACGACAGGCAGCCAAAAGCTGCAAGGAGGAAAGGTATCTTGTTCATAATCATTCAAATTGACTGCGTTCGTTAATCCTGTTCAAGCGGTTTTCAATCATTCCTTGAATATCGTCTTCACGCACATAGTTTTCTTTCAGACTCAGGAGGTACTGACGGGCCTGGAAATAGTCATTCTGCTGAATGAAGATGTCAGACATCAGGATGAAGCAACGGGCCATCCAGTAGGACTGCGAAGTGCCGTCCTGAATGAACGACTGGGTCAGTTTCAGCGACTGTTCCAGATTGCCCTGGATGTACCAGTATTCGGCCACACGATAGCGGGCTTCGGCCCCGTATGCCGTCTGCGAATCCTTCGACAAAATGGCCAAATCGTCCAGTGCTTCTTCCGTGCGGTTCATGGAAATGAGAGCCATGCACTTGTTGTAGCGCGCTTCGCGTATGAGTTCGGGACTGAGGTTCTGTTCGCCCATCAGTTCGTTGCAGGCAACCAGCAATTCCGATGACCGCTTCTGTGCCGACAGACACCTCATGACACCAGTGCGGGCACCGATTCGGATGGAACGGTCATCGGTGAGCTTGACCAGCTCGCGGTAATCGGCCAGCGCCTCTTCCCAACGGTTTTGCGTGTAATAGAAGTCTGAAACGACGGAAAGCGCCTCCACGAGATACGGGTTGCCCGGGAATTGCCGCAGCGCATTGTAATAAGGAATGGCCTCTTCGAGACGCTTTTCTTCCGACAGCAGTTGGGCGCACCAATGGTTGGCCTCGCAACTGAAACCGCCTTGAGGGTATTGTTGCAGATAACTTTGGAAAGCCTTGATGGCTTCTTCGTTCTGATGAGCGATCATCAGTTTTTCAGCCGCCTGATACGACAGGGAGTCCTGTTCGCCGGCCTTGACGGCATAACCGGGGCCGAGCGTGTTGACATAGTCCACAAATTCCGACACTTGGTTCTGAGCCACATAAATGGCCTTCAGATCGTTGACGGCCGTGTGCGATTCGTTGCTTCCAGGATAGAGATTGACCACATTCTTGTAGGCTTCAATCGCTTTATCGGTCTCGCGCAGGTGATAGTACAACAGTCCGATCTGCACACCTGCTTTTCGCGAAAGTTCGCTGTTGGGGAATGCGCTCATCAATCTGTCAAAGGCGGAAATGGCCTTGACCGATTCGTCACATGAAACATAAGCGCGACCTTCTTCGAACAGCGCCTGGCTCAAGTAGTCGGAAGAGGGGAAACGCTCTTCGAATGTGTTGAGCAGTTCGGCTTTTTCCTGATATTTCCGCCCGAGCCCCAGACAAAAGGCTTGGCGGAAAGCAGCGTAATCGTTACCGGCTGGCGTGAGCTGGTCACACGACTCATAATAGCTTTGGGCCTCTTCATACTGGCGGGCATAGAAGTAGCAGTCGCCGATGCGGTTGAGAGCGTCCGAATAGGTAAGGTCGTTGCGTACCTCCTTGAAACCGGTGTATGTCTTGAACCAGGAAAGCGCCTGCGAATAGTTCCTCAAGTTGAAATGACAGTAGGCCAGACTGTAGTGGGCCAGCGGATAGGCCTTGTATTGGGCGGCATCTTTCACATTCAGGAAATCCTGGAAATTGTTGGCCGCATCTGCCAGACGGTTGAGCCGGTAAAGGGTCTCACCTCTCCAATAGTAGACTTCGGCAGGTGTGTAACCGATGCGTTCAGCCGATTTGACCGAAGAATTGAACTTTTCCAGCGCCTCTTCAAAGGTGCCCGTATCGAACAGGTCGAGACCCTGTTTGAAGAGCAGCTGGCTCTTGGTCTGCAGCATGTGGGGCGAAGGCTTGTCGGCTTTGTCGATGAAATCGATGGCGGCCTGGTAGTCGTTGGCACTCAGGAATGCATCGGCCAGATGGCTGTAGATTTGGGTGGAATAGCGGCTGTCGGGGAATTCGCTCAAAATGCGTTCGAAAGCCTTGACTTGTTCGTCGAAAGGAGAAGTGGAAGTCTGGTAGCAGAGCAGAGCGTAATTGTAGAGGGCATCCTCCTTGGTGGTGAGGTCGAAATCGTAGAGCGACGCCCGTTCGAAACTGAGCCTGGCCTGCTGTGTCTTCTGTTGCTGAAGATAGCACAGTCCGATGTGATAGGTGGCGTTCTGCATCAGCGCATCCTCCTGTCCGGTAACGCGGCTCAGATAGGTGAAAGCCTTTGTGTAGTCTTTGGCGATGAAATAGTCCATGCCGATGCGGTAAGCGTCGGCGCGGAGCAGGTCGGGCTGATAGGCGAGATATTTTTCGTAATACTCTTTCGACTGCTGATAATCCTGAAGTTCATAGTAGCCTTCACCCGAAAGGCGGTACAGCTCGATTCGCTGCGATTCGTCCGGATCGGACTGCAGAAAACCTTCGGCCATAGTCAGCATTTCGCGGTACTCTCCCTCTTTGGACAAGAGTTGCATGATAAAGAAAGGAACGGTCTCGTCGTAAGGAGGCGTGTCCTTTACTTTGTCGAAGCCCTCGATGGCCTCTTTGGCATTGCCCTTGCGGTATTGGATATAGGCACGATAATAAGTGGCTGGAGCCACATAACGCCCTTCTTCCTCCAGCAGTTCGCCGAAAAGAGTGTCGGCCTCGTTGAACTTCTCCACTTGAGTCAGACAGAAGGCCTTTTGAAAGCGGTAATCTTCGTATTCCTTCTTGGAAAGACTGCTGCGCGGGCAAAGTCCCATTTCTTCTAGGGCGTCCTGATACTGACCGGCGTTCATGGCGCAAGTCGAGAGGTAGAACCAGGCTTTCGGCGCATAGACGGAAACGGGATAATTCACCAGAAAGACTTTCAGCAGCGAACTGGCATCCATCCGGTTCAGATGGAAGGCGCAACCGGCCTGCATGAACAGCGCGTGTTCCAAATTGACCGGATTCAATCCGGCGGTCTGCTTGGACCCGTCCTGTCCCGAAGGAGGCAGCAGACTCTCGAGCGTGCGGTAACAGATGGCAAACTCCTCGTTCTGGAACTGCTGGGCAGCCAGACTGTAAAGCTGATTGGCGCTGTTTTTCGGATTCTTTTCCTGGGCAGACAGCCCCGACAGCCCCATCAACAATAATATTAAGGTGAAGGCGACTCTTTTCATAAGGATGAATAAAGTGCAATATTAAGCCTTTTTTATGGATAATGCCCTCACATTCCTTTGAAAAAATGTGAACGGAAAGCATAAAAAAAGCAGCTGCAAATGTTGCAGCTGCTTGGCTTTCAGTGCGCTTCAAGAAGGACTTGAACCTACGACCCCCTGATTAACAGTCAGGTGCTCTAACCGACTGAGCTATTGAAGCAAATGTTATTCTTTCGAAAAGCGCGACAAAAGTAAGGCTCATTTTCGAATATTGCAATATCTTTGTTCCAAATTTTCGAAAAAAATATTTCAAGTCCGGTCGAAAACGAGTCCCATATATGAAACAAAAGAAAATCAACACACTGATTATAACTGCATTAATAGCTGTCACAGGCGGTTTAGCCCTTCTGGCGGCCAAAACCGAAAATCATAACTCACAGGTGAGCCGCCAGTTCGACATCTTCCATTCGCTGTTCCGCGAACTTGACCTTTTCTATGTCGATTCTGTCGACACGGAAGAGACATTCCGAAACGCCATCGACGGACTACTGGCCGATTATGACCCATATACAGAGTATATCCCGGCCGATGAACTGGAGGATTTCAAATATTTGACCACTGGCGAATATGCCGGCATCGGAGCCATCATCAGCCGCCGTGGCAACCGTATTTTCATCACCGAGCCCTATGAGGGACTGCCCGCCCAGAAGGCCGGTTTGCTTTTCGGCGATGAAATTCTCGAAATCGACGGCGAAGCGATGGCTGGCAAGGAAGTCTCCTACGCCAGCGAACGCCTCAAAGGCCAGCCCAACACCAAGGTGAAACTGCTCATCGGTCGCGAAGGCGAGAAGAAACCGCTCACGTTTGAAATCACCCGACAACACATCCTCATCGACCAGGTCAGATATGCCGGGATGGTTGGCCCCGCAACGGGATACATCTATTTGAGCGGATTCACCGACAAAGCCTACCAAGAAGTGCGCGAAGCCGCCCTCCGGCTGCAAGGGGAAGGCGCCACGAGCCTGGTGCTCGATCTCAGGGGCAATGGCGGCGGCCTGCTGACCGAAGCGGTCAATATCTGCAATCTGTTTGTGGATAAAGGCGAAATGATTGTCTGCACCAAAGGGAAAGTGCAGAAATGGGACCGCTATTATAAGACCATGCGTGAACCCTTGTTCCCGGATATGCCATTGGCCATTCTTACCGACAACGGTTCGGCCTCTTCTTCCGAAATTGTCGCCGGCGCGCTGCAGGATCTTGACCGTGCCGTCATCGTAGGCACGCGCACTTACGGAAAAGGTCTTGTGCAGACCACGCGCGAGCTGCCTTATGACGGCATCCTGAAAGTGACGACGGCCAAATACTATATTCCCTCAGGCCGTTGCATTCAGGCCATCGACTACTCCAACCGCAATGCCGACGGCAGTGTGGGCCGCATACCCGACAGTCTCACCACAACATTCAAGACGCGGCACGAGCGCATTGTCCGCGATGGCGGAGGCATCATGCCCGACCGCGAGATCAAGACTGAAGAAATGTCGAATCTGAGTTATCAATTGTCTGTCCAGTCCTATCTTTCGGATTATGCCGACCGCTATTTCCGCCGCCATTCAAAGATAGCCCCAGCCTCGGAATTCACGCTCAGCGACCAGGACTACGAAGATTTCAAACAATTCGTCATTGACAAAGACATCAAATACGACATCTACAGCCTGCGCGAGATGCAGACCCTGAAACGTTATCTGGAGTATGAAGGCTATATGGATTCTGTCCGTGTTGAGTTTCAGGCGATTGAGAACAAACTTGGCCGCAATCTCTCGCACGATCTCGATTTCTTCCGGCCCGAAATCGCCCGTATGCTCGAGTCTGAAATAGCGCTTCGCTATTATTATCAGAAAGGTCAGATGCAATCGGCCTTGAGAAAAGACGAGTGTTTGAAGGAAGCTTTGAGCATACTTTCGGACGAGTCCTTGTACAAATCTTTGTTGAATATTGAAAAACAGTGATTTAATGGATTTTTTCCAAGCAGGAGGAAATTTTTTGTAAAAAACTTTTGCACGAAAGAAATTTGGCATATCTTTGCAGCCGCAAAATTAACTGCCAAAGGGCGGAATTCTTTTTGCACAGGCTGGTCCATTAGTCTATCGGTTAGGACGCAAGATTTTCATTCTTGAGAGAGCAGTTCGATTCTGCTATGGACTACAAATCGTTTAAAAGAATAGTTTACAATGGCTAATCACAAATCATCTCTGAAGAGAATTCGTCAGACACGTACCAGACGTTTGAACAACCGCTACTACGCCAAGACCACGCGCAACGCCATCCGCGATCTCCGCGCCACCACCGACAAGGCCCAGGCTGTAGAAATGTTGCCGAAGGTTACTTCAATGCTTGATCGTTTGGCTAAGAAGGGCATTATTCACAAGAATAAGGCTGCCAATCTTAAGTCAGGTTTGGCTAAGCTTGTCAACGCACTGTCGTAAGACGGTGGTTGATACACCATACGTGTCAGACTGTATCAATTCTTTGATACGGTCTTTTTTTTTGTTTCTTATGACAGTCCTTTACGAAGACAACCATCTGATTATCGTCAACAAGTCCTGTTCTGAAATCGTCCAGGGCGACAAGACCGGCGACGAATCGCTGGCCGACACACTCAAAAGCTGGCTCAAGGAGAAATACCACAAGCCGGGCAATGTGTTTGTCGGCGTCACGCACCGGCTCGACCGTCCGGTCAGCGGGGTAGTCCTTTTCGCCAAAACCAGCAAGGCCTTGTCGCGTCTGAACGAAATGTTCCGCAAAGGAGAAATCCACAAGACCTATTGGGCGGTTGTGAAGCCTTGTCCGCAGGAACCCGAGGCGACACTCGAGCATTATCTGGTGAGAAATGAGCAGCAGAACAAGTCGTATGTGTGCCAGTCGGCGCGTCCCGATGCGAAAAGGGCCATCCTACATTACAGGGTAATCGGACAGAGCGACAACTACACTTTGCTTGAAGTTGACCTGAAAACGGGCCGTCATCATCAGATCAGATGCCAGTTGGCAGCTATGGGATGCCCCATAAAAGGCGATTTGAAGTATGGTTCACCCCGTTCCAACCCCAATGGAGGCATTTCTTTGCATGCACGTCGAATTCAGTTCGAACATCCTGTGAGTCATGAACTTATAGACGTTTTGGCGCCTCTCCCGGAAGATGAAAAATCGTGGCAAATATTTAAGAATGCTTAAAAATCGATTTTTTTCCACATTTGGGTTTGGATTATGATTCTGATTATATACATTTGTAATGTGTTTTTCATGGTATTAGATTTAAGGTTATTGAAGAATGACTACCGGGAGGTAGGGTTTTTCGAGAAAGGAGTTGCGCAAGCAACTCCTTTTTTTTTGTCAGTATTATTCCTATCTTGTTGCTCGATTTTTTGAGCAGACAGATGCATATCTTTTATACTCCGGAAATAGAGTCAAATCCCTTTCTTCCAGAAGAAGAATCCGCCCATTGCGTGCGCGTGCTGCGCATGCAGGAGGGCGATGAAATCCGCCTGACCGACGGTCGCGGCCGCTTTTACCGTGCCCGCATTGCGGAGGCCCATCCAAAACATTGCGCCGTCGAAATTCTTGAGACCGTCTTCGAACAGCCGTCTTCCGCTCCCTTTTATGTGGCGGTGGCGCCCACCAAAAACCTCGACCGTATGGAATGGCTGGTGGAAAAGCTCACCGAAATAGGCGTGGCCGGCATTTATTTCCTGAATTGCCGCTTTTCCGAGCGCAAAGTGCTCAAGACAGACCGTCTGGTGAAGATTGCGGTTTCGGCCATGAAACAGTCCGAACGTCCCACCTTGCCCGAGATAGGCGAATTGACGGATTTCAAGATATTTCTTTCTCAACTGCCTCAGGCCGACCGTTATATCTGCCATTGCTATCAGGAAGCGGAGGCCGGTCCGCGTGCCCTTTTGCGCGATGTGTGCCGACCCTCCCAAGCGGGTCTGGTGATGATCGGACCGGAAGGCGACTTCAGCCTCGAAGAAGTGAAACTTGCCCTTGAAAACGGATTCCAGGCCGTGTCTTTGGGCGATATGCGTTTGCGCACGGAAACGGCTGCTCTGGTGGCTGGACTTACCTTACAAATGTCTAATATGTAATTGATTATGAAAATTTCATTTCATGGAGCGACCCAAACGGTCACCGGTTCAAAACATCTCATCACCCTGTCAAACGGCAAGAAGATCCTGTTGGATTGCGGTATGTATCAAGGCCTTGGTTCCGATACCATGCCCATGAACGCCGATTTGGGATTTTCTCCCTCCGAAGTCGATTACATGGTGCTGTCGCACGCCCACGTCGATCACAGCGGCCTGATTCCGCTCCTGGTCAAACTGGGGTTCAAAGGGCCCATCTATATGACCGCCGCCACCAAGGATCTGGTGGAGATTCTGCTGAAAGACTCGGCCTACATCCAGGCGAACGATGTGAAATTCATCAACAAGAAGCGTTTCGCCGAAGGACGCGAGCCGATCGAACCGCTCTACACCGTCGACCATGTTCTGACGGCGCTCGACCTCATCGAAACGGTGCCATACGAAGAGCCTTTCGTCATCGACGAAGACATCACGCTTCAACTGTTCGAAAACGGTCACATCCTCGGTGCAGTCACGGTATTCCTTACAATCAAGGAAAACGGAAAGACCACCCGCATCGCCTTCAGCGGCGATGTCGGCCGCTTCGGCGACTACATTCTG
The DNA here is from genome assembly GCA_045627385.1 of Bacteroidales bacterium. Lineage (GTDB taxonomy): Bacteria > Bacteroidota > Bacteroidia > Bacteroidales > UBA1402 > UBA1757. Next base: position 44,409 of record JAZQNO010000032.1, read on the forward strand.
AAATCTCCGGTCCCTTTCCCCCAGGCGGACTACATCATCATCGAATCCACCTACGGCGACCGCCTTCATCAGAAAGCCGGCGACAACGAAAGCCGTCTGAACGAAATCATCCGTCACACCTGTGAGGAAAAGAAAGGCAAACTCATCATTCCCGCCTTCAGCGTGGGCCGTACCCAAGAACTGCTGTATGCGCTCAACGACATGGAGTTGGACTACAATTTGCCCGATGTGAAATACTATGTGGACAGCCCGCTTTCCACCTCGGCAACCCGTGTGGTCAAAAACCATCCGGAATGTTTCAACCGTCTGGTGCGCAGAGTGATGAAATACGACGAAGACCCCTTCGATTTCCGCGGTCTGCGCTATATCGAGGACAAGCGCGAGTCACAGGCCTTGAACTCGTCCAAAGATCCCTGTGTGATCATATCGGCCTCCGGCATGGCTGAGGCAGGCCGCGTCAAACACCATATCGCCAACAACATTTCCAATCCGCGCACGACCATCCTCATGGTGGGTTATTGCGAACCGCAGTCTTTGGGCGCACGTTTGAAACGTCATCCCGACGAGGTTTCCATTTTCGGCCAGAAATTTCCGGTGAAAGCGGAAATCGAATCGATTGATTCCATGTCCGCCCATGCCGACTACAACGACTTGTGCCAGTATCTCTCCTGCCAAGATGCGCAGGAAGTGAAGAAGGTGTTTGTGGTGCATGGAGAGGAAAATGCGCAGAAAGCCTTCCGCGACCGGCTGGTCAAGAAAGGCTTTCTGGATGTCATCATTCCTCGCAGACATGAGGAATTCGGCCTGTAATCATTCGATTAAGAGTCGCGACTGATAACTTTTGTGGTAGGTGGTCGTGATTCCTTTGTAAGTGATTGCGTGCCAATCGTCCGGCTGAAGTTCTACACCGATCTGGAAAGCGTCGGCCGAGCGGCTGCTGTCGAAGGGTTCTGCTGTCATGTCGATTTTGCCCTTGGTCCATGTGGGCAGCGTGTTGCCTTCGATGGCTTCACTGATGTCGAAATTGATGAAAGCATAGGGGTCGTAGCGGTTCAGATCGTAGTTGTGGTCATACACCAGCAGGCATCCTTTGCCCGACACTTTCCAGCTCTTGTTGAAAAGGATGCCGGGAAGTACCTCTTCCTGAGACATTTCGTAGACGATGCTGATATACGATTTGACGGTATCTCCGAAGTCGGAATCCACCTGCCATTTGGCCGAATCCAGACAGGAAACGCTGAGAATGGAGTGATTGGCCAGTTCGTTGACGATATTCACCTGATACGAACTTTTTGTCTGCACCTCGTCGCCCTCGGCCAAAGGATAGACCACCTTCCACCGGTTGCCGGGAGTTTTCAAATTCAGACCGTCGGTCTCAATGATGGCGTGCAATATATTGGTGTTTCCCAAATAACAGGCGAAAAAACCGTCCTTCAGTTTGGTCATACGGAAGTTGTCGATGTAAAAACCGGCTTCCAGCAGGCTGTCGTTCGAAGCCTGTCCGCTCACGTCAAAACTGTGGACCAGAGCGAAGATATCAGTGATGTCGTTGAATTGAGCGCGCCAGCTGGTATAGACAGATTCGCCCCGATAGGTCATATCGCCGGGTTCTTCAAATTCGAGATTCACAACCGAGCATGAAGACACGCCGAATGCCAGGAGCCCGCCAAGAGTCAGTGCAATGATTGAATGTTTCATAGCGATAATCTTTAAAAGCGATAACCAAGACCGGCATTGAAGATGCCTTTGACACCATAACCCAACTCAAGGGTTCCGTACAGACGGTTCCCAAAACGCAGGCCTACGAAAGAAAACTGTGGAAATACACTGAGTTCCGTCTCGCTGATTTCCATACCCCACAGATAGTTTTCCAAGGGATCGTAACCGTTGCGCAGTGTCAGCAGCATTCCCATCGAGACTTGCGAATACATGGCAAACTTCCTGTAGTTGATAAAGGTGAATCTGACCGACGGGCCCAGATAGAAGAAGGAGCGCGAAAGGTCTCCAAGTTTGTCATCGGAAGGCATTTCGTAAATGCCGCCCCGGCTGGTCTGGAAAGAAAACTGACCGCCCACCTGGAACCAATGGAACAAAGCATAATGGTAGGACAGATTGACCATAGGACTTTCGAAATCGAATCTGCCATAGCAGTCGTTCGAGAACCAGTCGCGTGTGTAATACGAAACAGGCTCCAGGCTGTAGTCGGTGTTGAGTGGAGTGAAATCGCCGATACTCAGCTGAAGTTCGTGTCTCCGATAGGGATAGTTGGCATCCGCCGCCATAGTCTGAAGCAGACTGGCCAGGCACACAACCGAAACAATCAGAAATTTTTTCATACAGATGGTGTTTGTATCAGTCAAGATGAGACAAAGGTATAAACGTTACTGTTCAATATCAAAATTAACATCTTCAAAACCACAGATTTCGGTGGAGATTTCGCCCAACTGGCCCAATGATTCCCGGAGAGCGGTGTAAACTTTGACGAATCTGATTTTTTCCAATTTTACGGACTTGCCTGCGGAATCCACGGCCCAGCCGATGTCGAAACAGCTGCCCGGTCCGTCGTTGGGAAGGTTGTCGGCATATCCCCATGCGAAAGAATCGTGGTAAAACTGTCCGTTCTCTTCATAGGCGTTGGAGGCAAGACGCGCTCCGGTGAACACCAGAGAGTCGGCCGACTCCCACAAGGGATAATAGGATTGGTCGTGGTAAACGTTCCGCAGCACGTATCCGCTGTCACCCCGGTTGTCTTTCCATAATATGTCGGCCAGATTGTCGGCCGGTCTGTAATAGACACAGCGGTAATCGTGGACCGTACCTGTAGCCGAGTATTCGCTTCCGGCAAGCTCGTACCAGGGGTCATCGGGAATCGAATTGCCGTTTTCATCGGCAGAAACCATCACAATCCCAGCCTCGCCGGAACCGCTGAAAGCGTTGCCCAAAACGCGGAAATCGAAGGTGTCGGGCAGATTGACGACATCATGGTCGAAAGCCACGACAATGTATCCGCCCCAGGCTCCCAAGCTGATCATGTTGCCGTTGCGTTTGCCGCAGATGGCCTTGTCGGCCTCCTCGAGCATGTCTTTCCCATCTTCCCATGCGGGCAGCACGTTGACAAACTGCCCGGGAGCGGGGCAGTAGGCCCAGACCTTGGCGGCGTAGGGAGACAGACTCTGCGCCGATTCGACGCCTTCATGATTGCACGCCGTCAGCAGACACCCCGAAAGCAGGGCGCCGACAGCCGGCAATATGTGACGTGACAGATTCATGAAAAGATGAAAAAAGCAACCCCGAAAAATCGAGATTGCTTTAACGGTTGTCGGACAGGTCTTATCCGAGATGAATTGCTTCGGAAGGGCAAGCATCGGCACAAGTACCGCATTCTGTACACATTTCCGGATCAATCTTATAAATATCACCTTCAGAAATGGCACCTACGGGACACTCGTCAATGCAAGTTCCACAAGCAACGCAATCATCACTAATAACGTATGCCATAATATAATTTTTTTTGGAGGACGGACCTCCGGTTAATAATCAAGGGCAAAAGTAGCAGAAATTTTGTGATGGCCGAAATCTTTTACAATAAATCCTGAATTTTTTCGTTTATCCTCCTGTCTGTCCCGTTGGCAGACAACTTTTGACGGTATGAACGTAAAGAATCTGTATGCCCTTCTCCTGGCCCTGACACTCGCTTGTCTGACGCTGAACGCCCAAAACAGGCAGCGTCAGTACCTGCAGTATGAGGATCTCAGACCCTATCATTTCGGATTCTTTGTGGGCTTCCACACACAGGATTTTCAGATCGAACATTCGGGAATGGCCGACGAAAACGGCCATATCTGGTATGGAGAAGTGCCGGCCTATACGCCCGGTTTCAGCGTGGGCGTGCTGGGCGATTACCGTCTGTCGGATGCGTTCAGCCTCCGTCTCGAGCCCAGCCTGCATTTCGGCTCCAAGGAAATAAGCCTGCTCAGCGATGCGCCCGGCAGCGAAGTGGTGACGGCCAACATCCGTTCCAACTACATCATGGTGCCGCTGCTGGTGCGCTATCGTGGCGCCCGCTCAGGCAACTACCGTCCGTATCTGATGACCGGAATCAGTGTCGGTCTCGATGCCGGCATCCGCAAGAAAGAAGAAATCGAACTGAAAAAACTGAACGCCTATTGGGAGTTCGGATTCGGTTGTGACCTTTACATGCCCTATTTCCGCCTGGTGCCCGAATTGAAACTGTGTTTGGGCTTGGACGACATTTTCGAGCACAACAGAAGCGGAGAAAGCTCTTTGGCTTTCATCCATTACACCAATGCTTTCGAACGGATGACTTCCCGACTGGTCGTTTTGTCTTTCCAGTTCGAGTGATCACATCCTTTCAGGCACGTCGATACCCAGCAGGTACATGCCGTCCCGTATGATGCGGCCGATTTGTGCGGAGAGGAACAGGCGGAAGCGTTTCAATTCTTCGTTTTCCTCTCTCAGAATCGAGCAGTCGTGATAGAACTGGTTGTATTCTTTCACCAAATCGTAGACATAGTTGGCAATCAGAGCGGGACTGTAGTCCTCTCCGGCCTGTCTGACGACGTTGGGGAATTCGTTTGCGTTCTGAATCAGCGACAGTTCTTTCTCGTTGAGCTCACAGTGGATTTCGCCCAAACGGTCGAACGAGATGCCCTGTTCGCCGGCCTTTCTCAAAACGGACTGGATGCGAGCATAGGCATATTGGATGAACGGACCGGTATTGCCGTTGAAATCGATGGATTCGCGCGGATTGAAAGTCATATTCTTGCGTGGATCGACTTTCAGGATGAAATATTTCAGCGCGCCCAGGCCGACCATGCGGACAATGGCCTCGGCTTCTTCCGGAGTGCAGGCGTCCAATTTTCCCAACTGTTCCGAGGTCTCACGGGAAGTGTTGACCATCTCGGCGATCAAATCGTCGGCATCCACCACGGTGCCCTCACGCGATTTCATCTTGCCTTCAGGCAGTTCCACCATACCGTAGGAGAAATGCACCAGACCTCTTCCCCATGAGAAGCCCAGACGGTCGAGCAGGATGGACAAGACCTTGAAATGATAGTTCTGTTCATTTCCGACCACGTAAATCATCTTGTCGATGGGGTATTCCTGGAAACGCAGGTTGGCGGTGCCGATATCCTGCGTGATATAGACCGAAGTGCCGTCGCTGCGCAGCAGCACCTTCTGGTCGAGACCTTCATCGGTCAGGTCGGCCCAGACCGAACCGTCTTCCTTGCGGAAGAACTGCCCCTTTTCGAGGCCTTCCAATATCTTGTCCTTGCCCAAGAGGTAAGTGTTCGATTCGTAATAAATCTTGTCGAAGCTGACGCCGAGCGTGCGATAGGTCTCGTCGAAACCGGCATACACCCAGTCGTTCATCATTTTCCAAAGCGAGCGGACTTTTTCGTCGCCTGCTTCCCAAGCGCGCAGCATGGCGTGTGCTTCGGCCATCAGAGGAGAGGCTGCCTCGGCCTTCGCCTTGGCTTCTTCTTTGCCCTTTTCATCGAGGGAATCATAGTCGGCGGGCAGCAGGCTCTTGACTTCTGCCTTGAAATGCTTGTCGAAAGCCACATAGCAGTCACCGATCAGATGGTCGCCTTTTTTGCCGGTGGATTCGGGTGTGGCGCCGTCGAACCATTTCTGCCAGGCCAGCATCGATTTGCAGATGTGGATGCCGCGGTCATTGACGATATTGGTCTTGACGACGCGGTTGCCGTTGGCTTCGAGAATGCGGCTCAAACTGAATCCGAGCAGGTTGTTGCGCACGTGACCCAGATGCAGCGGCTTGTTGGTGTTGGGCGATGAATATTCCACCATCACCAGAGGCGAATCCTGATCGGCTTTGCGATAACCGAAATGCTCTTCTTTGGCCATAGACTCCAGACATTCAGTCCAATAAGCCGACGAAACGCTCAGATTCAGAAATCCCTGGATGACATTGTAAGCCTTCAGTTCAGGGGTGTGCCCCAACAGCCAGGCACCCATCTCTTCCGCGCAGTCGGCAGGCTTTTTGCGTGCCACCTTGACGAAGGGGAAAACCACGAGGGTCAGATCGCCTTCGAATTCCTTCTTGGTCTTTTGGAACTGGATACTTGAATCTACAGCCTGGAACTGGTATAACTCCTGCAGGCATTCTTTGACTTTAGCGGTCAGAATCAGTGAAATGTCCATTGTCTAGTCTTCTTGAAAATCAGGCGCGAAGTTAGAGATAAAACGGCGAAAAAAAAAGGTCCGGCCACTTTGGCCGGACCTTTTATTGTAAGAGTGGACCCCCTTATTTGATCTTGGCAGCAAGTTCGGCACCGGCTTTGAATTTGGCGACCTTCTTGGCGGGAATCGTGATGGCTTTCTTGGTGGCGGGGTTGATACCCTGACGAGCAGCCTTTTCAGATACGGAGAAGGTTCCGAAGCCGACGAGAGCCAGCTTGTCGCCCTTGGCGAGGGTTTCACCAACGGATTCAACGAATGCTTCAACAGCAGCCTTTGCAGCGGATTTGGTCAAACCGGCCTTTGCGGCGACGGCTTCAATGAGTTCACTTTTGTTCATAATAGAGTAGTTTAAAGAGTTGATAAAAATGGATTGTCGAATTGAGTGCAACAAATAAAGCGTAAAGTTTTGACAACCACAAGCGAAACGAAGTTTTTTTTCAATTTTATTCAGAAAAAAAGATGTCATTTGCTAAAAAATCGCGCTTTTCGGTCGGATTCTGGCGGAAAACACCTCGATTTCGCTATCTTTGTATCTTCTAAACAGAATGTCAATGAGGAACGGAAACAATTTCTGGACAATGACTCCGACCGTCACCAAAAATTTGATAATCATCAATTTTCTGGTGTGGCTGGCTTCCGTGCTTTTCCCCGTTCTCGAAGATGTCCTGGGCCTCCATTACGTGCGTTCGGGCGACTTCCGCCTGTTCCAGACATTCACCTATATGTTCATGCACGACAACCACAGCATCGCTCACGTGTTTTTCAACATGTTTGCCGTGCTGATGTTCGGACGCATCCTGGAGCAGGTCTGGGGACCGAAACGTTTCCTTATATTCTATATGGTGACCGGAATAGGGGCCGGACTTATTCAGGAAATCACCTGGGCCATCGACTTGGAACCCTTCATTCGCGACATCGACGGATATGTCGCCACCGGTCGCCTGGGTTGCCTGACCAAATTCCTGAATCTTCAGGACGGGGTGGCATATCCTGCCGAACAGCTCTATGCCGTACGTGACCGGATTGTCGACGGCGTAGTCACGGTAGGCGCTTCCGGAGCCGTTTTCGGCATCCTGCTCGGTTTCGGCATGCTCTTCCCCAACGCACCTATCTATATCATGTTCATACCGATTCCCATCAAAGCCAAGTGGATGGTCATCGGATACGGCCTGATCGAACTCTTCGGCGGTGTGGCCAACTTTTCGGGCGACAATGTCGCTCACTTCGCCCACCTGGGAGGTATGCTGTTCGGTTATTTTCTCATCAGATATTGGCGAAAGAAAGGAATAGGAAATGGCTTCTTTTTGGGATAATCTCAAGGCCCGCTACCAGTCGGGCGACGTTGTGGTCAAACTGATATACATCAATGTGCTGGTCTTTCTTGTCCAGGCATTGTTTCTGTTTGTCTGCAAACTGTTCGGCCTGAATGCCGGCATCTCTCTGCTTTGGCTGAAACTGCCGGCCAGTTTCGGCGCGCTTCTTCTGCGACCTTGGAGCCTGTTCACCTATATGTTCTTGCATGGCGGACTCACGCATCTGATATTCAACATGCTGTGGCTCTACTTCTTCGGCCGCTGGTTCCTTCGTCATTTCGATGCCCGGCAATTGCTGACGGTCTATCTGCTCGGCGGTCTGATGGGCGGAGCCTTCTATATTCTGGGCTTCAATTTCATCCCCTATTACCGCAATCTGGTCGAATCGAGCACCCTGGTAGGCGCTTCGGCCGCCGTTCTGGCCCTGACCCTCGCGCTTGCCTGCTACCGGCCCGACGAAGAACTCAATCTCATGTTCTTCGGCCGCATCCGAATGAAATGGCTGGCTGTCGTCATGATAGTCATCGACATTCTCAGTCTGACGGGCGACAACGGCGGCGGCAGTCTGGCTCATTTGGGCGGTGCGCTCTTGGGCGCCATGTACGGATTGAGCGCCCGCCGCAGCACATTCTTCCAAGGCTGGTTCTCCAAAAGTCCGAAAAAGTCGAAAGCCCGGAATACCGGCAGAAAGTCTTATCATAGCGGTCACAACGAGCAGGCCAACATCACTGTCGATCAGGAATACCGCGACATGCGAAAAGCCGAGGAAGACCGTCTGGACAAGATCCTTGACAAAATCAAGACCTCCGGTTACGACAGTTTGACCAAAGAGGAAAAGACATTCCTGTTTGAATCCGGAAAGCACTGATGGGCAGAAAATCGTCATCCAAACATTCGGGGGGATTCTTCAAAATGCTGAGAAGGGCCCTGATGGTCACCTTGAATGTGGTGGCGGTCATCCTGCTGCTCATTTGTGCCAAGATACCTCACTTCAGTCCGGCCAACCTGTTGTTTTCCAATTATCCCAATTATCTGTTTCTTATCCTTTGGCTGGTCAATATGTGCTTCTTCGTCTATTGGCTGCTTAGGTTCAACAAGTGGATCGTCCTGTCGCTGGTGGCCGGAGTCCTGTGCTTTTCCGACGCACGAATCTGGTTCCCGGTCAATTTTTCCCAAAAAGAGGACACAGTCACTGAACAGAGCATCAAAGTGTTGACATACAACACGATGCAGTTCTCCAAATACCAACCTCACACCTCTCGCCATCCCAATGCGGTCGTTTCTTATCTGTTGGACAGCGAGGCCGACATTCTCTGCCTTCAGGAGGGCGGCTACAAGAAAGAGAGCGAATTCCTGACCCGCGCCTCCCTTCTTGAGGCGATGTCGCGCAAATATCCTTATCATTCAGAGGCCAAAGTGTATCCTTCGGGCTCCGTCAGCCTGTGGATTTTTTCCAAATATCCCATCGTCGGGCAGAAGCGGCTGATCATCGGGAGCGAAACCAATGCGGCCCATTATTGCGATATCGACGTCAAAGGTCGGAAAATACGGGTCATCAACAATCATCTGGAATCGAACAAACTGACAGCCAAAGACAAAGACCTGTATCACGAGATACTGGAAAAACCCGAGAAAGAGACGGTCAGTTCGATTGCCCATTCCTTGGGAATGAAACTGAGTCCGGCCGCAGTTTCCCGTGCCCATCAGGCCGAAGTCATTTCGGAAGAAGTCCTCAAGTCGCCCTATCCGGTCATCGTATGCGGCGATTTCAACGACATCCCAAATTCCTACACCTACCGTACGGTCAGGAAAGGCCTTACGGACGCCTGGGTCAACAACGCCACGGGCATGGGCATTTCATTTCATGAGAAATTCTACCGTTTCCGCATCGATTACATCATGCATTCCCCCAGTCTCCATTCCTTCGGAACGGGATTGGACAGAAGAGACGCATCTGACCACTATCCGGTTTGGACCTACATCAACTTGCCGCAGTGATGAATGACTTGTATGCAGACGTAATCCTGCCTTTGGCCTTTGGAAGCGCCTTCACCTACGCGGTGCCGGCTCAGTGGGCCGATGCCATAAAGGTGGGTTGTCGCGTGGAAGTGCCTTTGGCATCGCGCAGCTGTCTGGGCGTCGTCTGTCGTCTCCATCATGACAAACCTACGGAATATGCACTGAAAGATATCGCCGAACTGATTGACAAAGAGCCTCTTGTCCTTCCTTCGCAGCTGACTTTCTGGCAATGGATATCCGACTATTACCTTTGCACTCCGGGTGAGGTGATGAAAGCCGCTTTGCCTTCCGGTCTGAAGGTGGCCGACGCGTATCGGCCCAAGACCGAAACCTACCTGCGTCTGCCTGCGATGGCCGATGAAGCATGGGAACGTTCGGCTTTGGCCTCATTGTCGAGGTCTCCCCGCCAATCGGAAGTCTTCCGCCATTTTCTGTCGATTCCATCGGGAAAAATCTCACGGACAGGTTTCATGGAACAGTCACAGTGCAGCGCTGCCGTTCTAAAGCAGTTGCTCGACAAAGGTCTTGTCGAGGCCTGTGAAGTGGAAGTGAGCCGCCTGCATGCCGCAAGCGGCCCTCTTAACCCGTTGAACGCCTTGAGCGCTGCCCAGGAGCAGGCCTTCCAGTCGGTTGTCGCCCAATGGGAAGAGCACGATGTCTGTCTGCTTCATGGGGTGACTTCGAGCGGCAAGACAGAGATTTACATCCACCTGATCGAACGCTTTCTGGATGAAGGGAAACAGGTGCTGTACCTTTTGCCCGAAATATCGCTGACCACCCAGATGACTTCCCGTCTCAGCCGGGTTTTCGGAGACAGAATGCTGATTTATCATTCCAAGTTTTCCGACAATGAACGTGCAGAGATTTGGAACCGCATTCTGAAAGGCACAGGCCCCCAACTGATTGTCGGTGTTCGTTCGGCCGTTTTCCTGCCCTTCACACGATTGGGTCTGGTCGTGGTGGATGAAGAGCACGAAATCTCTTTCAAACAGCAGGAACCCGCACCCCGATACCATGCCCGCAACGCGGCGCTGGTGTTGGCCCGGATGTTCGGAGCCAAGGCTGTTCTCGGTTCGGCCACTCCATCGGTCGAGTCCTACAACAAGGCTCAGGAAGGCAAGTATGGGCTTGTCCGGCTGACGACCCGTTACAGGGATGTCCAGCTGCCTCGCATCGAGGTGGCCGATATGCGCGAACTCAGGCGCAGAAAACTCGTGAAAGGCCCCTTTTCACCGATACTTCTCGAGCATATCCGCCAAGCTCTCGACGAGGGCGAACAAGTGATACTTTTCCAGAATCGCCGGGGTTATGCGCCTGTGATAAGTTGCAGAGACTGCGGCTGGACGCCCAAATGCAAACGTTGCGATGTCGGCCTCACCCTTCACAAACAGACCGGACGGCTGCGATGTCACTATTGCGGTCAGACAGCCGAGATTCCCGATGCCTGTCCGGAATGTCATTCCAAGTCTCTGGAAATCTGTGGATTCGGAACCGAGAAAGTAGAGGAGGAACTGGCACTGCATTTCCCTGATGCGCGTGTGGCGCGGATGGATACTGACACGATGCAGAACCGCCATTCCTACGAGCAGCTCATCGATGATTTTGAAAACGGACGTATCGACATTCTGGTCGGCACCCAGATGCTTACCAAGGGTCTCGATTTCGACCACGTCAGAGTGGTCGGCATTCTCAATGCGGACCAGATGATGAACATGCCCGATTTCCGTTCCCATGAGCGGGCCTATCAGCTGATGACGCAGGTCAGCGGTCGTGCCGGACGCAAAGGTCCCCAGGGCATTGTGGTGGTCCAGTCGTCTTCCTCCGACCGGGGGCTGATTGATCAAGTCACCGAAAACGACTACAAGGGCCTGTATGTCGATGAAATGCAACAGCGCCACGCCTTCGGCTATCCGCCCTACACCTACCTTATCGACATCTGGCTGAAACATCGGGACAGCGCCATGCTGACAAAAGCGTCCGACTGCTATGCCTCGTGGTTGCGACAGGCGTTGCCCGATATGGTGTTCGGGCCGTTTTCACCGGCGGTTTCCCGAGTCAAGAACATCTATATCCGCAAAATCACGCTGAAAGTGCCGCCCGCCTATTCATTGAAAAAAATTAAGACGTATCTTTGCACTGCCTTGGACAGCCTTCATCGGTTTCAAGAGTATCGCCAGGTCCAGGTATTTTTCGATGTAGATCCCTTGTAACATGACGCTCGGACTTTCCATTATCGCCATCATCCTTGGTTTTGCCTTGGTTACATTTTCCGCCGACTGGCTGGTCGACGGAGCATCGGCCATTGCCAAGAGGCTCAATGTGTCGGATCTGGTGATAGGCCTCACCGTTGTGGCATTCGGCACTTCGGCTCCCGAACTGATTGTCAATATTGTAGCGGCCGGTAAAGGCAGCACCGAAATAGCCATCACAAACATCTTGGGCAGCAATGCCATCAATATCTTTGTCGTGTTGGGCATGTCGGCGCTGTTCTGCCCGCTGGCAGTTCAGAAATCGACGATGAAATTCGAGCTGCCGCTGAGCGTTCTGGCACCTCTGGCGGTCATTCTCTTCGGCCTCGACTTCTTCCTGCCTACGCGGGCAGGGGAGGCGGGCATCCATTGGATCGAGGGCCTCATCCTGTTGCTGTTTTTCGCAGCTTTCATGTGCCACTGTTTCAGTCAGGTAAAAGCTGAAGGCAATACGTCCGACGAGGTCAAGACTATGAAGCTGTGGAAGGCCATTGTGCTGGTTCTCGTCGGCTTGGCCGGACTGATAGCGAGCGGGGAAATCATTGTGGACAGTGCCGTTTTCATCGCCCGTTCCTTGGGTGTCAGCGACGCTGTCATAGGTGTCACAATCGTGGCTTTTGGCACTTCATTGCCCGAGTTGGCCACTTCGGTGGTGGCTGCTGCCAAGAAACGGGTCGACCTGGCCATCGGCAATGTGGTGGGTTCTAACATTTTCAACGTCTTCTGCATTTTGGGCGTCAGCGCGCTGATCCATCCGCTGGACAGTTATTCGAATCTTTTGGCGGATGCTTTGGTGGCCGCGTTGGGCAGTCTGATGGTGTTCCTGTTTCTCTTGGGCAAGAAACATCGGGTGGGCCATTGGCAGGGACTGCTTCTCCTGCTGGTCTATGCGGCTTATCTCTATTGGCTTTTGAGGTAGGGGCGATTCCATAGAATCGGAGAGGCTGTGTCTCTCAGGTCCCAATGGCCAGATTGGCCTCGCGTTGCTCGGCACATCCCCGCGGCTGACACCTCGTGCCGATTTGACTTGATTCCGTTATTTCGTAGTCTGCAAACAGCCCAGGCGGTAATGATAATTTGGACAATTTTCCAAATTCGACAGCCTCAGAAAAGTCATATGCGTCATCGATGCCATCAAAAATAACAATCTCGGATTCGGAAACGACGCCAAAGAACTTAGCAATGTTGACTGCGCCAATGCGAACTTGGATTACAGGATATTCGAGGAGTTTGCTTAGTATCTGATCGATCTTGTGCAGAGCAAGAGGCTTGACATGGAGCCCATTCTAGATGGAAATTTCCGACATTCGGTTCCGATTTCATTGTCTTTGATTTAGTCAATGCCGAAATAATAATAGAGTGTGTTTTTAATATTAAATGTTAGAACACCAGTAGCCAATTATTAATCATACAGACCTTTGATAATTGCTAATACACAACAAGTTGGCTACGTGAATCAGCATGAGCAATTTGAAATGATTTCTTATTATTGCAGCTTGAAAATGATTCGGGCACACATGAATAGAGAATAATATCTCCAGTCAACTCGTGGAGGTTTTGCCATAAAAGAATACTATAAGATGGTAAAGCGATTCGATTTGGATAAGTGGACTAGTCCACGTCTCGCAGGAACTAAATTTGAGTATTGAATATTAATTATAAAAATTGGTCTAATTTATTTGGCCACTAGTGATGTTGGAATTATATTTGCTGAAACAATGTAAAACATTCTAAATTTTATTCGTATGAAACATCAAAACTTTTTCGGATTCCGATTCAATATAATAAAATGGGCAGTGCTGTTGCTGCTTTGTCTGCTGCCGTTCGTAGGGAGATCCCAGTCTGATTCAACCGTCCGTTTACCTGAATCGAAAGTTGTCGGCAGTAGCCTATACGAGACCGGAAAAACCTTGATGTGGACTGCCGCGTCCGTGTCCTTGACAAGCATGGTCTTTTATTTGGGCCATTGTTTGAACCCCGAAGAATCAGGAAGTGGCGAGTGTCATTCGACTGATGTGTCCTTATTAGTCCCTATGGCAGGATTGGCCTCCGGTGCCGCTTTGGTGTTGGTGGGTCTGCCGTGTTATCTGTTGGGAAAGGGTCAAATCAATCGAAGCGGTTCGGATTTCATCGTCAGTTACGATGATTTGCCCGGTCTGACGGGTATTTTCGAATTGTCGGGAGGATTACCTCCATTCATAGGTTATGACGCAATTTTGGGCTGGCAATTCCAGAAAGCTCTTTTTCTGGGAGCCGGGGCAGGCTACAGGATGATGTCTTCCAGCGGAGACAATATCCCATTGATTTATGCCAATGGGAGATATTCGTTCGATTGCGGGAAGTCATCTCCATACCTGGGACTGCGTCTGGGCTATACAGCGAAACTTTCTGAAAGGTATCTGTCTTTTGAGTCGGGTGCCAAAATCCGTACATCCAAGGGGAAAGAAGGCATGACGTGGTGGATTGGCTCTCAGGTGGAATCCCTCAGTAAGGATGACGTTTTATTGTCACTGAAACTCAGTGCGTCGTTCAGTGTCTCCAACAAGTAAGTTGGTGTATATGTTGTCTGTGGGATTGGCCTCGCGTTGCACGGCACATCCCCGCGGCTGACAAAGTGCGAACAGTGGCTGGGATTGGCCTCGCGTTGCTCGGCACATCCCTTCCCCTGCCGGGGGCATTCCAACAAACAAAATAGCCGCAAGTTTCTTGCGGCTGCTTTTTGCAAAAAACGTCAGCCGCTCGAGAGTGAACTCTCGGCGGCTGCCTTATTTTTGCAAAAAGACCCGACTTTGTCGGGCTATTTTGTTTGTGAATCGGCTGGGATTCGAACCCAGGACCTACAGCTTAGAAGGCTGTTGCTCTATCCAGCTGAGCTACCGATCCGGCCTTTTTTGCGGGCGCAAAGTTAAGCAAAGCGGCCAAAAGCGCAAAATTATTTTTCCATCATCAGTCGTTCATACTCGCAGGAAGCCAGCGTGAAAGAGCCGAGGGCCTTGCCCTCGTTGTAGGTCATGCCCGTGTCGCCGCCGCAGAGGTAGTAGTTGATGGTGCCGGTGCGGTTCTGGTTGCGGGCGGGTCCCAAGCCGGCGGAAGCGCACACCTGGAGTATGTTGATGCTGCCGTCGGGATTTTCGGTGATGAAATTGTCCAGAAGGCCCTGATAGGCTTTCAGTGCGACAGGTTTGAACTTCTTTTCAGAAAGAAGCCCCAATCGCAGGCCTTTCAGATAGGCATAAGTGAACATACTCGATGCAGAGGATTCCAGATAATTGGCGTTGGTGCCGGCATTGTATCCCGTTTTGCGTCCCGAGGCTTCGGCTGCGGCGGCAATGGCTTCCGCGCCGACGGCCAGTTTGCCGTTTCCATCGATGAAATCGCCCATGGGATCGGCGCAAAGGGTTTCGTCATATTGGAGTAACTGGTACCAGCTGCCGCTTTCGCTCTGCCAGCGGGCCAGGCCTTTGGCCACCTGACGGTAAATCTTGAGGACTTTCTTATAGTCGGGATGATTTTGGGGCATCACTTCCAGCACGTCGGTCAGAGCGGCAAAGAACCAGCCTTCGCCACGGCCCCAGAATTCCTGAGAACAGCCGTAATGCGGCTTGGTTTCGCGTGCCCAGAAAGAATTCGCGTCGGTGGGATTGGCCGACCAAGCGTGGTAATTCAACTTTTTCTTCTTGTCCCAAGTGTAGCGGTGGATGGTTTTGAACTGGAGTGCGATGTCGGACCACGCTTCCATATCGTCCTTTTCACCGAACATGTCTTCCCATTCAGCCAGGAAGGCGGCGCCCATGTAAAGCCCGTCGAGCCACATCTGGTCGGGATAACGTGCCTTGTGGATGAAACAGCCGGCGCCGGGAAGCGGGGCCTGAATACGTGTATGGTTGTATTTCAGCTTGTTGCGCATGTAGGTGGCCGCTTCTTCGTATTGTTGTGCGGAGACTTCGTCGCCGACCGACATGCTGTAGCGGTAAAGGTCGAAGAAAATCTTGCCGGCATTGATGGCGTCGATGTCGTTGTCGCCGATGCGGACCGGGCGTTCGCTGTCGCCGGTCAGATGACGGTCGGCGTAGGCTTTGACGTATTCGGCATATTCGGTTTTTTCGGGATAGAGTCCGTAAGTGACCAGCACGCCTTTGGCAACCAGTCCCGGAACATAGCTGAAACCGGCGGTGGTCAGGGTGTTGGTCTTGTAGCCGTCATTGAAGTTCTGAAGGCTGAGAGACTCGACGATTCTCTGAGAATAAGGCTGTTGGCCGAAAGTGAGCAGGCTGCAGAAAAGAGCGGCCGTCAGTAGATGAAATCTTTTCATTTGGATCCATTTATTTGCTCGGTAAAAATAGCGAATTATTGTTACCTTTGCAGTGAAATGCATGGTTTTAAACATAAAAAATTATGAAAGCGTACGTTTTCCCGGGCCAAGGCGCCCAATTTGTCGGAATGGGCAAAGACCTTTACGAGAATTCCTCCGTGGCCAAGTCGTTGTTCGACCAGGCCGATGAAATCCTGGGTTTCCATATCACTCAGCTGATGTTCGAATCGACACCTGAGGACCTCCGTCAGACCAAAGTCACCCAGCCTGCCGTATTCCTCCATTCGGTCATTATGGCCAAAACCTTGGAAGATTTCCATCCCGATATGGTCGCCGGCCATTCGCTCGGCGAGTTCTCCGCATTGACCGCCGCCGGTGCACTTTCGTTCGAGGATGGTCTCAGATTGGTGTCCAAGCGCGCTATGGCCATGCAGAAAGCCTGCGAAATGAATCCGTCCACCATGGCCGCCGTCATCGCCATGCCCGATGAAACCGTCGAAGAAATATGCGCTTCCATTACCGAGGAAGTGGTGGTGGCCGCCAACTACAACTGCCCGGGACAGATTGTCATTTCCGGTTCGAAAGCCGGCATAGAACTGGCTACGGAAAAGCTCAAGGCTGCCGGTGCCAAACGTGTGTTGCCGCTGGCAGTGGGCGGCGCTTTTCATTCGCCACTTATGGAACCCGCCCGGGTCGAACTGGCCTCCGCCATCGAAGCGACTCAGTTCTCCACTCCCATTTGCCCTATCTATCAGAACGTAGACGCGAAGCCCTATACCGATCCCACCCGAATCAAGGCCAATTTGGTGGCCCAGCTCACTTCGCCCGTCCGTTGGACTCAGAGTGTCAAGAATATGCTGGCCGACGGAGCTGACGAATTTGTAGAACTCGGCCCCGGCACCGTGCTTCAGGGGCTTGTCGCCAAAATCAGAAAAAGTTTGGAAACCGCCTGAGGATGCCTAAAACAGTCATATATCAGACCTTCCCCCGATATTTCGGAAACACTTGTCTCAACCAGAAACCTTTCGGTGGAATCGAAGAAAACGGCTGCGGAAAGTTCAAAGACTATACCGCTAAAGCGCTCCATTCCATTCGTGAAATGGGCGTGACGCACATTTGGTACACGGGAATTCTGGAACATGCCACCAAGACCGATTATTCTGACTTTGGAATCCTGCGCGACCATCCGGCCGTTGTCAAAGGCCAGGCAGGTTCACCTTATGCTGTAAAGGACTATTACGATGTAGACCCCGATCTGGCCGAGTCGGTGCCGGATCGTCTGAAGGAGTTCCATAACCTGGTCCGCCGCACCCATCAGGCGGGTATGAAGGTCATCATTGATTTTGTCCCCAACCATCTGGCCCGCCGCTACCACAGCGACCAGGCTCCGGCCGGTGAAAGCGATTTCGGTGCCAACGACAATACCTCTTGGGCATTTGCCCCCAACAACAATTTCTACTATCTGCCCGATCAGACGCTTTGGGGACAGTTCGACATGTATGCCGGTCATCGGGTGCCTTATCAAGAAACTCCGGCAAAGGTCACCGGCAACGACTGTTTCTCTTCGCATCCGGGTGTCTGCGACTGGTATGAGACCGTCAAACTCAATTATGGAGTGGACTATCAAGGAGGCAGGACCTGCCATTTCGATCCGATACCAGATACCTGGAAGCGTATGCACAATGTGCTGACATATTGGGCTTCCATGGGTGTTGACGGTTTCCGTTGCGATATGGCCGAGATGGTGCCTTCTGCCTTTTGGGCCTGGGTGACCGAATCGCTCAAGAAGAAGTACAAAGGTCTGATTTTTATAGGGGAAGTGTACAATCCCGGACTCTATCGCGAGTATATCGCTTCCGGATTCGATTATCTCTACGACAAGGTTGGTCTGTACGACAAATTGAAAGCGATTGTCCAAGGCAAGTCACCGGCCTGCGAACTGACTCAATGTTGGCAGCAACTCGGCGATATCCAGCCTCATATGCTCAATTTTCTGGAAAACCACGACGAACAGCGCATCGCTTCCGATTTCTTTGCCGGAAATGCCCGTCGCGGCTTGCCGGCTTTGGTGGTTTCCGCCTGTCTGAACACCAATCCTTTCATGCTTTATCAAGGACAGGAACTGGGCGAAAGGGGCATGTGGCGCGAAGGGTTCAGCGGTCGCGACGGACGCAGCACCATATTTGACTATTGGGGCATCCCGTTGCTGGTCGCCTGGAATGACAATGGTCGCTTCGATGAGACCCGTCTCGATGCCGATTCCCGCGCTCTTCGTCAGTACTACAGCCGTCTGCTCAATCTGTGTCAGAGCGAAACGGCTCTCAGCGAGGGTCTTTTCTTTGACCTGACTTATGTCAATATGAATCACAAAGGTTTCGATCCGGCCCGTCAGTATGCTTTCCTCCGAAAGAGCGGGGATTCTCTACTGCTGATTGTGGCCAATTTCGGCCAATCGGCCTTGGTTCAGGTGAGAGTTCCCGAACACGCGTTTGATTATCTGCAACTTGATGGTTTCGACCTCACTCAGGCAGTGGATTTGCTGAGGGGAGACAAACAGTCGCTCCCTCTTTCCAAAGACGGCCTGACAGTGATGCAAGTGCCTGGAAATGACGCTCGTATCTGGAAATACCAAAGGAACAAATAATTATCTTCTTTTTCTTTTTTTAGATAGGACAAATATCTAATTTTGCGGTTGTCAAACAATCACAATCCTATGCAAGGTCCTATCAAAGTTTTTTCCGGCACCAACTCGCAATATCTGGCCGAAAAAATTTGTCAGTCTCTGGGTTGCCCCCTGGGCAAAATGAACATCCAGCACTTCTCCGACGGTGAGTTCTCCGTTTCTTACGAAGAGTCTATCCGCGGTTGCAGTGTCTTTCTCGTTCAATCCACTTTCCCGTCATCGGACAACCTTATGGAACTTCTCCTGATGATCGATGCCGCCAAGCGTGCTTCGGCCGACAAGATCATCGCCGTCATCCCTTATTTCGGATGGGCCCGTCAGGACAGAAAGGACAAACCTCGTGTCTCCATCGGTGCCAAACTGGTGGCTGACCTGCTGTCGGTAGCCGGCATCGACCGTCTCATCACTATGGACCTTCATGCTGATCAGATTCAGGGTTTCTTCGATGTCCCCGTCGACCATCTCTACGCTTCCACGGTTTTCCTTCCCTATATCAAGTCGCTGCATCTTGACAATATGGTTGTCGCCACTCCCGATGTGGGCGGTGCCAAGAGAGCCAAATCCTACGGCAACTATCTGGGTGTGCCCATCGTGCTTTGTCACAAGTACCGCAACAAACCCAACGAGGTTGCCGAAATGCGTCTTATCGGCGATGTCAAAGGCAAGAATGTGATTTTGGTCGACGATATGGTCGATACGGCCGGCACTCTGACCAAGGCTGCCGATCTGATGATGGAAAACGGCGCTCTTTCAGTCCGCGGTCTGGCTTCGCACTGTGTGATGTCGGGTCAGGCTCCCGAGCGTGTCGAAAAATCCGGTATGAAGGAAATCATCTTCACTGACAGCATACCCTTCAACAAGGAATGTTCCAAGGTGACCATCCTGAGCGTGGCCGAAATGTTCGCCGATACCATCCAGCGCGTTTACGACAACCGCTCGATTTCATCGCAGTATCTTCTCTAAAAGATGATTACCCTTTCGCTGTCACTGATTCTGTTGGTTGTCGGCTACCTTTTCTATTCAAGATTTCTCGAGAAGGTCATCAAGGTCGACGCGAACATGCCGGTGCCGGCTTACAAGCTTCAGGACGGGGTGGATTACATCCCTATGAAGCCTTGGAGGATTTTTCTGATCCAGTTCCTCAACATTGCAGGCCTCGGGCCGATATTCGGAGCCATCATGGGCGCGAAATTCGGTCCGGCTTCTTTCCTGTGGATCGTTTTCGGTACTGTTTTCGGCGGTGCTGTACACGATTATCTGGCCGGCATGCTTTCTCTCCGTCACGATGGCAGCAGTCTGCCTGACTTGCACGGACGTTACCTGGGCAATGTCATCCGGCACATCATGAATGCGTTCATGGTGGTGTTGCTGGTTTTGGTCGGCGTGGTCTTCCTTATCGGTCCGGCGGAGATTCTGGGTGAAATGACTTCGTCTGTCCGTTTCTTGAATTCCTATTTCTGGATAGCGGTCATATTGATCTACTACATCATCGCCACCCTGCTGCCCATTGACAAGATCATCGGAAAGATTTATCCCATCTTCGGTGTCTGTCTGCTGGTGATGGCTTTCGGTATTCTGGGATATCTGTATGTCAGACATCCGCAGGTGCCGGAAATATGGCAGGGGCTTCAGAACCGGCAGGCCAATCCTGAGGCAAATCCCATTTTCCCGATGATGTTCGTCTCCATCGCCTGCGGCGCCATTTCGGGTTTCCATGCCTCACAGTCGCCGCTGATGGCCCGCTGCATGACCAACGAAAAACTCGGTCGACCGATTTTCTACGGCGCTATGGTGGCCGAGGGCATTGTGGCCCTGATCTGGGCCGCAGCGGCCTCCGTGTTTTTCTTCAGCGGCGAATATGCAGGCGAAGTGGCAGAATTCGGCGGAAGCGCCCCCCAGATCGTCAAGTTCATCACCGAGAACTGGTTGGGAGGCTTCGGAGCCATACTGGCTATGCTGGGAGTCGTTTTCGCACCGATTTCTACAGGCGACACGGCTTTCCGTTCGGCCCGTCTGATCATATCCGAGTTCTTCCATTTCGAGCAGAAGACCATGTGGAAACGTCTTGTCATCGCCGTTCCTCTTTTCGTAGTCGCTTTCGCCATACTGATTTGGGACATCAGCAATCCCGACGGGTTCAACATCATCTGGAATTATTTCGCCTGGTCCAACCAGACTTTGGCAGCCATCACCTTGTGGGCCATCACCGTCTATCTGCAGCGCAAACAGGGCAGCAATGTCAGTTTCCTCCTTTCGCTGTTTCCGGCCTGTTTCATGACTTTCATCTGCGTCTCTTTCATCTGTTTTGCCAAAATCGGATTCCATTTGCCCGTCAACATCAGCTATCTGGTTGCGGCTGTCATCACCTTGGCTTTGGCGAACCAGTTTCTTCGTGCCTGTTACAAGCGTCTCCGACCGGGCAAAACCGCATAAACCTGCCGTTTGATTGCTCCATAATAAATAAATATTTACATTTGCACCCGGAAATTCCAAAAGAGAATGAAGAATATCTGGGAGTATGATTTCGGGTATGCCTTTTTCCGGCCATATATAGACTGGGCGCTGAAGACAAGTTACTCGAAGATTGAAATTCAAGGAGGAGGAAATGTGCCTGACCCCTCGAATGCTTCCGTCCTGATTGCCGCCAATCACTGCAACACGCTGATGGATGCCCTGGTCATCCTTCATTCGAGAAAAGAGCCGATCGCTTATGTGGCTCGGGCCGACATTTTCAAAAAGCCTTTCTTCGCCCATATTCTCCACAATCTCCGCATTCTTCCGATTTACCGCCGGCGCGACTGCCAGGATTCCATCGAAAAGAATGTTCCGATTTTCGACAATGTGGTCGAATGCATCAGTCACGGAATGATGATGAGCATTCATCCGGAGGGCACTCACCGTTGCCGTCACAGTCTGCTTCCGCTCAAGACGGGCATTGTGCGCATCGCCGAACAGGCGGCGCAGACTTATCCCGAGCGTCCCGTCTTCATAGTGCCGGCCGGTCTCGAATACGACGATTACTACAACAATATGGGAACGGTCAGTCTGACTTTCGGAAAGCCTATCCGCATTACCGGAAATGAAGACATTTATGAACTTACCGACCGTCTCCGTGACCGAATTTCCGAGCTGATCACCTATTTCCCTGACGACGAGCATCTTGACGAGGCCGAAGCGGCTTTCGAGAAGAGCAGAATACCTCAATATAAGGCCATTCATTGGATTTGGGCGGTTCTTCTACTGCCCTTGTTCCTGCTGTTCGGATTTCTCTGCAGCCCGATGATTCTGGTGAGCACCTATTTCAGAAACAGACTCAAAGACCAAGCCTGGATGAACACCATCAGGTATGTCAGCAAACTGTTTCTCACGCCTTTCACCACCATTGGCGCAGCTGTGGCCGGATTCATCCATCTGCCCTGGTACGGGGCCATCTTGCTGGTGTTGGCGACTCTGTTCGCTCACCCGATTTTCTACCGTATCAGAGCGTTTTACAAGAAACTGATCAAATCATCAACCAAGCGCTGAAACTCTCCTTCGAGAGTTCTGGCGACGAATCACCGACAATTATGGAAGAGAACATTAAAGCCCCTTGGCTCAAAAGTTACGGCGAAGTGCCTTTCCATTTGAACTACAGTCAGAAATCTCTCAGTGAAACCGTGCTGGAAACAGCCGCTGCCGAAACTTCTTTCCCGGCTCTGTCCTTTATGGGGAGAAAGGTGACTTTTGCCCAACTGGCCAAACAGATTGATGCCACGGCAAAGGCTTTCTATCAGATTGGAGTGCGTCCCGGCATGCGCGTGATGGTGTGCATGCCCAATGTTCCCCAAGCCATCTACAGCCTGTACGGTCTGAACCGCATCGGTGCCATCGCCACGATGGTGCATCCTCTGTCGGCCGTCGGTGAAATAGTCTATTACCTCAACGAGGCCTCGGCCGATGTTGTCCTCACTTTGGACCAGTTCTATGGCAAGTTTCTGGAGGTCAAGGCCCAGCGCCCCATCCGCCAGCTCATCATCGCCCATATTTCCGAAGAACTGCCTTGTGTGAAGTCGATTGCCTTCAAACTTTTGACTGAGCGCAAATTCCCGAAAGTCAACGGCGAAGGCGAAATGGAATGGCGTCAGTTCATCAAAGGCGGTGAACAGGTCAAGGAAGACTATGTTTATGTGAAAGATCCGTTGAAAGAAGCCGTTGTCCTTTTCTCGGGCGGCACCACCGGCGTCACGAAAGGCATTATGCTTTCCGACCTCAACTTCAACGCGCTGGCCCGTCAGACAGAAGCCATGTGCCACGAAGAGGTGCATCATGGAAAGATGCTGGCCGCCATGCCTGTGTTCCACGGCTTCGGTCTGGGTGTCTGCATTCACACGATGATGGTCTGCGGCGGCACTTCCATTCTGGTGCCCCGTTTCAATGTGAAGAGCTATGCCAAACTCATCAAGGACAACCGTCCCAATTTCATAGCCGGCGTTCCCACTCTTTTCGAAGGCATCACCCGCAACGAATACCTCGACGGCGTCGACCTGTCCTGCCTGCGCGGCGTATTCTCCGGCGGCGATTCTCTGACCATCGAACTGAAGAAAAAGTTTGACCAGTTCCTGGCCGACCATCACGCCACCATCCGCGTGCGCGAGGGCTACGGAACCACCGAGTGCGTCACGGCCAGCTGTCTGACTCCTTACAACAAGGAAAAAGAGGGCAGCATCGGTCTGCCTTATCCCGACACCTATTACAAAATCTGCGCTGTCGGCACCAACGACGAAGTGCCTTACGGAACGGAAGGCGAAATCTGTTTGGCCGGTCCTTCGGTCATGCTGGGCTATATCAACCACGAAGAAGAGAATGCCCAGACCTTGCGCAAGCACGAAGACGGAAACATCTGGCTTCACACCGGTGATTTGGGTGTGATGGACGACGAAGGCTTCATCTATTTCAAACAGCGTATCAAACGAATGATCATCACCAGCGGCTACAATGTGTATCCTTCTCAGATTGAAAACATTATGGAAGCTCATCCTGCCGTTCGAAGAAGTTGTGTCATCGGAGTCCCCGATCCTTACAAAATGCAGAAGGTCAAGGCTTTCGTCATTTTGGCCGATGGCGTGGAAGATTCGCCTGAAATCAGAGAGTCCATTATGGAACATTGCCGCAAGCACATTGCCAAATATGCGCTTCCGTATGTGATTGAAGTCCGCGATTCTTTGCCTACCACCCTGGTCGGCAAAATCGCCTACACCCAACTGTCGTAAGGTGGACTCGCTTCGCCGCTATCTCGAACAAGAGATACTTCCCCTCTATGATGCGTTTGACAAAGGTCACGGACGCGACCACGCCCTGGCGGTGATGGCTCGCGCCACGGACATTTGCCGCCATTATCCTCAAGTCGACCGGGCCATGGTTCTGGCGGCCGCCGCCTGTCACGATATAGGTCTGTGCGAAGGCCGTGCGCAGCATCATCTGGCTTCGGGCCGTATGATCCGTGCCGACAGACGCCTGTTGGAATGGTTCTCGCCCGAACAGCTGGAAACGATTGCCCAAGCGGCAGAAGACCATCGGGCTTCAGCCGAAAACGAACCGCGTTCGCTTTATGGCCGCATTGTCGCGGAGGCCGATCGTCTGATCGATTCGGACGAGGTTGTCCGTCGCACGATCCTGTACGGACTGGCCAATTATCCGCAACTCGACCGCGAAGGCCATTGGCAGCGCGCCTGCGCGCACTTTGAGGAAAAATATGCCGAAGGCGGCTATTTGAAACTGTGGATTCCCGAGTCGCCCAATGCGGCCGCTTTGGACGTCCTGCGCCGACTGATTGCCGACAAGGAGGCTCTCCGTCGGAAATTCGACACTCTTTTCGACCTATTGTCAGAGCAGCGATAAAAGGGAGGTCATTGAGAGATGACACCGTCTCTCATTTCTATGACGCGATCGGTCAGACGTGCCAGTTCGGTGTCGTGGGTGACGATGACGAACGTCTGGCCAGTCTGTTCTCGCAAATCGAAAAACAACTGGTGCAATTCGGCTTTATTTTTCGAATCCAGACTGCCGGAAGGTTCGTCGGCAAAGACGACCTTCGGCCTGTTCACCAAGGCCCTTGCCACTGCAACCCTTTGATTCTCACCTCCCGACAATTCCGATGGCTTGTGATGGACACGGTCTGACAGTTTGAGATAATCCAAAATTTCCGCCGCTCTGGCTTCCGCTTCCTTTTTGCCGCATCCGGCAATCAAGGCCGGAATGCTGACATTTTCCAAAGCAGTGAATTCGGGCAGCAACTGATGGAACTGGAAAACGAATCCTATGTTCCGATTGCGGAAAGCGGCCTGTTGACGGTCATTCATGGCCGAAACGTCCTGTCCGTCAATCAGCACCTTGCCGCTGTCGGGGCGGTCTAGCGTTCCGAGAATCTGCAGCAGCGTTGTTTTGCCGGCACCGCTCGGTCCGACAATGGAAATCACTTCTCCGCTCTTCACATCGAGGTTCACATTTCGTAAAACCTGGAGTTGACCGAAACTTTTACAGATGTCAGTTGCTTGAATCATAAGGCTATGAGTTGAGTAGATGAGCGATGGCGTATGCGGCCAGATGACAGGCGAAAGCGGCGGGCATATAGGATACCGTTCCGGGAACCGAACGCTCGCCTTTTTCCAGTCGGACATATTCTGTATGAGGACTTTCCGGAGAGAAAACTACCGGAACGCCATGTTTGATCCCTTTCAGCGAAAGTTCGTGCCTGACCTTCTTGGCCAGCGCGCAGGTGTGGGTCTTGGATATGTCGCACTGACATATCTGCGAAGGGTCTGTCTTTCCGGCCGCCCCCATGGCCGATATCACCGGAATGCCCCGCCGTACGCATGCCTCCAGCAGAGCCACCTTGGGACCGACGGTGTCGAAGGCGTCGACAATCAGATCGAAAGGCTGATTCAGAAAAGATTCGACGTCTTTTTCTTCCAGAAAACGATGGATGGGATGCATATCGAGCTTCGGATTGATGTCGAGCAGTCTTTTTGCCATGATTTCGACCTTCGACTTTCCTTGAGTGCTTCTCAGAGCGGGAAGCTGCCGGTTGAGATTGCTTTCGGAAACGGTGTCGCCGTCCATAAGGCTCAGATGGCCGATTCCGGCCCGACACAGATATTCGGCTGCAAAAGCGCCCACACCGCCGATGCCGACGATGGCGACATGACTCGTTTCCAACTTTCTGTAAGCTTCTTCTCCGTAGAGAAAGACGGTTTTCCTATTCCATTCCTCCATAGTTACAGTTGAAATGACGGCCGCTCAGAAGTCTTGTCTCTCAGATAGTTGATAGGTCCTGAGTAGGACGTGACCTCTTGGATGAAAGTAGCCTGATGCGGATAGAAGAAACAGACGGGGCGTTTGGGGAACAGACGCTCGACCATCACCGGCAGCTCGTCGAACAGTGTCTGGTAGGAAACGCCGCCCTGTCTGGACAAGGCGAACAGCATCAGCTGATCGTCTGGCAGGCTGTCGATGAGCAACGGCAGATTTTGCCAGTTGTAGAAGTCATTATATTCGATGGAAACGGCAGATTCGTAGCGTTTCATCACTTCCCGGACCAACCGTGATGTGGCCGGATGCGCATAGACGACGGCGGGGCAGCCCAGATTCTGGCATATCCAATAGGTACGCAAGACCAGTGAATGGAATCCCTGTTCGTATTCGGCCTTTTCAGGAAGGAACAGCACCAATTTGCGTATGCCCGAAAGGTTGCGTCCGAAACGGGCGATATACAGATTCCCAGAAACCATATCCATCACCCGGTTGATTTTCTGACGGTAGTAGTTGCCGTCGGAAAGATTCTGCTGCAGACCGACCAGCACATCAGAAATGGTGTATTCTCGGATGGCCTGTGCGATGCCGGTCGACACATCCGTATCGAAACGCATCACCTGGTGGAAATTCTTGTCGGCCGACACCGCAAACTGTGCGGTCATGTCGAGCAGACTGCTGCAGGTCTTCCGGTCTTTGTCGGCTTCCACCACACTGAGCGCGTAGACTTCGTCTTTCGGGCCCGTCATGAAGGTGGACATCTGCACCAGATTTTCGATTGTTTTCGGATTTGAAATGGGAATCAGGAACCGGGAAACGTCGCTCTTGTGTTTGGACGAGGCTTCTCTTTCGAGACGCAACTGTTTGGCGGCTTTTTCCGTTTCCATCGAACTGACCAGGCAGGCAATGAGTATCATGATGACACTGCCGTTGAAGACATACTCGTTGAGCAGACGGACCGGCTCTCCGTCTTCGGCATAACCCGTGACAATGTTGTATCCGATCATCGCTACGGCAAGCGTCACCGAAGCCCGTCCGGCGCTCAGGCCGAAAAGCAGTTTGCCTTCGCTGTCCTTCATCTTGAACGTCCATTGGGTAGTCTTGGCCGCCAGATATTTGCCCAAAAGCACGATGCCAGTCATCACAGCTGCCACATACAGGCCTTGCCAGCCTTGCAAGAATGCTCCCAAGTCGATAAGCATGCCGATGCTGATGAGGAAGAAGGGGAAAAACAGCGCATTGCCCACGAACTCGATGCGGTTCATCAGGCTGGACACCTTAGGGATTTGGACATTCAGCGCCAGACCCACAAAGAAGGCGCCGAGAATGCCCTGGAATCCGGCGAAATCGGTCAGCAGCGCTCCCAAAAACGCCATGGCCAGCACGAAGACAAAACGCATGATGCCGTCCTGCACATTGCTCATGAACCATTTGCTCAACCTCGGAATGACATAGAAGATGAGGGTGAGGGCGGCCGCCAGTTTCAGCAGCATGCCGAACCAAAGCCATTGGCTGGAGTCGCCGCTGTAGAAACTTTCGACGCCTGCCAGCAGCGTGATGGAAAGCGTCACGGCAAAGGCGGTTCCGCCTACAGCGATGTTGACCACCGTCCGCTTTGTCAGGCCGTAACGGCTGATGATGGGGAACGCTATCAGCGTATGGGAAGAGAACATGCTGGCCAGCAACAGCGATGTGGCCATGCTGTAATGCAGCAGGTATTTGGAGGAGACCAGTCCCAGGACCGCCGGAACAGCAAAGGAACAGATGCCGAAAAACGCGCTTTTTCCGATGTTTTTCTTCAGGTCTGCCAAGTCGATTTCCAATCCTGCCAGGAACATTATGTAATACAGGCCCACTTGACCGAACACATCGATGCTGCGGTCGTAGGGAAGCAGGTTCAGGCAGTAGGGGCCGACCAGCATGCCGGCCAGAATCATCCCCACGATGTGCGGGATGTGGAAACGCTTCAGCAAAGGTGCCACCAATATGATGAGCAGCACGATGAAGAAAATCGCGATGGGATTTTCGACGGGAAGCGGCAATCCGAAAATAGAATCCATACAGGCCTGGTGATGTGTGACTTGCGACTGCAAAGTTAAGAATAACTTTGATATTCAGGGCAGCAGAGAGATGATAAAACAATCCTTGCCCCTAAATCCTGAAAGGCTGAAATATTCGGCCCTTACGAGATATCGGCCGTAAGGCAGCATTTCACCCCGACCGTCGGTCCCGTCCCAGCCGATGCAGCCTTCCGTACCCAGCAGCAGATTGTCGGCAATGCGGGCCCACAGCAGGCGCCGGCTGTCATAGACTCTGATGTTTGCCAAACAGGTTTCCGAAAAACGGTAATGCAGCACCAGAGACGCCCCGCGGCTTTGCGACATGGGGTAAATGCAGGTCTGTTCGGTATAAAAACCATCGGTGAAATCGCGAAAATCCGCTTCTATATCCCAATATTGCGAGTTGCGTCGTCCGGGTGTTCCGAATCCGCTGCCGGCCGAAGCCGATGTCCAGGAATCGGTTTGCGAGGACGGCAGTCGGGGATGCCGTTTTTCCAGCGAAATGCCCTCGCGTGCGGTGACCAGTGTGTGGTGCATGCTTTTCGAATAGTCGAATTCGTCGACGACAGCCCTGTCCTTATCCAACAGCAACACATAACCGCTTTCGTTCGGATAGGAAGGAAAACTCTTTATCTCCAAGCGCAGACTGTCTGCCGGGAAGCCGTAATCCTCCCTGACTCGGGCCGTGTCCGCTGTCAGCAGGCAGTATCCGCCCGGTTTCAGCAAAACGGTTTTCGAAGTGAGAGACTTCACCGTGTTGATTTCGCCTTTTGCGTTTCTGTTGCCGATGCTGTACTGCTTCAAGTCGACGACAGCGTCGGAAGTGTTCACAATTTCCACAAAATCAACCCCGTCCCCTATGGGATCGAAGAGGATTTCGTTGATGCTCAAAATAGGGACTGCCTCTCCTGATATTGTCTCAAGAAACTGACTGTCATTGATTTGACGATTGCAGGAACTGCAAAAGAGGCCAATCGCCGGCCATAGGAAAAAGTGTGTTTTCATCGTATTTTGTTTTTTTGTAATTTTGTCGCGTTTTCCACAAGGCAAATGTATGGAAAAGGCCGGAGGAAACGCAGTCATTTTACCTTAAAAACTTCAGAAAAATGAAAGTCGCCATTGTTGGCATCAGCGGTGCCGTCGGTCAGGAATTCCTTCAGGTCCTGGCAGAAAGAAACTTCCCCTTGGATGAACTCGTCCTGTTTGGTTCGTCACGCAGTGCGGGCAGAGTGTATCAGTTCAAAGGAAAAGACCTTGTAGTCAAAGAGTTGAAACACAATGACGATTTCAAAGGCATCGATATCGCTTTCGTATCGGCCGGCGCCGGCACTTCCAAAGAATTTGCCGAGACCATCACCCGCTACGGCACTGTCATGATCGACAACTCGAGCGCTTTCCGCATGGACGCCCAAGTGCCTCTTGTCGTGCCTGAGGTCAATCCCGAAGACGCCCTCGAACGTCCGAAAGGCATCATTGCCAACCCCAATTGTACGACCATCATGATGGTGGTTGTCCTCAAGCCTATTGAAAAGCTATCGCACATCAACCGCATCCATGTGGCCAGCTACCAGTCGGCCTCGGGCGCCGGTGCTCAGGCCATGGCCGAACTCCAGCAGCAGTATCGCGAGATTGTCGAAGACAAGCCTGTCACAGTCAATAAGTTCGCTTATCAGTTGGCTTACAACGTCATTCCTCAGATCGACGTTTTCACCGACAACGGCTACACCAAAGAAGAGATGAAGATGTTCAACGAAACGCGCAAAATCATGCATTCCGACGTGAAATGTTCGGCCATGTGCGTCCGCATTTCTTCGCTCCGTTCGCATTCCGAAGCCGTATGGGTCGAAACGGATGAACCGCTGGATGTCAAGGCCGTCCAAGACGCCATTGCCGCAGCTCCCGGTCTGACTCTGCAGGACGATCCCGCCACGCAGACTTATCCCATGCCCTTGTTCACCGGTGGAAAAGATAATGTCTACGTCGGCCGTGTCCGCAAGGACCTGGCCAATGAAAACGGCATCACCTTCTGGCTGTCAGGAGACCAGATCAAGAAAGGTGCCGCACTCAATGCCGTTCAGATTGCCGAATACCTCATCAAGGTCGGCAATGTACGCGGTTAATCGACCGATTTCAGCTCTACAAGGAAAACGAGTGCCGAGTAGCCTGGAATAAAAGGGCTCGAATACCCGTAGTCCATCTCGCCGTATCCTAAATAGTAAGGGATGTAGACTTTCCAGATGTCGCCCTGATGCATGCGTTGGACGACTTCGGTGAAGCCTTCGATGGTGGTTTTGCCCAGTTCGAACGTCAGATATCCTTCGTCAAAGGGCGTGCCGTCGTACAGCCAGCCGCTGTAGTTGACGCTGACCGTCTGCCCCAGACAGGGCACCTGCCCCGTCCCTGAGGAGATGATTTTGTAATAAATGCCAGTGGCGCCTGTGGGCTCATAGACCCCGCCTTTTTCCTCTGTCAGACTCTTGTCGTTGATTTCCAGAGGAAATATGTCGGTAGAGTCTTTCAAACTGTTCATAAAAGCCTCGTTGTCCTCTTGCCAGCGGATATCCTCAGGATCGTCCAGACAGGAGGCAAATGAAAGGATCGAAGCGGCCAAAGCGAGCCATATTGTTTTTTTCATACGATACATTTTGCGCAAAGATACGGATTTTGCCCACTTTTCCATTACCTTTGCAGCAATTATAAGGTATGTATATGAAAAAATCCATTCTGATTGTCGCAATTTCAATCTTTGCGCAGACAGTCTTCTCACAGAGTTATGTGAGTATCAAAACTTATACCGCTCAAGACGGACTTTCTCAGAAAAATGTCCAAAGCATCCTTCAGGACGACCGTGGAATGATTTGGTTTTCAACATGGAACGGTCTGGAACGTTTCGACGGCTACGATTTCGAAAATTTCAAGACATACCCCGACAGCAAAGTCCACATCGCCAATCACCGTTTTGTCAGACTTACCAAAAGTTCTTTGGACAACATTTGGTGCACTTCCTACGATCAGAGTTGTTATCTGTTTGATACAAAATCACTTGAATATATCGACATCAAGGATATCGATTCGCGTCTCAATCATCTGATTGTCCGTGTCATCCCGCTCAATGACGGCGTCACCTATCTGTTGGGCTCCATGGGAGAGATTTACCGTATCGATGAGAATCTGCTTCCCGATGCGACAGCCATTTCCCAAATTTCAAACAACGGCATCGGTGGCGTCATCCATGCCGTATACCGCGACAAATCTGGTAGCGAGTGGATTCTCAGCGAGAACGGCACCGTCCGTATGGGCTCTGACCATCTCGGCAGTCTGATGCCCTTCCAATTTGTCGAAGAAAGCGGCGATTGCCTGTATCTGGCCACCAGCAAAGGCTATGTGGCCTGTTACGATATGGGGAAAGACAACCTCCATGTCTGTCTCGAACAAGGCCGCGTCCCTGGTATCGACCATCTCAACAGGCTCGAAGACGGCCGGCTGGTGCTTTCTCATGCCGGCTCGAACCTCGCTATACTCAATCCTGAAGACAACAGCTTGACATTCTGCGATTTCAAAACGGGCCGCGATTTGCGTTTGCTTCAGGAAAACGACAGCATCGTTTGGCTGATGAGTATGCAAGTCGGCGTCGTCCGTCTGAATGTCAAAACTCTGGTTTCTGAAAACATTCCCTATGAGCGTATTTCGGACAATGCTTTCAACGCCCGCTTCAGGGTATCTTTCGTTGATGAAGGAGGACGTGTCTGGCTGAAGCCTCTCGACGGAGAATTGTGTCATTACGACCCTCTGACACACAAACTGGAACAGGCTGTCATCGTCCGTGACGGCGTAGAAACGCCCATCGTGATGAGGACCATCAACCATCTGGTCGACAACAACCGCAATTTGTGGTATACCGATGAAAACGGTCTGGCCATGCTGAGTTTCGAGAAAGCCGAATATCAGGTCATTCCCAGCCATCACGACGTGGCCGCACGCGGCATGGTCGAGGATAGGGAAGGCCATATTTGGGTCGGTTGGAAGAACAATCTCATCGACCGCAACGGATATCTGAGCGTTTACGACAGCCAGGGGGTGTTCTTGGGCAACTACGATTTGAAAGGCCAGCTCCACAAGGACGAGAACACCCTGTTCGGCACGGACATTTACTGCCTCAGCGAGGATGCCGACGGGAACATCTGGATCGGAACCAAGCGCGAGGGTCTCTTTATCCTTGAACGGCTCGAAAACGGCACCTTCAAGATGCACCATTACAACCGTACGACCACGGACTACGGCCTGCATTCCAAGTCGATATTTTGCATTTTGCACGACAGTCACCACCGTGTCTGGCTCGGTTCCTTCGGCGACGGACTGCAGCTGGCCGATGTCAGCGGAGGCGTCGGCGACATCCGATTCATCAACGGCGACAACCGCATGCCGGGTTATCCCTACCACAGATGCAACGAAATCCGCTGTCTCTGCGAAACCGACAATGGGGTCATTCTGGTGGGGACGACCAACGGACTGGTCACTTTCTCTTCCGATTTCGACCAGCCTGAAAACGTGCAGTTCTTCTTGAACGCCTGCAGTGAGGATCCGCACAGTCTGAGCAACAACGACATATACCACATCATGCAGTCGTCCGCAGGTGATGTCTACGTCACCTCCTACGGGGGCGGTGTCAACAAAACGGTCAAGGCCAATCTGCTGTCCGAACATATCAAATTCAACCATTACAATCAGGTGAACAGCACATTGCCCGATTTGACAATGTCGGTTGTCGAAGATGATTTCGGCCATTTCTGGGCCACGTCGCAGAATAAACTCATCCACATGGACGCCAACCTGAACCGGATTGAGGATTTCAATATGGACGGTCTGACGGACGCCATGCCTTTCAAACTCCAATCGGGCCGACTGCTTATCGGCGGCATGCTGAACGTGTATTGCATCACTCCCGACAGTGTCAGCACAGCTCCGAAAGGCTCCCATTTGGCCTTCCTCTATGTGGACATTCTCAAAAAGGACGTCAAGCGTGTCATCATTTCCGACCATTCTACTCCGCTCGAACTGAAGTCGGACGAGCGCAACTGCATGATCACTTTCTCCGCTTTGGAATACTCCGAACCGAACAGTATCGAATATGTCTATCGAATCAAGGAACTGAACGAGCACTGGATGCCGCTCGGCCACAACCATTACGCCAATCTGGCCAATCTGCCTTCCGGCAATTTCCTGTTCGAAGTCAGGTCGACCGATACGAACGGCACATGGAACGACGCCATCGCCAGCCTACCCATCCGAGTCGAACCCAAATTCGGAGAAACGGTTTGGGCCATTGTCCTGTATGTGCTGCTCGGACTGATTCTGATCGCCGCCACTGTCTGGGTGGTGCTGCGTCTGGCCCGTCTGCGCCGCAGCGTGGAAACCGAACAGGAATTGAGCAACATCAAGTTGCGTTTCTTCACCGATATTTCACACGAGCTGCGCACTCCTCTGACGCTGATAGCCAATCCTATAGAAGAAATCGAGCGCAACGAGAACCTTTCACCGGAGGGAAAGGAAAACCTGCAGGTGGCCCGTCGCAATGTGGAACGGATGTTGCGCCTGGTCAACCAGATTCTGGATGTCCGCAAAATTCAGAACGGCAAGATGAAAGTCTTTGTCGAACAGGTTGTGCCTGGAGAACTGATCAGCCGAGTTTGCGATTCATTCAAGTCTCTGGCGGTCAAGCAACGCATACAGTTCCATACCGCCATCGATTTGGCCGGTTTCAGCATTTACACCGATAAGGACAAATTGGAAAAAATCATTTTCAACCTTTTGTCGAACGCCTTCAAATACACGCCAGAGGGCAAGTCGATTACGGTTCATGCCAGTCAGGATAAGGACACGCTTCTGTTGAGCGTCGAGGATGAAGGTGTCGGCATCAGCCCGAACCGCCTGTCCACCATCTTCTCCCGTTTTGAAACGGCAGATGAGGCCGATCCGAGCATTTCTACCGGTATCGGCCTGTCCCTTGTCAAGGATATGCTCAATCTGATGCACGGTTCCATCAAGGTAGACAGCAAGTTGGGAGAAGGCAGCCGTTTCCAGATGAAAATACCGGGGAACAAGTCGATATTCCTCTCCGATCCCAATGTGGAATTCATTCTTGCGGACAATCCGCTGAAAGGAAGTGCTGAGACGCCGTCCGTCCAGACAAAGGAAGAGCCCGTCGACGAGAGCCGTATGCGAGTGCTGATTGTTGAAGACAATGAAGAGCTCCGTCATTTCATCGCCACTATTCTCAGCAAGGATTACGAAGTGGAGGAGGCCGATGATGGAAAGATCGGCTTGGAAAAGACACGCAAACTTCACCCGGATTTGGTCATCAGCGACATTATGATGCCCAATATGGACGGCATCGATTACCTGAAGAGCGTACGCACAGACACCTCCATCTGCCACATTCCCGTCATTTTGCTTTCAGCCAAATCGTCCGTCGAAGACCAGATCAGCGGTCTGGATTTCGGTGCCGACGACTACATCACCAAGCCTTTCCATTCGGCCTATCTGAAAGCCAAGATTGCGGCTGTCCTTAAGCGCCGTCAGAGCCTCTACGCCTACTACTTTGGTGAACAGGGCGGCACTCGGCCGGCCGAGGAGGAAAGTGCAAGCCTTCTCGACCAGGTCTCGCCCTCCATGCCTATGCTCACCAACTATGACGAGGACTTTGTCAATATGCTGGTCAAGTCGGTTGAAATGAATTTCCAGAATCCTAACTTCAAAATTGAAGATCTGACTGAGTCCATCCATATGAGCCGTGCCGTCTTCTACCGCAAAGTCAAATCGCTGATGGGTGTGCCTCCGGTCGAATTCGTCAGCCGCATGCGCATCAAACGTGCCGCTCAGCTTCTCGGTCAGAGGAACTTGAGCATTTCGGAAATCGGTTACATGTGCGGTTTCACCACTCCCCAGTATTTCACGAAAGTGTTCCGCAAGACGATGGACTGCACTCCGAAGGAATATCGTGAACGCCTCGGAGCCAAGAAGATCACCATCGACATTTGAAATCATTTAAAGAGATAAGCTATGATAAGCGTGAAAGTTGTCAACAAGTCGCGTCACGACCTGCCTCAGTATGCGACCCCGCAGTCGGCCGGTATGGACCTGAGGGCCAACATCGACGCGCCGGTCGTGCTCAAACCTTTTGAGCGCAAACTGATTCCTACCGGGCTTTTCATCGAACTGCCCGCCGGATACGAGGCGCAGATACGCCCCAGAAGCGGTTTGGCTCTCAAGAAGGGGATAAGCGTGCTTAACACCCCAGGAACCATAGATGCCGACTATCGTGGAGAGATTGGAGTGATTCTCATCAATCTTTCCCAAGAAGACTTTGTCGTTGAAGATGGCGAGCGCATTTGCCAGATGGTGATTGCGGCCCACGAACAGGCCGATTGGGTGGCCGTCGACGTGTTGGGCGAAACCGAGCGCGGCGCCGGAGGTTTCGGCCATACCGGCAAAAAATGACTTGTCTTATGTCGAGCTGCATGTCAAAGTGGACACAGGTGCTGTTGGGCGTCCTTTTGGGCTGCTCCTGCCCCTTGTGTGCGCAGACAAAAGCCGACACAGCCGTCAATCCTGCCGACAGCTATTTTCAGGAGGCCCTCCGTTACAAATTCAACGGAGACTATGCGGCTGCCTTTGACTTGTTGAGGCAAAGCGTCCAGTACGACGCCACGCAAGCCGCCGCTTGTTACGAACTGGCTGGATTTTATTTGGCTCTAAACCAGAAGTCGACGGCTTTCCACTATTATCAGAAAGCTTGCGAACTGGAGCCGGACAACGAATGGTACGCTCTCCAGCTGGCCGGACTCTGCAGAGAGAACAATCTGCTGGACAAGGCGTCGGAACTGCTCGAAAAAGTGGCTTCCGAGCATCCCGACAAGTACGAACTCTATTATCATGTGGCCGAACTGTATTTCCAGCAGGAAGACTACAGAGCGGCTTTGGACGCTTTAGAGCATCTCGAGGCCAACACCGGTGTCATAGAGGAGATCACCCGACAGAAATGCGAAGCCTACCAGGCTTTGGGCAAACCCCGCAAAGTCATTAAGGAAGTGAAACGACTTGAGGCGCTCAATCCTTCAGAACCGCATTATCAGCTGCTGGTCGGCGTTTCTTATCTGGACATCGGCAAACAGAAGAAAGCCGTCAGAATTCTTGACGAGGTGCTGGAATCGTACCCCGACAATGGAGAGGCCATTCTTCAGCGGGCTTTCGCTGACTACTTCATTGCCGGAAACAAGACCGAAGCTATGGCTTCTCGCATGAAGGAAATCATAGACCGCCCCAAGGTCGATTTGCTTAGTAAAATGACCGCATTAGATTATTTTACTAAGAATAACTATCAGGATACCACATTGATGGACGAAATTTATACTGAGTTGTTGGAACAATTTCCAGACGAATACAATCTGCGCCAACAGCATCTCGCATGGCTGTTCCAACAAGACAGGAAATACGAAGCCAGACTGGAACTGCGTACCGTCTTGGATATGAATCCCGCCCAACAGCAAGCCTGGAGAGATTTCCTGACGCTCTATCTTGAAACCGACGATGTCGAGCAGGTCGCCCAAATCTGCCGCGAAGCCCTGGACTATTTTCCAGACGACCCTTCGTTTTGGTATTACTTGGCGGTGACGCATATACGCAATTCTGAATATGCCGAGGCGATAGACGCCTACGAAAAGAGTCTGGCGGCCGATCAAGAATCCAATCCCGAATGGCAGTCGTCCATTCTCGGCTATATGGGCGACGTCTATCAGGAACTTCAAGACTCTGCCAAAGCGGTTGAAAGCTATGAGAAGGCGCTGGCCCTGAATCCGCAGAATGTTCCCGTTCTCAACAATTATGCGTATTTCCTCAGCGTCAAAGGCATCGACCTGGAACGCGCCGCCGAGATGTCCCGCCTGTCGCTTCGGGCGGAACCCAACAACAGCACCTATCTAGACACTTACGCCTGGATTTGTTTCCGGCAGGGGAATTATCCGATGGCAAAGATTTATATCGACCGTGCCTTTATCAATCTCAACGAGGGTACGGCCGAAATCTACGAACACTGCGGAGACATTCTTTGGCATTGCGGTCAGCAAGAAGCTGCCCTGCTGGAATGGATGAAAGCGGTCGACATGTCTGAAAACCCCAGCGAATTGCTCACCAGGAAGGTGGCAGACCAATGTTATTATGAAAGGTAAGCGTCTGATACTCGGAATTCTGCTGTCAACGGCCTGTCTCTGCTTGTTCGATGCCTGTTCGTCCTCGAAGCGTCTGGGACGTCATTCCCGTCAGCTTCGCGAGCTGCAGACGGCCATCGACCGGAACAATTGGATTGAATCTGTCGATTCGAAATGCCAACTGAAATTCGAACGGCTCAGTTCGGCCGCACAACTGAAAATAGAGAGCGACACTTGTCTTTGGGCCTCCGTCCAACCTTTGAGAGGTTTGGAAATTTACCGTCTGTGGCTCAATGGCGACCAAGCCGATGTCATCGACCGAAATGAAAAGATTCATCATGAACTGGTCTTGGACGATTTTTTCGAGAATGCCGGTTTCCCAGTGGCCCTTCTGAGCGCTCTGCTTACAGACCGCATGGCTGTTTCCGGCATCGCCCGTCCCGTCGTATCGGACTTTTCCGTTACCAAGTCTTCCGACCAAGCCGCTTGGGATCTCCTTTACAGCGACCAGGATATGACATACGTCTACAGCCTCGATTCTATCGGCCAGCTGGTCAGCGCCGTCATCGAAATTCCCCGTTACGGCAGTCAGGCCTCTTTCCGTTATGCCGATTTCAGAGATTATACGGAGGGCACCTTCCCCCATCGGGTGAAAATCGACTTCACCAGCGACCTGCTGGACCGTGCCTATTCGGCCGAATTGGTCTATACCCGTATCAGTTTCAATACGCATCCCAAAATGAACCGTTCCATCCCGTCGAGTTACCGCAAATCCGATTTGCCTGCTCTTCGCCAAATGCTTTCTCTATGAAAACCATATTGAAATATATGCTGATGTCGTTCCTGACGCTCGCCTCATCGGCGGTTCTGGCCCAGGACCTCGATGCCGTCAGACGTGAGCGTCAGGCGGTGATGGAACAAATCAAGAAGACCGATGCCGCTTTGAGCGCCAATCAGAAATCGGTGCAGACTCAGTTGTACCGCTACAACGTCCTGAACGACCAGATCAAAGAAAGTGAGCGCTATCTGAACATGCTGAATGCCGAGTACAACAAGACTCGAAACGAGCTTAAGAAACTCAATGCCGAATACGACGAGCTCAATCGTCAGCTCCAACTCAGAAAAGACCAGTACGCCAATCTGGTCCGTCATCTCTATACGCGTCTTCACGAAAACGACAAGTTGATGTTCATTTTCTCGGCCAAGGATTTCGGACAGAGTCTGCGCCGTATCCGCTACCTGAACGAATATTCGCGCCACGAGCGCCAACAGGCCGAAGAAATCAGAAAACGGCAGCAAGAGATTGACAGCCTCAAGGAAGAACTCGAGAAACTGAAGGTAAAACAGGCGGCTTTGGTGGCCGAACAGCAAGCCGAGCGCGACCAGCTGAAAAGCGAACGAAGCAAGCAGAATAAGGTCGTGCAGGATTTGCGCAAGCGCAGTCGGGCCTTGCAGACCGAACTCAATGCCCAGAAACAGAAGGCCACCAAACTTAATCGGAAAATCGAGGAAATCATAGCCGAAGAAAACCGCAGGTCGGCCGGCAACAGCGCCAGTTCGAAGGCCGTCTATGTGATGAATGTCAACGAGCAGAAACTGGCCTCCGAATTCGGCAAGAACAAAGGGCAGCTGCCCTTCCCCCTGAACGAACCCGGCACCATTGTGGTGCATTTCGGTCAGCAGAAGCATCAGGATATGAAATATGTGCAGACCAACAGCAGCGGCATCGACATTCAGACCGCTCCCGGAGCGTCTGCCCGCGCCATATTCAACGGCACCGTCACCAAGGTCTTCAGTGTCCAGGGAACCAATTTTTCCATCATTGTCCGCCATGGCAACTATCTGACCGTCTATTCCAATATCGAAAAGGTCAGCGTAAAGGCCGGACAAACGGTGAAAACAGGAGAGACCTTGGGGACAGTTTATGTGGACAAATCGCAGAACAATCTCACAGTCATGCATTTCCAAATCTGGAAAGACTTGGAGAAACTCGATCCCGAACTTTGGATAAAAAGAATCAAATGAAGGAAACGATGAAAGATACTTTGGACTTGCTGAAACAGCTCATAGCCATCCCTTCGCTCAGCCGACAGGAAAACGACTGTGCCGATTTCCTGGAGAAGTACCTCAGCGAAAGAGGCCAGAAAGTCAATCGAGTGGGCAACAACCTTTGGTGCATGGCCTCTTACGACCCTTCCCGCCCGACAATCCTGCTCAATTCGCACATCGACACCGTTCCGGCCTCTGACTCTTGGACGCGTCCGGCCTTCCAAGCCACCGTCGAAGGAGACCGTCTGTACGGTTTGGGAAGCAACGATGCCGGCGCTCCTATGGTATGCCTTGTCGCCACCTATTTGAAATTGTGCGACACGCAACAGTCATACAATCTTGTGCTTGGTCTTTCCTGCGAAGAAGAAGTCACCGGCAAAGGAGGCATTGAAACGCTCATTCCGCAGTTGCCGCCTGTCGACTTCGCATTGGTCGGCGAACCGACCGGTCTCAAAGCCGCCATTGCCGAAAAAGGATTGATGGTGCTTGACTGTACGGCTCACGGTCAATCCGGCCACGCCGCCCATCAGAACGGCGACAACGCCATCTACAAGGCAATGAAAGACATCGAGTGGTTCCGCACGGCCCAACTTCCCGGTATTTCCGAACTGCTCGGTCCTGTGAGGATGACGGTCACCATCGTCAATGCCGGATCCAAACACAATGTCATTCCCGACACCTGTACCTTCACTGTGGATGTCCGTTCCAACGAATGCTACACGAACGAACAACTGTTCGATTACATCTCTTCGCAAGTCTCGTGCGAAGTCAAAGCACGCTCATTCAGACTCTCGTCTTCGGGAATCGACCCGAGTCATCCTGCAGTGGAACGCTGCCGTCAGCTGCATCTTCCGCTGTTCGGCTCTCCTACGCTTTCCGACCAGTCGCGCATGCCTTTCGCCTCGTTCAAACTCGGTCCCGGAGAAACGACCCGTTCCCACACCGCCGACGAATTCGTATGTCTGTCGGAGTTGGAAGCCGGCTTGAAAGTCTATATGGACCTTCTCGACGGTCTGTCACTTGGATAAATCGTCGTCGGTTTCGAAACAGGCATTTCCCAAACAGGCTTCCAGGGCCTGCATGTTTGCGTTTTTCCCGAAAGAAAGCCAGAATCCGTGGTCGGTCCATTGTCTGGCTTGTACAGCGTTTCCTCTGAATCCGTGGATGATCCACTGCGGAATGCCAGGGAATTCCGTTTTGGCGGCCAAGACTTGCTCCATGGCTTTAACGCAATGGATGATGACCGGTTTTTTCAAACGCTTGGCCAGAGAGAGCTGGAGGCGGAAAACCTCCATCTGACGCTGCCAATCGGCTGCTGAATGTTTGTCCAGTCCGATTTCACCGATATATTTGATGCGCGGATGCGAAAAGACAAGTTCCAAAACCTTTGTCAAATTATCGGGCGGGATCGGAAAACAGTCCGCATCCCAAGGGTGTATGCCGGCGCTCAACAGCAGATTGGGCGCCTCTTTGGGGACAGCCTCGCCCTGGTCGGTATGCAGACATTCGAGCGCTTCCGATGTGGAGCTACAGCCGGCCATCTGCTTCAGTTCTTCCGGCCGAAGACGCAGGTTCAGCACCTGCATGCAATCTTCTTCCGGACGATAAAGGTGAGTGTGCATGTCCAGTTTCATGGTACCGGATCGTAACCGCTGCCTCCGAAAGGATGACAGCGGAGCAGTCTTTTCAAAGCCAGCCACGAACCCTTGAACGGGCCGTACTTGCGCAGGGCTTCCATAGCGTACTGCGAACAAGTGGGTGTGTAGCGGCACGAAGCAGGAGTGAGCGGACTGATGCAGGCCCGATAAAAACGGACGGGCAACAGCATCAGCCATACCAGGCCGTCTCTGAGAAATCTGATGATTTTCTTCATAGCTCCGGCGTCTCCTCTCCGCTTGCCGGAGCCTCCGAAGACGTTTCTACCGCCGCCCTGATCTTCTCCAGTGCCTTGCCCATTTTGGCAAAGACGGTAGAGTAGTCGGCCAGCTCGTCCGATTGCCACACAAAGGCGATCTGCAGGCTTCCGCCCTGCCGTTCCAACACCTCGGTCAGCAGCGACTTCTGAAGGCGGTAAGACTCGCGCATCAGACGTTTCAGGCGGTTTCTCCTATTGGCACGATGGTGCTTCTTCTTGGGTACGCTCATCAGCACTTTGACGGGGATATCCTCCACCGCACCGGGCGTATAGTTCCAACAGGCTCTCACGGGGTAGGCCATGGCCGACTGCCCCGTACGGAACAACTCGGCAATGCGGATTTCTCCACAGAGCCGTTCTTCCTTACTGAAT
Source organism: Bacteroidales bacterium (assembly GCA_045627385.1). Taxonomy (GTDB): domain Bacteria; phylum Bacteroidota; class Bacteroidia; order Bacteroidales; family UBA1402; genus UBA1757. The sequence goes on from JAZQNO010000032.1 coordinate 86,096, forward strand.
GTATAGATATGGGTAGCCACCTCTGCAATGGCTTATTTCTTCTTGTTCGAAACCTTCAGATAGTTTTCAATGGCAGCCGTGATGGAAGGGGCTTCGGGTGTCGGGGCTTCGATGTCGAGACGGAGTCCGGCGTCGCGGACTGCCTGGGCGGTCGTTTTTCCCAAAGTGGCAATGGCGATTTCTCCCTGCTGGAAGTCGGGGAAATTCTTTTTCAGCGAAGCGATACCGTTGGGGCTGAAGAAAACCAGCATGTCATAATCGAAGCTTTCTTCTGTCGTGAAGTCGTTGCTCAATGTGCGATACATGACAGCCTTAGAGTAGCTGATACCCTTTTCTTCGAGGATATTGCAGAGATCATCTTTGTTGACGTCCGAAACGGAAACGAGATATTTCTCATCGGCATGTTTCTGAATCAGGACGACAAGCTCATCCAATTTGCCGGTAGCGGGGAAAAAGACCTTGCGCTTGCGGTATTGGATGTAGCGCTGAAGATAAAGCGAAACCTGCTCGCTTATGCAGAAGTACTTCATGTCTTCGGGAATGCTCACGCGAAGTTCCTCGCAAAGACGGAAGAAATGGTCAATGGCAGTACGGGCCGTGAAGACGACAGCCGTATGGTCCAGAATATTCACCTTCTGGTGACGGAACTCTTTCGAGGTGACGCCTTCCACCTTGATGAAAGGTCGGAAGTTGATTTTGACACCATATTTTTTCTCAAGGTCAAAATAGGGCGACTTATCACTGGTCGGCTTCGGCTGCGATACCAATATGTTCTTTACCTTCAACATTGCAAGAGTTATGAGATGGCGAAAAAGCTTATCTGCTCTATGCTTTTAAGCCAGACGCACATGGGAAGAATTTCAACGCCGCAAAGGTACAAAATTAATTGGAAAGCCGAAACACCTATGCCCGAAAAATAGTGCACTAAAGGTGTGATAGAAACCGCTTTAACTATAGCCCAAACGATGATGCCGCCTATCAGGACAGAGGCGTGTCCGAGCTTGAGAATCTCATTGGCCAGAATGACGAAAATCAGGATGACCGCGAGCAGATTGGCTCCTGTCGCATTGTTGTTGATGAGCGCTTTCGACTCTCCCCTTGGCAAGTTGATCCATGAGAACAGCCGGTACGACAACCATTTGAACAGAAACAGGCAAAGTGTCAACAGCCATGCCGTCAGCCATTGTTGTCCGGTACTCGTACGTAAAGAAACGTCTTCGTCGCCTTGCAGGAGCAAGACGACGAAGACGCTGTACAATGCAATGGAAAAAATGGTGAGAACATTCTGGAACTGCTGCAGTCTCACATCCGAATTCATCGGAGACGTGCGTTCGCCCGGATGGTAGAACGCCTTGAGGTAGGGCAGCAGATAAGACCGATGAGAACCGAACAGGTACGCAAACACCATCAGGGCCACGACGATGAGCAGGTACGCCTGCCAGCCGGCAAAGCCCGACAGTTCACGGAGTTGTCCGGAGTGTTCCATCTTTCCGAAATGCTAGTCTTTCAATTTGGCGCAAAGGAACTCGCGGTTCAGGCGGGCGATGTTCGAAATGGACACGTTCTTCGGGCATTCGGCTTCGCATGCACCGGTGTTGGTGCAGTTGCCGAATCCGAGTTCGTCCATTTTGGCCACCATTGCCTTGGCACGACGGGCAGCTTCGACCTTGCCCTGAGGCAAGAGAGCCAACTGGCTCACCTTGGCGCTGACGAACAGCATGGCCGATCCGTTCTTGCAGGCAGCCACACAGGCACCGCAACCGATGCAGGAAGCGGCGTCCATAGCCAGGTCGGCTGTGGGCTTGGGAATCGGAATGGCATTGGCGTCGGGAGCACCACCCGTGTTGACCGACACGTAACCGCCGGCCTGGATGATCTTGTCGAAAGCGCTGCGGTCTACCATCAAGTCGCGGATGACGGGGAAACCGTGCGAACGCCAAGGCTCGATGGTGATGACGTCACCGTCGTTGAACTTGCGCATGTGAAGCTGACAGGTGGTGATGTCTTCGTCGGGTCCGTGAGGATGGCCGTTGATGTAGAGAGAACACATACCGCAAATACCTTCACGGCAGTCGTGGTCGAAAACCACGGGCTCCTTGCGGTCGGCGATGAGCTGCTCGTTGAGCTGGTCCATCATTTCAAGGAAAGAACTGTCGGTGGAAACACCGTCCAGCTTGTAGGTCTCGAAAGCACCTTTGGCCTTCGGGCCTCTCTGACGCCATACTTTCAGCGTAACATTGATCGTCTTATCCATGATTATTTGTAATTGCGGGTTTGAACTTTGGTGAATTCATAATTGAGCGGCTCCTTCAGCAGCTCGGGTTCTTCGTCTTCGCCTTTGTATTTCCAGCAGCCGACATACATGAACTTGTCGTCCTGACGCAGCGCTTCGCCTTCGGGAGTCTGGTATTCCTCGCGGAAGTGACCGCCGCAAGACTCTTCTCTGTGAAGGGCATCACGAGCCATCAGCTCGCCGATTTCGATGAAGTCGGCCAAACGCAGGGCCTTTTCCAGTTCGGTATTCATATCCTTGCCGTCACCGGGGATGAATACGTTGCTCCAGAATTCTTTCTTGATACGTTTGATTTCTTCCAGACCTTTCTTCAGACCTTCAGCCGTGCGGCCCATACCTACGAAGTCCCACATGATGAGACCCAGTTCCTTGTGGATGGAATCGACGCTGCGCTGGCCCTGAATGGCCATCAGACGGGCGATGCGGTCGTTGACGTTCTTTTCGGCCTCGATGAATTCGGGACGCTCGGTCGAGAAACGCGGCGTGCGGATCTCGTCGGCAAGATAGTTCTGGATGGTGTAAGGCAGAACGAAGTAACCGTCGGCCAGACCCTGCATCAGAGCGGAGGCGCCCAGACGGTTGGCACCATGGTCGGAGAAGTTGGCCTCGCCGATGCAGAACAGACCGGGGATGGAGGTCTGCAGTTCGTAGTCGACCCAGATACCGCCCATCGTGTAGTGGATGGCCGGGAAAATCATCATCGGATTCTCGTAGGGGTTCACATCGGTGATTTTCTCATACATCTGGAACAGGTTGCCGTAGCGGGCCTCGACCACATCCTTGCCCAGACGGGAAATAGCTTCGTTGAAATCGAGGAAAACGGCCAGACCGGTGTTGTTGACACCGAAGCCGGCATCGCAGCGCTCCTTGGCGGCACGAGAGGCGACGTCGCGCGGAACCAGGTTGCCGAAAGCCGGATAACGGCGTTCCAGATAGTAGTCGCGGTCCTCTTCGGGAATGTCGCGACCCTGAAGTTTGCCAGCCTGCAGAGCTTTGGCGTCTTCCAGTTTCTTGGGCACCCAGATGCGGCCGTCGTTACGCAGCGACTCCGACATCAGCGTCAGTTTGGACTGGTTGCTGCCGTGCACGGGGATGCAGGTGGGGTGGATCTGGGCGTAGCAGGGATTGGCGAAATAGGCGCCGTGCTTGTAAGCCTGCCAGGCGGCCGAACCGTTGGAACCCATGGCATTGGTGGAAAGGAAGAAGGTGTTGCCGTAACCGCCGGTACCGAGGACGACAGCGTGAGCGGCGTAGCGTTCAATCTTACCCGTGGTCAGGTTGCGGACGATGATGCCGCGTGCCTTGCCGTCGATGATGACCAGGTCGAGCATTTCGCGACGTGTGTACAGCTTCACCGTGCCGGCTTTCACCTGGCGGCTCAGAGCCGAATAGGCGCCCAGCAGCAACTGCTGTCCGGTCTGACCTTTGGCATAGAACGTACGGCTCACCTGAGCGCCGCCGAACGAACGGTTGGCCAGCGTGCCGCCGTATTCGCGGGCAAAAGGAACACCCTGAGCCACGCACTGGTCGATGATATTGTTGGACACTTCGGCCAGACGGTGTACGTTGGCTTCACGGGCGCGGTAGTCGCCGCCCTTGATGGTGTCGTAATAGAGGCGATAGACAGAGTCGCCGTCGTTCTGGTAGTTCTTTGCAGCATTGATACCGCCTTGTGCGGCGATGGAGTGAGCGCGGCGCGGACTATCCTGAATACAGAAGTTCAGCACGTGGAATCCCATTTCGCCCAGCGATGCGGCGGCCGATGCGCCGGCCAGACCGGTTCCTACTACGATGATATCCAGACGACGCTTGTTCGAGGGATTCACCAGTTTCTGATGGGCTTTGTAGTTGGTCCATTTTTCTGCCAAGGGCCCTTCGGGGATCTTGGAGTCGATTTTAATAGCTTCGGTACTCATGTCTTATCAAGCAATAATGTTCATAATCAGATAATAGAGCGGAATGATGATGAACAGACCGCAGATGATGGTGGCGTAGATGTTGGAGATGCAGCGTACGCGCTTCAGCCAGGTGTTGTTGTTCCAGCCGAGAGTCTGCAGGCCGCTCCAGATGCCGTGGGTCAGATGGAACCACAGGGCGCACAGCCATACGATGTAGATGATGCAGTAGATCCAGTGGCCGAACAGCGTGCGGACAAATTGAGCTCCGCTCATGGCCAGTTCGTTGCCCAGAATTTCCTGCAACTGCATCTTGTACCAGAAATTGAGCAGATGGACCAGCAGGAAACCGATGACGATGAGACCGAGCACCAGCATGTTCTGTGAGGCCCATTCCACGCCGGCGGGGCGTTTGGACACGGCATAGCGCTGTTTGCCGCGGGCACGGTAGTTCTGGAAAGCCAGAATGAAACTGTTGAGGAAGTGGATGACCATCAGCAGAGCCAGACCAAGCGTTCCGATAAGGGCATACCAGTTGGCGCCCAGGAATTCGCAGATGGCATCATAGATGTGGCCGTCACCGACGACGACAAACACGTTCATGATGGCATGGAACGTCAGAAACAGCACCAATGCCAGACCGGTGATGCTCTGAACCAGTTTCTTTCCAATCGAAGAAGGATTCAAAAGACTCATAGTTTGTTGATTATTAATTAGTTATATGATAATTTCCACTATACTGTGACAACGGCGCAAAATTACATCCTTTTTGCGAACTATCCAAACTTGCATTAACTTTGCGCGGTCTAACGGTCAATTATGAATTCAAGACAGTCGAAACAATTGAAAAATGCCATCAGGGAGCTGTCGGACTTCGACAGTCTCAAGAAGATGCGCTACGACCAATGTGATTCCGAGGCCATGCCCTCATCGGCCGAACTGGAGGAGATTGTCGGTATCTGCCGCTCCATCCTTTTCCCCGGATTTTTCGGCAATCCCTCTGTAAACGAACAGAATCTCAACTACCACATCGGGCTCTGCACCGAGCGCCTGTTCGGCCTGCTCTGCCGTGCCATCCGCTCGGCCCTCTGTTTCCAATCGGGCCAGCCCGACAAGACAGATGCCGAAGTGGAGCGGCTCGCCTGCGGTTTCGTGGCCCAGCTGCCCGCTCTGCGCGACATGCTGGCCGACGATGTCATCGCCTCCTACAACGGCGACCCCGCCGCCGAAAGTCTGGCGGAAGTCATCTCCTGCTATCCCGGCATCCGCGCCATCAGCAGCTACCGCATCGCCCATGCGCTCTTTGCCTTGGGCGTGCCCATCATTCCCCGCATGATCACCGAGTTGGCCCACAGCGAGACGGGCATCGACATACATCCCGCCGCCAGCATCGGCCGTTCCTTCTCCATCGACCACGGCACCGGTGTCGTCATCGGGGCCACGGCCATTCTCGGCAACAACGTGAAACTGTATCAGGGCGTCACGCTGGGGGCCAAGAGTTTCCCGCTCGACGGAAACGGCAACCCCATCAAAGGCGTGCCGCGCCATCCCATACTGGAAGACAATGTCATCGTCTATTCCAATGCCACCATCTTGGGGCGTGTCACCGTGGGCCACGATGCGGTCATCGGGGGCAACATCTGGATTACGGCAGATGTGGCGCCCGAAACAAAGGTGGTGCAGACAAAACGGACGACTGAAGCAAAATGAAAATGGAAGAGACTTTTGAACTGATTGCCAAAACCATGCAAGGTCTGGAAGAAGTTTTGGCAAAAGAAATTCACGACCTTGGCGGACAGGATGTCGAAATCGGTCGACGTTCTGTTTTCTTCAGAGGCGACAAACGGCTCATGTACAAGGCCAACCTGCATCTGCGCACCGCGCTGCGCATCCTCAAACCCATTGCCGCCTTCAAGGCCCGCAAGCCCGAAGAGATCTACGCCAAACTGTTGGAAGTGCAGTGGGACAAGTATTTCGACCTCAACCAGACTTTTGTGGTGGACACGGTGGTCTATTCCGAGAACTTCAACAACTCGCTTTTCCTTTCCTACAAAGTGAAGGATGCCATAGCCGACTGGTTCTCAGATAAATACGGCAAACGCCCTTCGGTGCGTCTGACTAACCCCGACATCTACGTCCATCTGCACGTCGCCCACGACAACTGCACACTCTGCCTCGACAGTTCGGGCGAATCGCTCCACAAACGCGGATACCGCGCCGACCAGACCGAAGCACCCCTCAACGAGGTGTTGGCCGCCGGCATGCTTCTGCTTGCTGGGTGGAACGGACAGGGCAATTTCATCGACCCCATGTGCGGCAGCGGCACGCTTCCCATCGAAGCCGCCCTCATCGCCTTGAACATTCCGCCGGGAATCTACCGCAACAGTTTCGCCTTCCAGAACTGGAAAGACTACGACAGCGACCTTTTCGACGAACTCTACGACGAAGACACGGAGCGCGAGTTCACGGGCAAAATATACGGTTCTGACATCTCCAAACAGGCCATCGCCATTGCCGAGCGCAATGTGAAAGGTGCCGGATTGTCCAAATACATCCATTTGAAAGCCAAACCCATGCAGGAGATCCTCACCACGGTGGGCCACGAAGGCACGCTCATGACCAATCCGCCCTACGGCGAACGTCTCAAAGTGGACGATCTGCTGGGGCTGTATGAAGATCTGGGCACCTGCCTGAAACACGTCTTCATGGGCTGGGACGCCTATGTGCTCAGTTACAGGGAGGAATGTTTCGACCATATCGGCCTCCGACACAGTGCCCGCTTCCCGCTCATGAACGGAGCGCTCGAATGCGAGATGCGCAAGTACGAAATTTTCGGCGGCAAACTGAACGAGTTTAAGAAACAGCGTGCCATGGACATGGAAGACTGATGGCAGGCGGCAAAAAATACTATGTGGTCTGGGTGGGCCGTCAAACCGGCGTTTTTTCGGACTGGTCTGCCTGCAAGCAGCAGATAGACGGGTTTGAGAACGCCCGCTACATGTCTTTCGCTTCCGAGTCGGAAGCCGTTAAAGCCTTTGCCGAAGGCTGGCAGGCTGCCTATGCACTCCGCAAAAGCGCCGACAGCACGGCCACGGCCGATTCCAAGCGCCAACCCCTGCCTCGCCCCGAGGGCGATGTGCTGGCGGTGGATGCGGCCTGCAGCGGCAATCCCGGCAAAATGGAATACCGTGCGGTCTACCTCCGCACGGGGCAGGAAGTGTTTCATCTAGGGCCTCTGACCGACGGCACCAACAACATCGGCGAATTTCTGGCCATCGTGCACGCGCTGGCTCTGGAAACGCGTAAAGGCCTGCGCATACCTATCTATTCCGACAGCGTCAACGCCCTGTTGTGGGTACGCAAGAAGAAGTGTGGCACCAAACTGGCCCATACCGGCCGCAACGATGAAATTTTCGACTTGATTGAACGGGCTGAAAACTGGTTGAAATCGCACGATTACAGTCAGATACCTCTTCTCAAGTGGCAGACCGAAATATGGGGCGAAATCCCTGCCGATTTCGGCCGCAAGTGAATATGCTTCACGCGGCGAAGGTCACGGAAGCCCACCTCACCCGTGTCAGGTAGCAAGTCTCTTGTT
>JAZQNO010000033.1:0-53660 GCA_045627385.1 Bacteroidales bacterium
AGAAGGGCATCGACGCCCCCGCCGCGACCGCGCAGACCTACTTCGGCGGACGAAAGATCTGCGTCCTGACCGGCGTTATGGCCGACAAGGACTACACCCATATGGCGTCGCGCATCGCCTCGGTCGCCTGCCGGGTGTTCACGGTCACGCCGCACAACAGCCGCGCGCTGTCCGGCCGTGATCTGGCGGCGCTGTACGCGTCGCTCGGCGTCGGAGCGTCGGACTACCCGACCGTCGCGGAGGCGCTGGACGCCGCCGTCGCGGAATGCCGCGAGAAGGATCTGCCCCTGCTCTGCCTCGGTTCACTGTATATGTACGGTGAGCTGCGCGCGGCGCTGGGTCTATGAAAGAATTGACAGAAAAGGAGATTTTACCATGAAAGCATACGAAAGATTACTGAAGTACGTCACCGTCTGGACGACCTCCGACGAGGAGTCGGAGACCGTGCCCTCAACGGCACGTCAATTGGATCTGATCACCATCCTGCGCGACGAGCTGACCGCCCTCGGCTGCGAGAACGTCCGCGACGGGCGCGACGGCTACGTCTACGCCGAGATCCCGGCAACGCCGGGTTACGAGGACAAGGTGCGCCTCGGCTTCATCGCCCACGTGGACACCGCGCCGGACTTCAACGGCGAGGGCGCCAGGCCCCGCCTGATCCCGGACTACGACGGCGGCGAGATCGTACTCGGTGATTCCGGGCGCGTGCTGTCCCCCGCTATGTTCCCGCACCTGCCCTCTCTCAAGGGCAAGACGCTGATCGTGACCGACGGCAAGACGCTGCTCGGCGCGGACGACAAGGCGGGCGTCGCCGAGGTCATGACGATGGCCGACGAGCTGATCCGCAGTGATATCCCCCACGGTAAGATCTGCATCTGCTTCACGCCGGACGAGGAGATCGGGCGCGGTCCCGACGCCTTTGACGTCCCGGGCTTCGGCGCTGACTTCGCCTACACGGTCGACGGCGGCTGCGAGGGCTCGCTGGAATACGAAAACTTCAACGCGGCGGCGGCCGTGTTCACGGTCAAGGGTGTGAACGTCCATCCCGGCTCCGCGAAGGACGTGATGGTCAACGCGTCGCTCCTTGCGATGGAGATCAACGGGATGCTGCCCGCCGATGAGATCCCCGCGCGCACCGAGGGCTACGCGGGCTTCTACCACCTGACCGACATGAAGGGCTGCGTGGAGTCCGCCGAGCTGCGCTACATCATCCGCGACCACAGCGCGGTCAGCTTTGCTGCCCGCCTCGACGTGCTGCGCGGCATCGAGGCCGCCATGACCGAAAAGTACGGCGAGGGCGTGGTCACGCTGACCCTGCGCGAGCAGTACCGCAACATGGCGGAGAAGATCGCGCCGCATCAGCACCTTGTGGACAACGCCAACGAGGCCGCCCGCATGGCCGGCGTGACCCCGATCGTGGAGCCGATCCGCGGCGGCACCGACGGCGCGCGGCTGTCCTTCATGGGACTGCCCTGCCCCAACATTTTCGCCGGCGGAATGAACTTTCACGGCCGTTTCGAATATGTTCCCGTCCCCTCTATGCAGAAGGCGATGGATACCATCGTAAAAATATGTGAATTAGCAAAATAACATCATAAAAGTATGAAAACTACTCCCTTTACCGAACTCCACATTTCTTTGGGCGCCAAGATGCAGGAATTCGCCGGCTACAACATGCCGATCGAATACAGCGGCATTCTGCCCGAGCACGAAGCCGTCGTGTACGGCGTCGGCGTCTTCGACGTGTCCCACATGGGCGAATTCTGGGTCAGCGGTCCCAAGTCTTTGGAATTTCTGCAGAACGTCTGTTCCAACGACATTTCCAAAATGACAGAAGGTCAGGCCCAGTACAACTGTTTCCCCAACGAGCACGGGGGCATCGTCGACGATCTCATCGTCTACAAGATGAATCCCGAGCTTTATCTGCTGGTGGTCAACGCGGCCAACATCGACAAAGACTGGGCCTGGTGCAATGCGCACAATACCTGCGGCGCCAAGCTGAGCAACGCCTCCGACGAGACCGCCCAACTGGCCGTCCAGGGTCCCAAAGCGCTGGCCACCCTGCAGAAGCTGACCGACGTGAACCTGTCTGACATGGCCTATTACCACTTCGCCTACGGCCAGCTGGCCGGCGTGGAGAATGTTCTGATTTCCGCCACGGGTTACACCGGAGCCGGCGGTTTCGAACTTTACTTCGATCCCAAGGACGGTCTGAAAATCTGGAAAGCCGTTTTCGAAGCCGGTGAAGAATTCGGCATCAAGCCCATCGGACTGGGCGCCCGCGACACGCTTCGTCTCGAAATGGGATTCTGCCTTTACGGCCACGACATCAACGACGAGACCTCACCCCTCGAGGCCGGATTGAGCTGGATCACCAAGTTCGCCGAAGGCAAGAATTTCCCCTCGCGCGAATTCTTGGAAAATCAGAAAGCTCAAGGTGTCAGCCGCAAGCTGGTCGGCATACAGATGATTGACAAGGGCATTCCCCGTCAGGGTTATGACCTGGTCGATGAAAAGGGTTTCCTCATCGGACACGTCACCTCGGGAAGCATTTCGCCCATGAGCAAAATCGGCATCGCGCTGGCATATGTGAACACCCCGCACGCCCAAGTGGGCAGCGTGGTGTATGTCAGCATCCGCAATCGCTCGCTCAAGGCCGAAGTGGTTAAACTGCCTTTCCGCAAATAAGGAGTCTGACTGATTGAAGACAAAAAAAAGATGGCCGAACGGTCATCTTTTTTTTGTGAGCCTCTTGTCGGATTCGAACCAACGACCCCGAGATTACAAATCACGTGCTCTGGCCAACTGAGCTAAAGAGGCAAGTGGGAAAGCTTACTATATCGCGCCGCTACAACCAAACTACCCTTGCTGCGGTCAAGCCCTGGGGGGATTCGCAGGGAGCTGGCCGTATAGGACTTTCCCGCCGCAAAAGTACACAAAAAAGCCAAGCTAGCAACAGCAATTCCGAAAAAATACGCTAACTTTGTCATTCAAATCCGTTTGAACAATGAACAAAACCGCTGCCACAAACGGCCTCTATCTGGGCCTTTATCTCGGAATCGCCTACCTGCTGCAGGTGCTGTTTCCCACCGTCGGAATTCTGAAGACGATCAGTTCCATCCTTCAACTTCTGTCGGTCTTTCTGGCCTATCATTTCGTCAAGACTTACCGCGACCGTCAACTGGGCGGCCACATCAGTTTCGGACAGGCTTGGGTATTCGGTCTGTGGCTGTATGTGTTCAGCTCCCTTATCACAGCCGTTTTCCACTATGCCCATATGGAGTGGATCCAGCCGGATTTCCTGTCGGACATCTACAATCAGATGCTGCTCGCCTTCGAACAGGCCTCCATGCCGGCCGAGACCATAGACATGATGGCCCGGAACGATGTGCCCAGCGCCGCCACCGTGACATTCAGCTGCATCTGGCTCAGCATCATCGGGGGCGGCATCCTCTCCGTCTTTTACGCCCTCATCGCCAAGAAGGAAGCCGACTTCGGCGGAGACATTCCCGCCGGAAGCGGATATGGCGATTCGAATACAGACTCTTCAGCTCAATAAAACTATGGATATCAGCATTGTCGTTCCGTTGTACAACGAAGCCGAATCTCTTCCCGACCTTTTCGCCTGGATTGAGAAGGTGATGGAGGAAAACCACTATTCGCACGAGGTCATTTTCGTCAATGACGGCTCCACCGACGACTCGTGGAAAGTCATCGAAGCGCTTCAGCAGACTCATCCAGATATCGTCAAGGGCATCAAGTTCCGCCGCAATTACGGCAAGAGTCCAGCCCTGTTCTGCGGCTTCAGAAAAGCCGAAGGCGACATCGTGGTCACGATGGACGCCGACCTTCAGGACAGTCCCGAAGAGATTCCGGAAATGCGCCGCATGATTCTGGAAGACGGATTCGATCTGGTTTCGGGCTGGAAGAAGAAACGTTACGACTCCAAACTGGCCAAGAACATCCCCTCGAAACTGTTCAACGCCACTGCCCGCCGCATGACCGGCATCAAGCTGCACGACATGAACTGCGGGCTGAAGGCTTACCGCCGCGAGGTCGTCAAAAACATCGAAGTCTACGGAGAGATGCACCGCTACATTCCTTTTCTGGCCAAGAATGCCGGTTTCGACCGCATCGGCGAGAAGGTGGTCCATCATCAAAAACGCAAATTCGGTGTTTCGAAATTCGGTATGAACCGTTTTGTCCATGGCTATCTCGACCTGATGAGCCTTTGGTTCTTATCGAAATTCGGCAAACAGCCGATGTATTTCTTCGGTTTGATCGGCAGCCTGCTTTTCATTCTCGGCATCATCGCCTGCATCGTCATGGGCGCCATCAAGATAACGGCCCTCTGCAAAGGCATTCCCGCTCCGCTGATCACAGACATGCCTTATTTCTATCTCGCCCTCACCTGCATACTGCTGGGCACCCAGCTGTTCCTGAGCGGATTCGTGGCCGAGATGATTTCCCGCAATTCCAGTCTGCGCAACAATTACACCATCGAAAAGGAAATCTGATGCGGCATGTCCTTCTACCGGTTCTCTGCCTGACAGCCTTGTTGCTGTCTGTCTGCGGATGTGGCGACACTTCGGGTCAATGCTACACCGAGACCGATGTACTGCTTTATGTGGAGTTTCTCAACGACAGCACCCACAAGACTCAGTCAGTCGCTTTTGTCAGCGTCAGCGGTGTTGGCAGCGATTCCATGCTGTACGATTCGGCACGCGTTTCCCGCATTGCCTTGCCCCTGATGCCCAACAACGAAACGACCGCGTACGATTTGAGCTTCGACATCGATTCGGCCCGGCGCTATACGGCCCGGCTCACTTTCCAGCACAGCAATTCGCCTCTGGTCCTTTCGATGGAATGCGGGGGCATTGTCACCCATCAGTTGAGGTCGATGTCTTGCAGCAGCGATTTCATCACCGACTGGGCCATTGTCAATGACCAGGTCATCAACAAAGAAAGCACCCATGTCCACTTGTTCGTTCCCTAAAAAGAAGCTGATATTGGCGCTGCTTCTGCTGATGTCTATGCCCCTGATGGCCGCTCAGTCCAAAGAACGTCCGAAGGCGGAAAAAGACAGCGTCTTCTTCCACGGCAGTTTTGTCGGAAGCGACCTGGTGTCGGATGCGCTGTTTTTCTCTGGAGGAGGCGCCCTCAATATCCATTTGGACGCCAATTTGCGCAACCGCGTCTGCCCATGTCTGGAATTCGGTTGGAGCCGTCCCTCGCTTGAAAAGGCCGCCGCCACTTGCCAGTCTCAAGGCTTTTTCGGAAAAATCGGTGTCAATCTGCCGCTCGCTTATTACGGACCGAACGCCGAAAACCATTTCTTTGTCGGCGCGCGACTGGCTTTTGCAGCTTTCAACTATGATCTTTCACAAATTCCCTTCGATGGCGGTTATTGGGGAGACGGCTACACCTCGACTTTTCTGAACGAGCGTTCGTCGGCCCAATGGCTTGAACTGACGGGAGGCATGCGCATGCAGGTGGCCGGTCCCGTGAGTCTCGGTTGGACGGTCCGCCTGAAGAAGATTCTCCACACTAAAGACGGCGAACATTCCATCGCCCCGGTCATTCCCGGATACGGAGTCTTCAAAGACGGCTTCTCCAATGTCAGTCTCGGTTTCAGTGTCTATTATCATCTTCCTTTCTGATGTTTCCCAAAATTTGCCGCCTGCTCTGTCTGAGCTGTCTTTGCCTGGCCTTTCCGGCATGTCAGCCGAAAGCCTATCTGAAAGACGGGGGCGAGGTGTTCCATACCACCTATCACATCACCTACCAGTCGTCGAAGGACCTCCATCAGGCGGTCGCCGACGAACTCGAGGCCATCGACGCTTCACTGTCGATGTTCAATCCGCATTCGACTCTGAGCGCCATCAACCGGCACGACACGACCGCCATCGCATTGGGTGACGACGCCTGGGTCTGCCATCTTCTGGGCAAAGCGCTGGAAATCTCCCGCCTGACCGACGGCGCTTTTGACATCACGGTGGCCCCGCTGGTCAACCTTTGGGGATTCGGCTTCAAGCACCATCAGACGGTCAACCGCAGTCAGGTTGACAGCATCAGGGAATTCGTCGGTTATCAGCTGCTGGACTGGCAGCCCGAATCGGCCCTTCTGCGCAAAGCGGATGCCCGCGTCCAACTGGATGCGTCGGCGATTGCGAAAGGCTATGCCTGCGACATCGTAGGTGCTTTGCTGGAACGGGAAGGCGTGGAAAACTATCTGGTGGAAATCGGCGGTGAAATCCGGATGAAGGGCCTGAATCCGAAGGGAAAATCGTGGACCGTCGGCATTGACCGCCCCGAAGATGACCCGCTGGCAGAGCGGCACCAGTTGCAGGCTGCCATCAGCCTCAGCGATAAAGGAATGGCCACTTCCGGCAACTATCGCAATTTCTATCTGAAAGACGGCAGACGCATTGCTCACACCATCGACCCGGCCAGCGGAGAGCCGGTGCAGCACTCGCTGCTCAGTGCCACCGTCGTCGCTGCCGATTGTCTGACTGCCGACGCACTGGCCACTTCCTTTATGGTACTGGGCTTGGAACGCGCCATTCAACTGCTCGAAAGCCATCCCGAATGGAGCGCCTATTTCATCTACAGCGACGAGGAGGGTGCGTACCGGACCTGGTCAAGCCCGGAAATCGCCTCTCAGATTCGGACCATGGAGTGATGGCCGGCTTCTGAATCAATAACGGTACAGGTAATTGCGATGCTGGAGTTCGGGGCGGAAGAACACCAGCCCCATCCGATTGAGTTCCATCGTCAGGCTCACCTCGGGACGATTCAGCAATTCCCGCCACAAAGCACGCTTGGCCCGGTCATTGCGGATGCCGAATACCACCAGAACGGTGTTGTCACGATGGACTTTCAGACAGGCGTCGACAGCCCACTTCAGTTCCTCCGGTGTCAGACTGGCATAGAGGATCGCCAAATCCGGAGAAAGTTTTGAAAAAAACGAATCGAGTGCTTCCGGCGATTCGACGGTATCTGTCCATACGTTTTTCGCTTTCCGGCTGGCAGCCATCAGATATTGGCCGGTCACACCGTCTCCGACGCCCAACTCGACCAGATACGAAGGCTGGAAAAAATTGATGAGCCGAAACAGCATCTGCGCATATTTGCGCGGAAGAAAGCCTCGGCGGACAGAGCGTTTGACCGAACGGCGGACAACTTCGATTTCTTCGAAGGCGTAGTAATCGTACATTCCTTCAAAGACATCCGTTATCAATTGGTACACAAATGGGGAATGCACCCGATAACCCCGATGGTAACGGGCCTTCAAATGATAATTGAGACGCATCGTCAACTGATACAGACCGGACATGGCGACAATTTTTAAAAAGGCGTTTCAACAGGGATGGCATAAAGCACCAAGGCCACCATACCCGCACAAATAAGGATGACAAGAAGGAAATACCAGAACAGCTGTTTGGACGACATGCGGCGGCCCAGGTATTTGAAATCCTTGAATTCCTTGCGTTTCCACAAATGTATGTTCTCTTCCAGCCAGCCGGCGTATGAAGGGATGTCCAGACGGGGATGGCGGATGAACCAGTCGATGGCGGCCGTTTCCAAGGTGGGCGAATCCATCCAGGAAAAAGGCTTGGACCAGACCACGTTCCACGAGCCGTCTTTCTGGCGCTCAACCCCCAGACAAGTAGTGAACTCGTTCTTGTTTCCGCCTTCCCAATAGTCGCGCTGTTTGAGTGCCTGGCCGACTCCTTTTTCCGCAGGAAACAGCAGGATGAAGAAATGGACTTGGCTGGAAGCGCCCATGAAAGCGTTGAGCCGTTGGACAGCCGTCTGCACTTGGGGTCCGGCCGGGAAGTCCAGTTCCGGCGAGGCACAGACACAGTCCTGTTCCAAACCGACGACCTTGGGATAATCCATCAGACCGTATTTGGCGGCAGCCGATTTGGAAATGCGTTCTCCGCGAAACAGGGAACGGGAATACTGCACATAATTCTTATAACGGTGCACGCAGGTCGATGTCTGCGCCGTGTCGGCTTTCCCATCCCACTGGCATTCTTCGCCTCCGCCTCCCGACACGCAGTGGACGTGGGTGACTTCCATGGGGACAACCGGATTACGCCATAGATCCGTCACGTGTCCGTAGTAGGAACTGTCCACCGGGATGTCCCGACCGGTGTTGAGCTGCATGTGCCATTCGTCGGGATGACGGATGTAAGACACGCGGGTGCGGGTCTGGGTGTGCCCTTTGCCGTCCGTATAGGTTTCCACGGTGGTGACCTGTTCGGTCCAGGGGAACAGATGATACACTCTGACGGCATAACCGCTTAGGAACTCCCTGTCTTTGTTGATGCCGTTGAACAACAGAGCCACCAGACCCTCGGACACGGCCAAAAGTCCGACATACAGCCACCACCGCTCATAATCCCGAGTCATCCAGAGCAGTGCCAGCAGCGTCAGAGGCGGGAGAAGATAAGCCAGACGGTGCATATACGTCAACGGGCGAACAGATCGACGTTGTCATCCACGCCGCTTTCGATGACCGAGCGTGTCTGAGTGGACGATATCACTTGATATTCGATTTTCGATTTGTTGCTGACAAACCACTTGGCCGGCATGGATTCGAGCAGGGTCTCGCGTTCGCGGATCACGTCGAGCATACGCTGCTGGGCCGAGGCGAAAGAGGCGCGCTGCGTGTCGATGGACTGCATCAGATGCTGATAGAGCGAGGTGTCAAAGTCGGGATTCGATTCCTGAATCCACTTCATCATTCCGTCGCCCTTTTCGTAACGTCCGGCAATGAGTTCGGGATAGATTTTCTCGAAAGCATCGCGATACTGTTCGGTCACGCCGGCTTCCTGTTTGAGCGTTTTCCACATGGTGTCGTGGACGGTTTCAATCTTGCCGCGCTGGGCGTCGGCTTCTTTCCGGAGGGCGACTTCGCGGTTGTTGACCGAAAAATAATAAATGACCAGCACTGCCAATACAAGCACTATGGCGATAAGAGCCACCAATGAGATACCCATATTCAAATTTGTTATACGGTTAATGAAGTTGTTATTTTGAATTCAACAAATATACTCAATATTCGAATCCGACATACATCTTTTCGCGATTCTTCTCCACTTTTTTGCTATCTTCGCGGTCCGTTGCACTGCCAACGGAAAAGCCGTTCCCACAATGAAAAAATACCTGATCGTATTCCTTATCTCCATGGTGCCGCTCATCGAATTGAGAGGCGCTATACCTTATGCCGTCGGATTCGGCCTTCCGACACTTCCGTCTTACCTCATCGCCGTCATCGGAAATATGCTCCCAGTGCCTTTCATCTTTCTGTTTTCCAGGAAAATACTCGAATGGGGGAAAGACCGCAAACTGATTGGTGGATTCTGCCGCTGGTGCCTCGAAAAAGGTGAAAAAGGCGGTCGGAAACTCGAGGCCAAAGCCGGCCACGGACTGTATGTGGCCCTGCTGCTCTTCGTCGGCATTCCGCTTCCCGGAACCGGCGCCTGGACGGGCACGCTGGCTGCCAGCATCCTGAATCTCAATTTTAGAAAAAGCATCCTTGTAGTGATGGGCGGGGTCATTCTGGCCGGTCTCATCATGCTGATCGCCTCCTACGGAGTGGTCGGCGCCGTTTCACTTTTCAAATAACGCCATGGGACAAGAATGTGATGTCCTGCTGTTCGGATCGATGGATACCGCCCGAGCCAGCATACAGCGCAACCTTTTGTCGAACGCCATCAGCCAGGCGGTGTGCAAATCGCTCAACGCCAAAGGTCTGACAGTCGAATATATTTCCTTTCCCCAATGTGTGCCGCACGACTACCAGGGATACAAGCGCAAACTTTTGAAAGCCATTGACCAGCTTCAGCCCAACCTGTTGATCCCTATGGGCAACAGCTACAATATGGCGAAGTTCCGCGAAGAGATCCTTCCGGCCTCACTGCCGACCGTCCTCATTGACGAATCGGCCAAAATCGACTTGCTCGACAACAAGGTCAGATGCAGCCGGCTGGCCACATCGCTGGGCATTCCCCAACCTCACTTTTACGAGACGCCCGAAGAGGTCGACGCGTTTCCGGTCATTTTCAAAAAAGAGCGGTCTTTCGGCGGCAGCGGCGTCTACAAGCCGGAAAGTTTGGATGCGCTTCGGAATCTGGCAAAAAAAGAGCAGGAAGTTCCCGGCAGACAGTTTCTCATCGAGTCTTTTATCGAAGGCAACGACTACAGCATCGATGTGGTGCGCGTCGGTTCATTCTGGCAATCAGGCGTCTATAAGAGCCTGTCCAAAAGTCAGCGCCAAGGGCCTGCCACCAAACGCCGGGCCGTAGATTTTCCTCTGCTCGACCAATATGCCAGAATCTTGCTGGATTACGTCGATTATCAGGGTGTCTGCGGATTGGATTTCAGGGTCGACGCCGAGGGAAACGCCTATTTCCTGGAATGCAATCCACGGTTCACCGGCGGTATCGCCACTCAGATAAAAGCAGGATTCGACATCCCCTTCACACTGGTTTACCAATGGTTGCGGCATCGCATCTGATTATTTCGTATATTCGCAGGTCTGACATTTTATTTCCAATGAAAACTTCATTCGCTTCCAAACGCCATTGTCTGGCATTGTTTTTCGCTTTGGTTCTGTCATCGGGGCTGCAGGCTCAAGTCCGCACTCTTTTCGACGAGGGATGGCTCTTCGACGGCCGTCCGGTCAGTCTGCCCCACGATTGGAGCATTGAACCGCTCGATCCGGCCGATTTCGGTCCCGAAGTCCAAGTGGTCGGACCTTTCGCGTCCAATGCCCCAGGCGGGACGGCCGTCGGTTTCACGATGGGCGGTGTGCACACCTACACCAAAGATTTCGTCACCGACGCATCGGACCTGCTCACGCAGACTTGGATCTATTTCGAAGGTGCCTACAATCAGACACAAGTCTATGTGAATGACGTTTTTCTGGGCGAAAACGCGTACGGATACAGCGCTTTCCGCTTCAATATGACAGAAGCCCTGCATCCGGCCGGAGAGACCAACACGTTGCGCGTCGTCGTCAGCAATCTGGGACGGAATTCGCGCTGGTACAGCGGATCGGGCATCTACCGCCACGTATGGCTGGAACAGTATCCCGACCGTCATCTGGACGCGTGGAACACGTTCGTCAGCACCGACAGGATCAAAGGCATTTCCAAAGACGGCCGTCGGGCGGCCAAAGCCCTGCTCGGATTCAGCACCGACATCCGGCAGGAAGGTCAGAATGTTGTAAAAGACAATGGGAAACTTCGCCTGACGCTGTCAGATGCCCAAGGAAAGACGGTGTTGCGCAAATCGCTGCGCATCCCGAAGGAAGGCCTGGTGAAAAAGACGCTGAAATTGCGCCAGGTCCAGCTCTGGAGTCCCGAACAGCCCAGTCTCTACACTCTTCGCCTCCGCTTGGACGAAGGTCCGGAAATGGACGTTCGCACGGGTATCCGCAGTTTGGAGTTCACCGCCGACAAAGGGTTTCTGCTCAATGGTAAGCCTTGCCTGCTCAGAGGCGGCTGCATCCACCACGACAACGGAATTCTGGGCGCCGCCGCGTTCGACAAAGCCGAATTCCGCAAAATAGCGTTGCTCAAGGACAGAGGGTTCAATGCCATCCGCGGTTCCCACAATCCCATGTCTGAAAGTCTGCTGGCCGCTTGCGATTCGCTCGGCATGATGGTCATCGACGAATCTTTCGATTCCTGGAAATTGAAAAAAAACAAGGAAGACTACAGCCTCTATTTCGACGAATGGAGCCGCTACGATATGCAGACGCTGGTGCGGCGCGACCGCAACCATCCTTCGGTCATCATGTGGAGCATCGGCAATGAGATCCGCGAACGCGCCTATGAATCGGGGGTGAAGATTGCCGCAGACCTGAGAGGCTACATCCGTGAACTCGACACCACTCGCCCCATCACTGCCGGCATCAACAGTCTGTGGAACAAGGACCGCACCGCACGCGAATCGATCGATCCGGCCTGCATCAACCTCGATGTGGCCGGCTACAACTACCGCTACACCTGCTACGAACCCGACCATGCCCGTCATCCGGAGCGTGTCATTTTCGGCAGCGAATCGGTGGCGCTCGAAGCCGCTTCCAACTGGCAACGGGTGGAAGCGCTGCCATATGTGATAGGCGATTTCCAATGGACGGCCATGGATTATCTGGGCGAAGCCGGCATCGGCAACATCCAGACGGATGACGCACAGGAGAATGTCCATTATTTCATGCCCTTCCCCTGGTTCAACGGGTTCTGCGGAGACATCGACCTCATCGGTGAAGACAAGCCCCAAAGCGCTTACAGGGATGTGGTCTGGGGTGTCAGGCCGCTGGCCATTGCCGTCGAGCCTGCCCGTCACGGCGGTCCCGACCCGCGCGTCTCGTTCTGGGGATGGATTGACGAGCAGCCCTGCTGGGGCCTTCCCGGCACGCAAACCGGCGACTCCGTACGGGTCAATGTCTACAGTCAGGCGCCTGAAGTCGCTCTGTGGCTCAACGGAGAGCAGGTGGCCACCGTTTCCACCGACACCGCCTATGTCGGTCATGCCATGCTGGCCTACCGCCCCGGCCGGCTCGAAGCCCGCATACCGAAGACAGACACTTGCGCCGTTTTAGAAACCCCAGGTCCCGCCTATAGGCTGAAAACCAGCTGCGACCACCTCCAGATGACTGCCGACGGACAAGACCTGATTTTTGTGCTGATTGAACTTCAGGACATTCAAGGCCGCCGCATTTATGACAGCGAGCGCAGCGTCAATCTCGAACTGAAAGGCGAGGGAGCCGTGATCGCGGCCACCGGAAACGCCTGTCCCCACGACATGGAAAGCTTCCACAGCATGCGCCCACGTCTCTACAACGGTCAGGCACAAGTCATTTTGCGCAGCAGCGGAAAAATGGGGGAAATCAATCTGGAAATCAGTTCGGAAGGTCTGGAAAGCTCGACCGGAGTCATTCTTGAGACGGTCCGTCCGTAAGTTTGAGCCTTTTCACGAACAGGCTGGTAAGAGGCAGGACAAGCACTTCGTAAAGTGTCTTCAGGACTATCTGCGTCAGCATCATCACCAGCATATGGCGAAAACCGACGCCCCAGAAGGCGATGGGGAAAAATACGACAGAATCGATGCTTTCACCGGCAAGCGAGGAAACGACGGCGCGCCAGCCGAAGCCGTTTTCCCCTTGAAACACTTTCATGCGCGACATCACACGGGCATTGACGAGCGAACCCAAAAGGAAAGCTGCCATTGAAGCGGCCGTAATGCGCAGATCTGCCGCAAAGATATAGTCGAAATGCGCTTGGCCATTCCAGAACTCGGCTGACGGCAGTATCCGCACCACTTGGGCCATTCCCACAACGGAAAGATTCATCAGGAAAGCCATCCAAATAACCAGACGGGCGTTCTTCAGTCCATAGACTTCGGTCAGACAGTCGTTGAGGATATAGGAAATCGGAAAAATCAGAAAACCTCCGGTAAGCGGCAGCGAGGGGTGATTTCCAAAGGGCCATACAAGACCTTGGAAAATCTTGATTTCGAATAGATTGGAGGCAATCAAACAAACCGTGAACAGGCTTGCCAGGAAAGTGAATTTTCTTGACATCTTCTTGTTTTTTAAGTGGTTGACAAGCACACTGGATTTTTGTTGGCAAAGGTAAATATTTTTCTCTACATTTGTGGCAAGTATGTCCATTCGGGCGGGCTGAACAATTCCACCTACGTTCCGCCGGACATAACCCAGGCTGAAACATCTCTTAAAAATATCATTATGGAATTCAAGAAAGTAGTTGTGGCTGGCGGCGGTGTGCTGGGCAGTCAAATTGCCTTTCAGGCAGCGTATTGCGGATTTGATGTCTGTATTTGGCTCCGTAGCGAAAGCAGCATCGGACGTACCCAGCCCAAGCTGGACAATCTGAAAAAGACTTATGTGGAAGCCATCGGACTTATGGCAGGTCCGGACGCAGCGGCCAACTGGTGCCGCGGTCTGGCAGATACCCCGGGTGAAGGTGCCGCATTCGACAAGGATGCCTGTCTGGCAGCCGTTGAAAAGGCAGCTGCCGGCATCAAACTCGAACTCGATATGGCAACCGCCATGAAGGATGCCGACATAGTCATTGAATCGATGGCTGAAAATGCCGATGAAAAAATCGCCTTTTACAAAAAACTGGCCGGCTGTCTGGATGAAAAGACCCTTCTGGTGACCAATTCGTCCACTCTGCTTCCTTCGACATTTGCCAAATACACGGGCCGGCCCGAAAAGTTCCTGAGCCTGCATTTCGCCAATGCCATCTGGAAAAACAACACTGCTGAAATCATGTCTCAGGCACAGACCTCTCAGGAATCGTTCGATGCCGTTGTGGAATTTGCCAACGCCATCCGTATGGTCGCGCTTCCCGTGTTGAAAGAGAAATCGGGCTATCTGCTCAATTCCATGCTGGTTCCTTTTCTGCTCAGCGGTCTTGACCTGTATGTGAACGGCGTTTCCGATCCTGCCAGCATCGACAAAGCGTGGACACTCGGCACCGGCGCGCCCAGAGGTCCGTTCCAGATCTTCGATGTCGTCGGTGTGACGACCGCCTACAATATCGTACTTCAGTATCAGAAAGTTCCCGGCCTGTTGAGCCCCTTGCTCAAGAAGATGATGATGCCGTACAATTTCAAGGCGATGGCGGCTATCCTCAAAAAAATGATTGACGAAGGCAAACTGGGAAAAGCGGCCGGTGAAGGTTTCTACAAATATTGAACTTCAATCCCCGACATATTGTTGAAATAACCGACGGCAGGGTTGGCCATCCTGATTTTCAGATGGCCAGCCCTCTGAATTTGTGCATATGCGAAGGCGAACAGATTGCCGTTGTGGGAGACAATGCGGCCGGGAAAACCCGTCTTACCGACATCATCACCGGAAACCGTCCGCTGCAGGGAGATGCCATCCGATACGACTTCGGCGAGTCGGCCCACCGCTTGGCCAGCGACAACATCCGACTCCTCGATTTCCGCGATTCTTACGGTGAAGCCGACAACAGCTATTATCTGCAGCAACGCTGGAACATGGGCGACATCATCGAAGAAGACACGCCTACCGTGAGGCAGTTGCTGGAACGGCATTTCGGTCCCGAGAGCGAACTCCAGCGTCACCTCATCGGTCTTTTCCGAATGGAAGATACCCTGGACAATCTGATCATTTCGTTATCGAGCGGAGAACTTCGGAAGTTCCAACTGATCAAGGCTCTGCTCTATCAGCCCCGCTTGCTGATTCTCGACAATCCTTTCCTTGGGCTCGATGCTCCTACCCGACTGCAGTTGGCCGATTTTTTGGCACGGATGGCCGAGGATTCGGATCTGACCGTCATACTGGTTCTTTCACGCACAGATGTGATGCCCGGCTTCATCACGCACATCATTCCAGTGGAGGGCCTTCGGGTGTTGGAAAAGACGCCCGTCGGAGAATGGATGGAAAAGCTAAAATCCGTTCCCGCAGAAACATGCGATTACGACTTGAATGAAATGGAGAGCCTTCCGGCCAAAGAATTGGAATCCTTCTATCCACAGTCTGCCCATTCCGAAATTCTGCGTTTCAACCATATCGGCATCCGTTATGGTAAACGGACCATCATCCGCGACCTTCAATGGACCGTGCTGGAAGGTGAACGATGGGCGCTCAGTGGCGAAAACGGAGCCGGCAAATCCACGTTGCTTTCTTTGGTTTCGGCCGACAATCCTCAAGGATACGCCTGCGACATCGAACTGTTCGGACACAAACGCGGTCAAGGCGAAAGTATTTGGGAAATCAAGCGGCATATCGGCTATGTGAGCCCCGAAATGCACCGTGCCTACCGGAAAGACATTCCCGCCATCCACGTGGTTGCCAGCGGTCTGTTCGACACCATCGGGCTGTACACCCATCCCAAGTCCGAGCAAACGGAAATCTGCATGAAATGGATGCGGATTTTCGGTATCTCGAATCTGGCCCAACGCTCGTTTCTGCGGCTTTCCAGCGGCGAACAGCGCCTCTGCCTGCTGGTCAGAGCTTTCGTCAAAGATCCGGAACTGTTGATTTTGGACGAACCAATGCACGGACTGGACGAGAAACACGCCTGTCTGGTGCGAGCCATCATCGATGCCTTTGTCAGACGACCTCACAAGACCTTGCTGATGGTCACTCACTTTCCTCAGGAACTGCCTTCCTGCATCAACCGTCATCTAGAACTGAAAAAACAATTCTAACAGTTGTCTGTCATGTTGAGAGAAGAAACCGTATTCGGTCCCATTCATAGCCGCCGCTTAGGCAATTCCCTGGGCATCAACCTGATGCCCACTCAAGGAAAAATTTGCACCTTCGACTGCATCTATTGCGAATGCGGGTGGAACAAAGACGGTCATGACGACCACCGTCTACCCACCGCCGAGGAAGTGCACACGGCACTTGAGTCCAGACTCAGACAGCTCCGGGAAGAAGGCACTGTCATCGACACGCTCACGTTTTCGGGAGATGGCGAATCGACCATCCATCCGCAGTTCGCCAGCATCAT
Organism: Bacteroidales bacterium; assembly: GCA_045627385.1. Lineage (GTDB taxonomy): Bacteria > Bacteroidota > Bacteroidia > Bacteroidales > UBA1402 > UBA1757. Next base: position 16,530 of record JAZQNO010000033.1, read on the forward strand.
CGATGACACGCTGGCTTTGCGCGACCGATATTGTCCGCAAGCGAAAGTCTCTGTCCTTTCCAATGCTACACAGATTCACCGCCCAGAAGTGTTCCAGGCGCTGCGCAAAGTCGACAATCCCATCTTGAAAATCGATGCCCCGACCGACGCATGGATTGAGCGCATCGACCGTCCGGCACCAGGATACAGACTCGAACGGGTGCTGCAGGCTCTTCGGCAGTTCGAAGGCGATTTCATCCTTCAGACGATGTTTCTCCGAAGCGAGGATTTCGATTCTTCCTGGAGTGAAATTCTCGACGGTTGGATGGCCATTGTCAGAGACCTGCATCCTAGACAGATTATGGTCTACACCATCGACCGTCCCACTCCCCAGGAAGGCCTGAAAGCCTTCACCGAGGAGGAGATGCGCCGACTGGTGCAACCGCTCATCGATGAAGGCTTTCAGATTCAAATCAAAGGCGCTTCGGCCTGAGACAGCTCCGACCGGTATCAGTTACCGGCTGCAGCAGACTTGCCGCGCATGATGACACCTGTCGAATTACCTTGACTGATAAGTTGTTCTGCGAAAACGCGAACATCTTCCACGGTAATGGAATTGAGCGTTTCCTCATAAGAATCCAAAGTGTTCATGCCCGTACGCAACCATTCGGTCATTGCGGTGGTATAGTAATCGTTCTCACGCAGGTTGGCGATATGGTTCTTGATCATATTGTCCTTGGCTTTGTTGAGATTTTCTTCGCTCGGGCCATTCTTGACGAAATCGTTCAGAATCTGTCCGATACGGCCGTTCAGATAATCGCACTTAGCGGGATCGGTCTGATAGACAATCTGAAGAGCAGTCTGCCATTCCGGCTGGTCAGTCATTCCGCAACTGACGCCGACGCCATAGGTGCCGCCCTCTTTCTCACGGATTTCCTCGGTATAGACGATATCCAGCGTACGTGAAAGTATGTCAAGAGTAAGATTGTTTTTCAGCGTGTAGGGCAGACGGCCACTCTTGAAGAAAAACACGGTAGCCATCGGCACTTCCATTTCACGTTCGAAGTCACAGACATGTTCGCCGGAGACATAGGCCAGACCGACTTTCTTGGCTTCTTCCTTCTTCCCCTTGGCAGGCAGATTGCCCAAATATTTGGCAATGAGAGGCACAATCACTTCACGGTCGAAACTGCCCGTAAAGACAAAATTGAAATCGGCCGCATTGGCGAAACGCTCGCGGCAGATCTGAAGGGTACGTCCATAGTCGACTTTGTCCAAATCGGCAGCTTTCATGTTGACTGCACGGGGATTTCTGTCATAGATGGTTATCGAAAGCGAATCCTGAAATGCGCGCATAGGATTGACTTCGGCATTAAGCAGAATGGCACGGGTCTTGTTTTTCCAAGATTCGAAAGCTTCGTCGTCCTGACGGAGAGCGGTGGCATAGAGATAGGTCAGTTGAAGCATCGTCTCGAAATCCTTCACGGTCGACTGGCCGTTGACATATTCCGAATACTGGCCGATGCTTGCCGTGAGACTGACGCTCTTGCCGGCCAATGCCTTGTTGAGTTCGACCAGACTGAAATTGCCGACGCCGCCGATGGTCATCAGCTCATCTGCGCTCTGCATGTTCAAGATATCCTCTTCTCCGTATTGAGACTGACCGCCCATACTGTAAGCTTCCATCAGAATCTGATCGGCATTGAAATCGGTCTGTTTCAGATAAACATTGACACCATTGGCCAGTCTGATGTGTTCGTAACCGAACATCGTTCCCTTGGCAGCTTTGACTTTCTTCGACTTCAGTTCCTTGGAAATCAGAGGTTCGTCAGACACCTTGTCTTCGTAAGCGGCGATATCTTCAGTGGCGACAGCGGCAACGATGGCCTTCAGTTCATCTTCGGTGGGATAGGTCACACCTTCTTTTTCGGGCAGGTTGCAGGCAACTACCAGATTGCTGTCGCTCACCAGTTCGGCCAAATATCCGTTGATGACATCGACAGGAATGTTGGGAACTAGCTGCTGGGCCAGCACATATCCGTTTTCAATGCCAGGAATGGGCTCGTTTTGGATGAAATGACGCACATACTGAGAGCAGAAAACGGAATTGCTGCGTTTGTCACGCTGGTTGTAAGCGGTTTCCATCTGAGTCATGTATTCGGCGCGCATGCGCTCATACTCGGAAGCTGTGAAACCATGGCGGGCAGCTCGCAGGATTTCGCGGTAGACCGTTGTAAGACCGTTGAGAAAATCGTCTCCATTGTTGACGGCAATACCCGTGAGGGCTTTCTTGGTGACAGCAAGGAAATAGTCATCGTCCTCGATGGCTGCTTGCACAAAAGGTGGTTGAGGCAGATTGGCAAGTTCTGTGAGGCGCTGATCAAACAGCATGGAAATCATTTGATTGCAATAACTGATAACCCAGTAGCTGAGGTCGGTCTTCATTTCATTGGGCACGGCATCGTGTTTGAGGAACAGGTAAGAAAGCGCATACGGCTGTTCCTTGTCGGTGGTGATGCAGATGATAGGCTCCTTGTTGTCGGGCACTTCGAAATAGACACGTTCGGCCGGATTTTCAGGCATCTGAATCGGGCTGAAAATGGCTTTGATCTTGGCCTCGATTTCATTGACGTCGATATCGCCGACAACCACAATGCCCTGCTGGTCGGGACGGTACCACTTCTCGTAGTAGTCTCTTATGGCCTGATAGGGAAAGTTGTCGATAACTTCGAGCAGACCGATTGGCAGGCGGTGTCCGTAGCGGTTGCCGTCGGGATATATGACCGGAAGCATCTTTTCGTACTGGCGCATCTGAGCGTTCAGACGCGAACGCCATTCTTCGTGAATGACGCCACGTTCGTGGTCGATGTCGTCGGCTGTCAGCAACAGGCCGTCGGCCCAGTCGTGGAGAATGTACAGGCAAGAATCGACGGACGACGGAATCTTGGCGACGGGCACATTGTCAATGTTGTAGACGGTCTCATCGATAGACGTATATGCATTCAAGTCGGCACCGAACTGCACGCCGATGGATTCGCAGTACTTGATAACGCCGTTGCCACGGAAATGCTCAGTGCCGTTGAAACACATATGCTCCAGAAAATGTGCCAAACCGCGTTGTTCCTCTTCTTCGAGCACGGAACCGACTTTCTGAGCGATGTAGAAACAGGCCTGCCCCTTGGGTTCTTCGTTGTGACGAATATAATAGGTAAGTCCGTTGTCGAGATGGCCAATTCTAACATTGGCATCGACGGGAATGGGGGGCATCTGCTGGGCTTTGATGCCCTGAGCGAGAGTGGCTGCTGCAAGCAGCACAATCACATTGAAAATTTTTCTCATTGTTTGAAAGGTTAATGATGGAGCGGCAAAATTAAAAAAAAATTGAGAAATTATTCCTACCTTTGGATTTTGGAATCCATCAAACGATAAACGAAATGATTACGCTGAAAATACTCGCTATCTTGCTGGTTATCTTAGGGTTGCTTGGCAGCGTTCTGCCGGTGCTTCCGGGGCCTCCCCTCGCCTGGGCTGGTTTGCTGATGGCCTATTTTTCAAAGGGAGTCAATGGTGACGGCAATCCGATGAGTCTGCGTTTTCTGCTCATCTGGTTGGGCATAACCATACTGGTCACCGTCATCGACTATCTGGTCCCGGCCCTGTTCACCAGATTGAGCGGCGCCCACAAATCGGCCGCCTTAGGCGCCACACTGGGTATGGTCATCGGCCTGTTCTTCAGTCCGGTCGGCATGATTGTCGGCAGCCTTGCCGGCGCTTTTCTGGCGGAATTTCTCAAAGAGAACCAAGGAATCTGGGAATCCTTCAAAGCCTCCGTCGGCGCCTTTATGGGTTTTCTCACAGGCACGTTCCTGAAACTGCTCAGCTGCGGACTGATGACTTATTATTGCTTTGTGTATTTATGGTAACACTCGATATATGAAAAAGTCTCGAAAAAACATTCCTGCCCTGTTTGCCTTGATTCTGTTTCTCAGTCCGCTCTGCCATTCCTGTCAGGGAAGCGGCGAAAACTGGATTGTCGACTGGGCCCCCGTCAGTCTGTTCATCACCGTCAACGACAGCGCCGGAAACGATTTGCTCAACCCCGACAGTACTTGGATGGATTTGGACAGCATTAAAATGTCGTTTTTGGGCTACACCTTTCCGCTCGACACCACACTGTACATGAAATCTCGACATGAACGCGTGCGCTATGACAGTACCAAAGCATATCGGGCAACGATGTTCGGGCTGCTTCTGATAGATGAATACATGATTCGTCTGAAATATGACACCTGTTACACCTATCTGTATTTCGGAGAAATTGACGGAGCCGTCGATCTTGATACGGATCTGATTCTCACTTGGCCCGACCACACTTGCGACACCTTCCACTATCATTGCTGGGACCACGTCGAAGGCCGCAATCCGTCCTGCGAGCGTACGCTTACCTATAAGGGCGGCACGCAGGATCCCTCCTGTATCGTTCCTGGAACATCTCTCATTCACATCATCAAATAAAGCGACATGCGACACGAGATTCAACTGAACTTTCCCGACAAGCGGCAGTGGACGGTCAGTCAGGAAATCTATACCGACGAAATCGGCGCTGACATTACACATATCGAAGCCAACAGCCGGGTCGGCGACATGGTCGACATCTATGTAAGCGATATGCCTGATGGTGAAACCGCCGAGGACCAGGCTTTTTCCAATTATGTAGACATGGTAGGCTTCAGCGAGGATGACCCCGAAGGATTTCAGCCGATTCGAAAATATCGTTTCCGCGCTTCGAAAGCCTGGGGTTTCGAAGCGCTCTGCGAAGATGAACGGCCGATGAAGTTTCTGGCCCAGGAAATAGCCAAAGGAGTGTTGGGCGTTTTCTGCCTGGCCTCCGCAGACGAATCCGGTCTGCTCAAGCTCGAAGAGACGGTTGCCACAGAGTTCAGATTGCTTTAGGATTTCTTTCTGGAGGCAATGAAAACGCCTGCCACAATGGCCAGCGAACCGATGGCCGACAGAGTTGTAAGCCGTTCTCCAAGCACAATGACAGCCGCCATCAGCGTAAAGAAAGGATTGAGATATACGTAATTGGTAGAACTGACATTGCCCAGTTCGGCCATTACTTTATTCCACAGGGCAAAACAGAACAGCGAAGCAATCAGACCGAGAAAGAGCAGATTCAACCAGACCGACGGCTGTGCCATCAGCGCGAGAATCCGCCTGCTGTCATTGAACGAGTTGTCGGAAATCAGAAGGGGGACAATGGTGAGCAGACCGTAGAAAAACACCTTGCGAGTGGCCGTCAGCGCCCCGTATTTCCGGGTCATCTGCGCCATAAAGATGCTGTAGACGGCCCAGCAGAAAGAAGCGGCAAGCGCCAGCACGTCGCCTTTGACCGAAAGATGCATCTTCTGCCCCGACAGGGTGACAGCCGCGACACCGGCCAATGCCAAGCAGGTGCCACCCCAAAGACGCCAGCCGGTGCGAACATCTTCCAATCCGGGAATACGTCTGCGGACGGCCAAAGTGAGCAGGAGAGTCACCAGCGGAGCCGTGCAGACAAGAAAGGAAACGTTGCAGGCCTGTGTATAAGCCAGAGCTGTGTTTTCCGCGAGGAAATAGACAGAACCTCCGGTGATGCCCAACAAGACGAAGACCGATTCGTCTTTCAAAGAATCTGCCCAAATGCGGAAATGCCCGTGAACGGGATTTTTCAAAGAAAAAGCGCCCAGCAGCCAGATGCCGGCATATGCTTGAAGGAAACGAATGGCGAAAATCTGGTCGGGAGCCAAACCGGCACCGATCAGAACTTTAGTCGATATGAAAGTTACACCCCAAATGGAGACCACCAGGAGTGCTAACAGATGCCAAAGAAGTTTTCTTTTCAATTTGAATTTTTTAATTGCGCAAAAGTAACATATCCGATTGCCATTGTAAAGAATTTATTGCAATTTTGCATCATTCTAGTTACATAATCACAAACGCTATGCCAAACTGGATTTGGATCTTCGTCTCAGCCATTCTGTTCATCTACTTGGGAGACATGCTACGCAACGCTCTTAGCAAGAGGAAAGAGCGCAATGACAAGGCGCGCGCTATCGCACAGGAGCGCGAAAACCGCATCCGGATGTATGACGAAATCTGTCAGGAAATCAACACGCCGCTTTCTTTGGTGATGGCGCCTCTCAAGAAAATGCGCGAAGCCGAGTTGGACCCTATACGGAAAGAGACATTCAATCTGATGTACCGCAACGCTTTGCGCATCAATCGAACCGTCAACATGGTAGTGGATATCAACAAAGTCACAAGCCATCAGATGGAAATGAATTTTCGCGAAACCGACATCATCTTCTTCATTCAGGACATTCTTCAGGCCTTTGAAACCCAGGCATCCAACAGGAATGTAAAACTGAACATGAAAAGCGCTCTCGGCCAGCTCAACATCTGGGTCGACCAAGGTAATTTTGACAAAATCATCTTCAACCTCATTCACCACGCGTTCAACTATGTCTCCAAGCGGGGCAGCATCAACGTGCAGATTTCCATGCCGCTTCCCAACAACGAAGTCTTCGCAAACCAGAACATAAGAGAATATGTGGAAATCTGCATTTCCTATATGGGCGACACCGAGCGTATATTGCAGATGGAAGAGAATTTCAAAGACATGTCCTCATCGTCAGACAAGGATTTGATGCAGATCTTCAAGGGGAAAAAACGCAATCGAAGAGATTCCGAAGACTCATCGGATTTCGGCAGCCTGAGTTTGCTGCTCAGCCGCGAACTTGTGCGTCTGGAACACGGCCAGCTCGATTGTCGCGTGGACAACGGGCTTATCCGCACCACCATCCGCATGCCGGTGGGCAACTCGCACCTCACCATGGGCGAAATCGTTTTGTCAGAGCATCACAAAGACCTGTACAACACCCCCCGCTTTTCGGCAGACAACAAGGAAAAGCATGACGAAGTCAGTCTGTTGGACACTCCGTCGCCCGACGACAACACACCACATAATCCTCTGCGCAAAACCCTCCTCATTGTTGACGATGACATCGAAATGCGCAACTACCTGAAGGTTGAATTCAAATCGCTGTACAACATCAAACTCTGTCAGGACGGACAGGAAGCTTGGGAGTTCATCATGCAGCTACCGCCCGACCTAATCATCACCGACCACATCATGCCGAAAATGGACGGTCCCGAACTTTGCCGTCGCATACGCCAGACATCAGCCACCGCCCACATTCCGGTCATCATGCTCACCACCCGCACCGACGACGACAGCATCAACATCTGCGTCAGCAGCGGCTGCAACCAGTGCTATTCGAAACCGGTCTCCACAGAGGTCCTCAAAAATGCCGTGTCGCAGCTGTTCTCTTCGGTGGATGTCATCAAGGGAAAGGCCAACATCAAGATGCTCCAATACGACTACTCGACCACGCTTCATATCGACTCGGTCAACAACCAGCTGATGCGTCAGGTGATCGACACCATCAAAGAAAACATTTCCAATCCCGACTTCACGGTCGAAGAATTGGCCAACAAATTGAACATAAGCCGAATGCATCTTGGACGCAAAATCAAGGACGGCCTGAGCGTAACTCCGGTCAACCTCATCAAGACCATCCGTCTCAAGCAAGCTGCCCACCTTATTGTCAACAACCAGGTGGACATGTCTGAAATCGCCACTCAGGTGGGATTCTCCTCGCAGTCGTACTTTTCGAGTTCATTCCGTCAGTATTTCGGCATGAGTCCGAGCGAATTCAAAGCCAAGTACTCCAACATCGAAGACCAGAGCCTTCTCAACAAGATTCTCGAATAAAAACAACCGATATGAAACTCATCCGTCTGTCATTCCTCATCTGCCTGCTAGCCTGCATTTCCTGCCAGCAGTCATACGATTCATTCCCCGTCAGAGGGGCGCGCGACGTCAATCCCGACACGCAGTTTACATTAAGTTTCACCCAAGAGCCGAGTCTGGGCCAGTCGGGCTGGATACGCATCGTCGATGCACAAAGCGGCGAGGTGGTAGACAGTCTAGACATGAGCATCCCTGCCGGACCGAAATTCGGTCGGAAATACGGAGACGAATGCGACTATACCAAGGTCCCCTACGACTACAGCCGCACACTCGTTGCCACCAACCGCAACACGGTCCCCGGAACGCCTTCCGGCACGGCCGAACCCACTCCTCCCGAGTATCAACTCAACATTATCGGCGGTTTTACCGATGCTTTTCATTTTCACCCCGTGCTTATTCGCGACAACAAGGCAATCATCTGTCCCCACAACAATATGCTCGAATACGGTCACCGCTATTATCTGACCGTTGACGACGGTGTCATCAACCTGCCCGACAGCAGTTTCCACGGCATCAAAGCCAAAGAATGGAAATTCACGACAAAATCCCAGGCTCCGCAGTCTGCCGACACGCTGATTGTCGACTGTAAGGGAAAGGGTGACTTCAACACGGTGCAGGGAGCGCTCGATTTCATCCCCGACTTCAGCAAGCGGCAGACCGTCATTCTCATCAGAGAAGGCGATTATGAAGAAATTGTTTATGCCCGCAACAAGACCAACATCAAAATCAAAGGCGAAGGTATGGACAAGGTCAAAGTGCACTATGCCAACAACGAGGTCTTCAACCCTCATCCCCTGCTGGTAAAGACCAACGAAGTTCCCGGCACCTTTCCTTCACGACGTGCCGCTTTTATGCTTGACAACTGCAGCGACATCGTTCTCGAAGACCTCTGCATAGCCACCGATTTGTTCGGTCAGGCCGAAGGTCTGCTGCTCAACGGCGAACGCATTGCGCTTTACCGCGTCCACATCATCGGTTCGGGCGATGCGCTTCAGGCCAATGGTACCATCTACATGGAAGAATGCGAACTCGACGGCGGAGGCGACTCCATCCTCGGTCGCGGATCTCTCTTCGCTTTCAGAAGCCATTTCCGCAACGATGGCGGTCCGGTGACCTGGGTCCGCAATACGGAAGGCAATCACGGAGACATTTTCGTGGAATGCACTTTTGACTGCCGTCAGAAAAACCGCGCCATTGACTACGGTCGTTCACATACCAACCACGGCACCGATTATCCCTACGCAGAAGTGGTGGTCATCGACTGCCAGGTAGGTCAGCTTAATCCTGCCGGTTGGAGCGCCATCGGTCTCAAGAGTTGCCAAATGCTCGAATTCCGCACGCGCTCCATTCATGACGGCAGTCTGGTCGATGTTTCCCGCCGCCATCCCTACTCCCGCCAACTCGACGCTGTCAAGGATGCTGAAACCATTGAGTATTACCGCAATCCGGCAAACATTCTGAAAGGATGGAAGCCTTTCAGCTACATCAGTCTTTAACAGGTGCGAAAGTATTGTCAAGTCGCTTCGTTGCGTTTTTCTCTAGAAATGGCCGACTCCTGTCCTCTTTGGGGCAGGCTGGGCAACTACACGCCATTCGAAACCGCTTCGGCAGGAACCGACCTTCTCTTTGACCTGTCAGCGGGTCCCGACAGCTTTGTCGGACTGGATAAATTCAGACAGATACCCTTAGGTGATGTTGAGAAGGACATGCCCCGCATAGACGTTTACGATGGCGAAAACTCATGGCTGTTCCAGATGGCCCCCACACAACAGGCCCCCATCTGCGGACAATTGCTCTGCTCGCACGACTTCCGCAAAGGCCGTCTGATTTTTCAGCCGGAATCAGGTGATAGCCAGAGAATCTTCTGCATCAACAATGCCCTGATGCTTCTCTTTGCGTTCTGCAGTGCCGACAAACAGACTTTGGAACTGCACGCTTCGGTTACCGTTTGCGATGGCACCGCCTACTTGTTTCTCGGGCACAGCGGGGCCGGCAAAAGCACGCACAGCCGACTATGGGCCGAACACATCGATGGATCATGGCTTCTCAACGATGACAATCCCATTCTCCAGATTCTCTCCGACGGCAGCATTTGGGCATACGGAAGCCCATGGAGCGGAAAAACGCCCTGCTACATCAACGATGCCTGTCCCGTCGGAGGATTTGTTAAAATTACGCAAGCGCCCCACAACCTGATTAGACGGTTGGATGCAATCGAGTCATATGCCCATATCTACAATTCGACCTCGGGGCTGAAATTTTTGGAAGATATGGCAGACCACTTGTATGAAACCAGCAGCAAGGTCGTCATGGGCATTCCGTTTTACGAACTCGAATGTCTGCCCGACAAAGCTGCCGCCGAACTGAGCCACAAGACGCTAGTCGGTTCTGTAGGCCGGTCGCGCTCTTCAAATGAATGAATCTGTATGGACAGTTCAACGCTCACACTCCCCAATGACATTCTTCTCGGCGAGGCAGTCCGGCTTATCCGATCTGGGCACGAAATCGTTCTCAAGACCAAAGGTTGCAGCATGTTGCCATTCATCATAGGCGATTGGGACAGCGTCGTGCTGCAAGACATCAGAGATTCGCAGGACAATTGGCTGCCAAAGAAGGGAGATGTCGTTTTGGCCGAGATACAGCCAGGACAATATGTTCTCCATCGCTATGTCAGATCATACGACCGTCAAGGCATCGAGATGGCACATCTGATGGGCGACGGCAATCTGAACGGTGGCGAGGACTGCCCCATCGGCCGGATTCAGGCGCGGGCTGTCGCCATCGTCCGTCCCGACGGCAAGCGGCGCCGAGTCCCCAAGGCGAAATGTTGGGCCGCGCTCAAACCCGCAAGACGTTGGTTGCTGGCCATTTATCGTCGCAGTCTTTTGAAAATCAGAATCAGACATTATCAGAAATATGAAAACTAAAGAAGGTTTTAGAATGCGCCAGTTGGGACGCGACCATATTCTCGTGGCAGAAGGTTTCAAGCAAGTCAATTTCAACAAAATGATTGCCATGAACGAGACTGCAGCCTATCTGTGGAAAGAGATAGAAGGCAAAGCATTCACAGCCGATACTCTTACCGAGTTGTTGCTGGAACAATACGAAATAGACCGAGAAACCGCATCCAAGGACAGCACCAGGCTGGTCGAGGAGTGGCTCAAGGCCGGAATCATCGAGGACTGATGAAAAAGACAAGCATTTGTCTGAAAGGCCTGATGAGGATGATGCGTCCTTCACGGCCCCAGGTATTGTTGAGCATCGCCATCGGATGGGTGCGAATTGCCGCGTCTCTGGCCTTCGTCTGGATAAGCAAATGTCTTGTCGACATCGCCACCGGCCTGACCGATATGCCCTTGTGGCTTGGCATTGTTCTGATGATTGGCATCATCGCCATTCAGATTGTCGGCAACATCACAGCTTCTTATTGTGAGAACTTCAATATGATGAACACTCGCAACAAGTTGCAATACCAGTTTTTCTCGCACACGCTGAACAGCCGTTGGAACGGTAAAGAGTCATTTCTGAGCGGAGATATGGTCAACCGTCTGATGGAAGACATCCGCGTGGTCAGCGACATTATCAGTAGCCGCTTTCCCGACACAATTGTCACACTTTGCCAGTTAGCGGCCGCTTCGATATACCTTATGTCAATGGCACCACAATTGCTGTGGATGCTGCTGACTCTGATGGTTCTGTGTGTCGTCGGTAGCAAATTGTTTTTTACGGCTCTGCGAAAACTCACACAGATTATCCGCGAACGCGACAGTCAAGTGCAGCAGCACCTTCAAGAAAGCCTGCAGAACCGTCTGCTAGTTCTTACCCTGATGGGCAGCAAAAGAGTGCTCGAAAAACTCAACTGGTTGCAAGAAGACCTAAAGGGACAGACCGTCAAGCGTCTCAATCTCCATGCCATAGCGACCAGCATGATGGGCTTGGGATTCAGAGGCGGTTATGTCTGTGCCTTTCTCTGGGGCATTTTCGGAATCCGTAATGGGGCGGTCAGTTTCGGTATGATGACCGCATTTCTGCAATTGGTCGGACAAATCCAACGTCCCATTGCGGACCTTTCTAAGCACATCCCGGCCTTCATCCATTCACTGACTTCTTTGGAGCGGCTTCTCGAACTGGAAGATCTGCCGGAAGAAGAAAACCAGAATCCCGAGTGGCTGGACCACGCTCCGGACATCGAGCTAAAGGATGTCAGTTTCAGATACGGCGGAAATCCGCTGGTCATCAAACAACTAAGCCACACCTTCCGAAGCAATACCCTGACCGCCATCATGGGGCCGACCGGAGCCGGAAAGAGCACACTGACAAGACTTATTCTAGGGCTTCTGATACCCGAAGAAGGAGAAATCACTCTTGACGGAAAGCCTATGAAACCAGCATTGCGCAACAACTTCATGTATGTTCCGCAAGGAAACAGCCTGTTGTCGGGTACCATTCGCGAAAATCTGCTTTGGGCACGGCACGACGCCACGGAGGACGAAATGAGGCAGGCCTTGCATTGTGCTGTGGCGGACTTTGTATACGATTTGCCGGATGGCTTGGACACCCTGTGCGGAGAAGTTGGTAGCGGACTGAGCGAAGGACAGGCGCAAAGAATCGCCATCGCCCGCGCACTGCTGCACAGAGGTCACATTCTGTTGCTCGACGAATCCACTTCATCGGTGGATTCCGAAACCGAAAAGATGATGTTGGAAAGACTGCTGGCCAATTGCCGAAACGAGAAGACTATCCTATTCGTCACACACCGACAGGCTGTAGCAGATATGGCCGATGAAGTGCTGAAACTGAAGCCTAGTGCTGTTCTTTGAGCCAGTCAGTAGCGCTTTTACCCATAATCTTAACGAAATTGCGGTGGAAATTGGTCACCGAATTATAACCCGATTGAATGGCTATGGTCTTAATGATTACTTCGTTTTCGGGCATTGAAAGCATCAGCTGTTTGGCATATTCGATGCGCAGTCCATTTATATAGTCGGAAAAGGAACGGCTGTATCTGTCCTTGATGGTCTCAGCCAGATAAGTGCGGTTGGTATGAATCATTTCAGCCAGTTCGACGATGGTCAGTGATGCGTTCAGATAGCCTCTTTCTGACTCGAATTTGCGAAGATTTTCGAGAATGCTTTCTTGATATCCAGCCGTACGGGGAGGAAGCTGGACAGTATTCTGCGTATCGTTGATAAGGGCCGTCAATTCTTTGGAAGAAGTCGGCTGATTCCATCCGTAAAGAATGAAAAGCACCATCATTCCAGTAGCCAAAAGGCTGACTATCAACAAGAATACCCAAGCATTGTGATAAACGGAATAAGGGAAGGCTGCCAGCAGAATGGTGCAGACGACCAAAGTCAGATAGGCATATTTGACCATATCCAGACGGTTCAAGAAACCCTCTTCCTGATTTGAATAATAATCGGCTTCTATCCGATGAAAACGGGCGAAGGCGGAGAAGGAATAGACTATGGCCCAAACCGTCTGAAGCAGCATAGCCAAACGATAGATATAGGATCCGAAATGGATTTTGAGATGGAAAATCAGCGGCGCGTTCACAGGGAAATTGCCGTTAAGTTCGACCGCACGCATATAATAGCGAGATAGAGTCGGGCCCATAATCAGGTACAAAGCCAAATTGACCGTAACAAAAAAGACCATCGGGAGAAATGCCGTGAGGTCTTTACGCAACCAAAGGCCTCGCGGAGCGGTCAGACTCCTTATATATAAAAAATACAGAGGAGCGACGTTCATCGTGGAGAAAATCAGCAGAATATCCGCCCAATATTGGGTGGAAAAGGATTCCAAAGAATAGAAAAACATGCTCAAGGCCACCAATGACATATTCAAAAGATTGATTGCCAAAACTTTATGAGGCGTCTTTCTGTTCGGTTTTAAGAAGAGTATGAGCGCTCCTAAAAGCCCGATGAACATGGGTGTTTCGTATACTAGTCCCAGAAGTTTATCTTCCATATCCGATTTTGTATTTTCATCGCAAAATTGGCAATTTGTAATAACAATTGCAAATTTGTAGCGATTATTTTTGCGTTTTTGTAAGCTATAGTCCAAACAAATGTTCATCTTTTGCTGAAGCATACCGAATTATTGCGTATTTTTGCCGCCCGAATCAATGGAGTTTTAAGCAGCATTATGTTCACATAAAGTCTCTTTCATAGCAGTAGAGGAAATGACAAACGATGATGTAATTATCCGGCTTGAGCACCTGTCTAAATCTTTCGGTGACAAGAAAGTGCTCGACGACATCAATCTCGAAGTTAAGTACGGTGAGTTCATCACCCTTCTCGGTCCGTCCGGATGCGGAAAGACCACCCTGTTACGGATATTGGCCGGCTTTTGCGACATAGACGAAGGTGTCATTTCCATGGAAGGGAAGAATCTGGCAGGCATCCCCCCCCATCAGCGTCCACTTAACACGGTGTTCCAGCGTTATGCGCTGTTTCCCCACTTGGATGTCTACGATAACATCGCTTTTGGCTTGAAACTCAGGAAAGTACCCGAAAACGAGATAGGAGAGCGCGTACGCAAAGTGCTCAAGATGGTAGTCATGTCTGATTACGAAGAGAGAGATGTCGCTTCCCTCTCCGGCGGACAGCAACAGCGAGTGGCCATTGCGCGCGCTTTGGTCAACCAGCCGCGCGTCCTTCTGCTCGATGAGCCTCTGGCCGCCCTAGACCTGAAGATGCGAAAGGACATGCAAATCGAGCTTAAAGAAATGCACCGCAAACTGGGCATCACATTCATCTATGTCACTCATGACCAGGAAGAGGCGCTGACCTTAAGCGACACCATCGTCGTGATGAACGATGGCAAGATTCAGCAGATTGGCACGCCCAAAGACATCTACAATGAACCCGTCAACTCTTTCGTCGCCGATTTCATCGGTGAGAGCAACATTCTCAACGGCACCATGATCCGCGACAGACGCGTTATGTTTTGCGGTCATGAATTCGACTGCGTTGACGAAGGTTTCGGAGAAGATGCACCCGTGGATGTGGTCATCCGCCCGGAAGACATCTACATCCTACACAACATCGAAAAAGCCCAATTCACGGCCAAAGTGCGGACCTGCACTTTCAAGGGCGTCCATTACGAAATGTTCGTCGACACCGACAAGGGCTACGAACTGATGATTCAAGACTACAATGCCTGCGAAATCGGCGAAACCATAGGACTGATGATCAAGCCTGTGGACATTCAGGTCATGCACAAGGAACGCACCAGCAACCTGCTTCGCGGAGAAATGCTTTCGGCCGACAGAGTCAATTTTCTGGGTTGTGAATTCGACTGCAACGAAACCGTTCTCGAAGCTGGCGACCAGGTCGACGTCCGCGTCGATTTCGACAAGATCGAACTGCTCGACGACAGAGAGGCGGGCGCACTTCAAGGCGAAGTCAGTTTCATCCTTTACAAGGGTGACCACTACCACCTGACCGTTACCACGGAAGCCGGCGAAAACCTCTATATCGACACCAATGACGTCTGGGACAAATGCGACCTGGTAGGCATTTCCATTCCTGCCGAACACATTCATATTTCCAAGCACATCGAAGAAAATGAACAAGCGCAGTAACTGGTCCATTCCCTATCTGGTATTTCTGCTGTTGTTCGCAGTCTTACCACTGTTGCTCATTGCCGTCTATGCCTTTCAAGACAATCAGGGTCATTTCACGTTTCAGAATCTGATCAACTTTGTCCAGCAGCCGGAGGCATTCAACACTTTCATCTATTCGATTGAGATAGCTCTGATCAACACCGTTCTCTGCATACTGCTGGGCTACCCTGCCGCTTGGATTCTGAGCAACCGTTCGCTCAACCGTTCCAGCGTGACCATCGTCCTATTCATTCTGCCCATGTGGATCAACATGCTGGTCCGCACTTTGGCGACAATGGCCCTGTTCGATTTCATCCGTGTCCCCTTGGGAGAAGGGGCGCTCATTTTCGGCATGGTCTACAATTTCCTGCCGTTCATGATTTACCCCATCTACAACACCCTGCAGAAAATGGATTACTCTTACATCGAAGCCGCTCAGGATTTGGGAGCCAATCCACTTCAAGTGTTCACGAAAGTCACCGTGCCTCTGTCGATGCCAGGAGTCAACAGCGGCATTCTGATGGTATTCATGCCGACCATCTCCACCTTTGCCATCGCGGAACTGCTTACAATGAACAAGGTCAAACTGTTCGGAACGGTCATACAGGAAAGCATCAACAACGGACTCTGGAACTACGGTTCGGCAATGGGTTTGGTAATGCTTGTCATTTTGGGCATTAGCGCCATCTTCACCAACAGCAGTGAAACTGCTGACAGCGAGAAAGGGGGCGTCATATGAAAAAGATTCTCGCACAGAGTTATATCTGGATACTGCTCATCATGTTGTATTCGCCCATCCTCATCATTGCCATCTTTTCCTTTACCGACGCCAAAGTCTTGGGCAACTGGACCGGGTTCACCTTCAAACTGTACCGTTCGCTGTTTTCCGGCGGCATCAACAGTTCGCTCGTCAAAGCCATCGAAAGCACGCTGAGCATCGGCTTGATCGCCTCTGCCGTTTCCACCGTTTTGGGCACCATCGCCGCCATAGGCATCTTCAACTTGAAAGGCAGAAAGAAGCGCACCATGATTCTGCTTAATGACATCCCGATGCTCAACCCGGATATCATCACCGGCATTTCGCTGTTCATCCTGTTCATCACTTTCGGCATTTCGCAAGGATATCTGACCGTAGTCATCGCCCACATCACTTTCTGCACGCCCTACGTCGTGCTCAGCGTCATTCCGAGACTTAAGCAGATGAACCCCAACATATACGAAGCTGCACTCGATCTTGGCGCCACGCCCTTCCAAGCCTTGCGAAAAGTCATCATTCCAGAAATTCGACCGGGCATGGTATCGGGATTTCTGCTTTCTTTCACTCTTTCGCTGGACGATTTCGCAGTCACCCTCTTCACAAAAGGCAATCAGGGACTTGAAACGCTTTCGACCTACATTTATGCCGATGCCCGCAAAGGCGGCCTTACGCCGGAGTTGCGCCCACTTTCGACAATCATTTTTGCAGTCGTTCTCATTCTGTTGCTAATCATCAATTTAAGACCTGCACAAAGCAAAAAGTCACAACCTATAAACCACTGATAAATGAAAAAAATCCTTCTGTTGGCCGCAGCCATGCTGGCCATGTTGCCCACTTGGGGCAAAGAGGACCGTTCGCAAGTCCTCAAAGTTTACAACTGGGCCGATTACATCGATGAGAATGTATTGGCGGAATTTCCCGCTTGGTATAAGGAACAGACGGGTGAAGACATCCGCGTCATTTACCAGCTCTTCGACATCAACGAAATCATGCTTTCGAAAATTGAACGCGGACACGAAGATTTCGATGTCGTCTGCCCATCCGACTACATCATCGAGCGCATGCTGCGCAATGACTTGCTTCTGCCCATCAGCCGTGACTTCGGCGAAACTCCCGACTACACCAAAGGCATTTCGCCTTACATCATTGAGTGCTTCAACAAGATTGACGGCAGCGGCAAGAACGCCAACGATTACGCTATCGGCTACATGTGGGGAACTACCGGCTTTCTTTTCAATCCCAAATACGTCACCCGCGAACAGGCCTCCACTTGGAATGTGCTGAGCAATGAAGATTTAGCCGGAAAGATTTTCGTCAAGGACGCTTTCCGCGATGTCTATTCTCCGCTGCTTGTCTATCTGCGTCAGGACGAACTGAAGGCCGGTACCGTCACTCAGGAGGAACTGATGTATGACGCCAGCGACGAGTCGATCGCTCTGGTTGAAGAATACATGAAGAATGTCAAGCATCTGATTGCCGGTTGGGAAGCCGATTTCGGAAAAGAACTGATGACCAAGGAAAAAGGCTGGCTCAATCTGTCATGGAGCGGCGATGCCAAATGGGCCATCGACGAAGCCGCCCGTGTGGGCGTCACACTCGATTATGTGGTTCCCATGGAAGGCAGCAACGTTTGGTTCGACGGTTGGGTCATTCCCAAATACGCAAAAAACATCAAGGCAGCCACCTATTTCATCAACTACATGTGCCGAAGCGATGTCGCTCTGCGCAATATGGAAGCTATCGGCTACGTCAGCACCATCGCCACCCCTGAAGTGCTGGCTGCGAAAATCGACAGCGCTGTTGGCGAGAACTACAATCTGAACTACTTCTTCGGACCGGAAGCCCAGTGCATTCCCATCGACCCCACCCAGTATCCCGATTCGGCTGTCATCGCACGCTGCACCATGATGCATGACAGTGGCGACCGCACGGAGGCCTTGCTGGCCATGTGGTCACGCATCAAAGGCGACAATGCCACCAATTTCACCTTTGTCGTGTTGGCAGCCGCCGTGGCTGTTTGGGTCATTTTCGAAATCACCCGAAAGAACAAGAAAAAACATCGCAGAAAATAGCCTAACGGGCTTTCTGCCAATGATATCCAAGGGCGTACAGTTCCAATGACGCGCCCATTCTGAAGACCACACGTTCCGCAGATGCAAACAGGCGATAGGCCCGTTCGCTCTGCGGTTCGGCGTTTTCGTGGCGAATGAGTCCGATGGTCATCGAGGCTATTTTCTCCATCATCGCCTCCAGTTTGCGGGCTTTGTCCGAACCTGGTTTGTATCCCAGTATGTCATTGACAACATGGTCATCCAGATTGTCAAAACCTCGGCTTCCATACAGACGGCTGTATTCGTATTTGGAATATCGGGCCCAATCGTCGTGCCACCAGCGGGCGACGGCCAGTCCGGCATATGCCGCCCACAAGACGGCGCACTGCGGATAAGCCTGGACTTCATGCACGGCATCGGCCAGATATTCAGGGGCATATTCACGCCACTTGGCATCAATGTCTTCGCTGGTCAGCAATTGGCCTGCCTGCATCTTCTCATTGGTGCACACACGGAGCAATTCCTGCTCCAAACGGTTTTCAAAAGCCTTATAATAAACGGTTTCTTCCATATTCTCATTGAACGGACGGCCAGATGAGTTTGAACGACAGCAGCACTCCCCGTGGAATGCAGAGGGCCATCGAACGTCTCGCATTGGGGATATCCTGATCGAAACAATATTCGTACAGTTCGGTTCCGAAATCGCAGGCGTTGTAGCAGCAGGCTTCGACTTCGTACAGATAATTTTTCATTTCGCCTCTGTAAACGGCTCTCAAATCGACATTGAAAAAGGCGTCTTTACGCTTGCCGAAATGGCCGTCGGCAGGATTGATGCCTCGGGTGTCGGCCCGGTAGACAGCCGCTTGCGTATGGTTGGCACCGGGAAAGGTATAGGTGCTTACGCGGTAATTGGTGAAAGGCGTTCCGTCTTTGAATTTTCCGTTGAAGACCCACGTCAGGCGGTCGTTCATCCGATAGGACAACAGGATACGGCAGATGTAGGCCCGGTCTTGGTCCATACGGCCCAAAGCCCGGTAGCGGGAGTCGGCATTGGACGGATTGAGATAGGTGTTCGGATTGGCCGAAGATTCGGACAGCACCCCGATATTGTTGGAAGTCACGCCATTGCCCAAAGCGGCCAAACCGCTCATCAGATGCGATTGCCAACTGACCGACGCCAGCAGCTTCTCGCCTCTGTAGGTGTATTTGACGTGAGAAGAAACCGCATAGGGAGAATTGGTCAGCCACGAATCGCCAAAGCATTCGGCCGACTGGTTCTGAACCATATAGTAGGCTTTCTGACCGTAGAGATAGTAGATTCCGTCCTGATACATTCCTATCTGCGAAAGTTTGTCGGGCTGATAGGCGACCGTCCAAAGATGGCTGTATTTGCGATAGGACTGCAGCAGAGAAATCTCATGACGGCCGAAAGTCAGCCAAACTGGCAGGTCGAAGACCAGATAGGACGGCTGCCGCAGATCTTCGGCAGCGCGGTGGTACTGGCCTCCGCTACCCGACAGGAACTGGCCGTCGCTCGCGTACTGAAGGACTCCGTTCATATATTCTTCCGAAAGGAAAAACATCTGTTCGGAATTGAAATTCATCCGATGGCGGCTCAAGGAAATCTCCGTTCGGAGGAAGTGCCATGGATGGGCAGACAAATACCCGGACACCTGCCAATTGGGAGAAAAAACGCTTTTGCCGCCCGCCAGCCAAATGCCGTCACTTGAAAATCCGGCGGAAGCACGCCATTGCGTCCAATCGTTCAAGTCACCTTTTCCCCTGAGTTCCATCAAGTTGTCCAAAAGGGCTCCTATAAAGGCGGATGATGTCCAATGGTAACGATACAAATCCACAGCGGTTGCATCGCCATATCGCTGCAAATAGACAGTGTTCTCCCAAGTGCGGCGGCTCGGATTGAATGACAGAATGGAGTTAAAAGTCTCGGCATGCCAGTCAAGCCAGGAATTCAAATGGTAATCGCAGTCCAACGACAAAGTGAATTCCCGGGTGTCTCCGTCGGGATACCACGGCTCAAAGCCCTCACCGTCCTGGTCGACGAGATTGCGCGAAAACTGCAGATTGTTGTGTTCGACCCGGTTGCTTTCAAACAGCAGTCCGAAGCGCAGGTCGCAGTTCTCGTCACGGTATCTTTCGCCGAAAACAGCCGCAGAGACGGAAGCCAGTCGGGCGGTTTCATCGCTGTTGTATCCCAATTCGCTGCCATAGTCGGAACGATTGGCCAATCTGACGGCATAATGGGCCTCGTCCACAAAATCCGTCATGTCAAGAGCGAGTTGTCCATCGATTTGAAAAGCGGAGAACGGAGCTTCGTAGCTACCGTAGATGCCCTGATGGTCGAAAGCGGCAATGCTTCTGGAACCCAGTTGGGCGTAGCAGTGGAGCGGCAACCACTCATCGCCTTTGCGTATGCCGCTGTTCACCTCGACCTGCGTGGACCAGGGCATATGGGACCGTTCTTCAATGGGCTTGAGCGCCCGTTCCGATGCGGTCGTGTGGAAAAGGTTGATCAGTTCTTTCGTACCCGGCGTAATGCCGCCCAAGCCTCCGCCATTGCCGGTCATGCGTACATAGCTGACGGAATCGACGACAGAACGGTAATGCAGCTCGCCTCGGTGATAATCCAAAGCCAGATCGTGATGTTGCATATTCAGCTGGAACATCGGGGAACCGAGATTGAAACGGCTGTCCATCCGGTGACCGTTCCAATAATGTCGTGTCTGAGCATAGGAATTGCCCGCAATGGAAACCAACATCCGGTCGGGCAGATTCCAACGCCCGGTCGTTTCAGACTGATAAACGGCAAAATCGCTGAAATTGTCCAGATAATGGACCAGATCGCCCTGTCCGTACCAGATGCGGAAGAAGTCGGCGCCGACACTGTCGACACCGAAAGAGACCTCCGCTTTCAACAAGAGACTTGACGCCAGGAGGGCCACTGCCAGACAATATTTCCAAAAACGTCTACTCGACATTCAGCACCAGTTTTGAAGTTTTCAGTCCTTTTCCGTTGACGGTGAGCGTCATGGGGCCAGGCTTGGAGCCGGCTTCCAAGACAACGACCAGCATCCCGTGGAAAACTTTCATCTGCGGCTCCACGAAAGATTCGACCGAAGTGGCGTCTCCATTGCAGCAAGCTTTGAATTTTCCACTGCCTTTAACGCTGAACGTCAGCAGATTGTCGGCATCGGGACAGACATTGCCGTCGCGGTCGGTCAGCGTGACGGTAACGAAGGCCAGATCGGGACAGTCGAGTGACTCTCCCCCTTTGCCCAAAGGCAGACGGCGCAGTCGGGTACGGTCGGCGGAAAGTTCGATGCGAGAGGCTTTGCCAGCCGTACGCAGCACTTCCTCGCCTGCCTGAGCGCCCTTTTCATCGTAAACGACCACACGGATTTCACCCGGTTCATAGACCACATCGTTCCAACGGAGACGGTAACGGTCGACCGGGTCCGGATCGATGACCGCCGTCTTTCCCTTGGCCGCATCCAGGACGGATTTTCCGGATGCCGTCCCGGCAGACGCGCCTTCGCCATAGACTTGGTCGAGCGTGATGTCGGCCTTGCGGCGTCGGCCTTGGCTGACTCCATTCACAAACAGTTCAGCCTCGGGACAGTCGGTATAGCAATAGACAGGCGTCGTCTGCCCTCTCCGGCCAGGCCATGTCCAATGAGGCAGCAGATGGACGGTCTTTTCCAAGCGGTTCCAACGGCTGCGATACAAATAGAAACGATCTTTGGGAAGCCCTGCCAGATCGACGATGCCGAAATAAGACGAACGGGAGGGCCAATAAGTGTCGTAGGGGGTAGGTTCGCCCAGATAATCGAAACCGGTCCAGACGAATTCGCCAATGACCCAGGGAGCGTCGTCTTGCCAGAGCCAATCGTCATCGGGCAAGTTGCTCCACGAGCAGGCACCCAAATCGTAACTGCTGCACTGGCCGTCGTCGTAAGTGTCGCCCCAGTTGCGGCGCGGCGGGAATTTGTAAACGCCGCGGCTGCTCACGGTCGAGGCGGTTTCGGTGCCCAACAGGATGCCCTTGGGCGAAGCCTCGGCAGCCAGTCCGTATTTGGGCAGACGATAGTTGAAGCCCGGCACATCCAGTTCTTGGAAAGTGCCGCTCCAAATGGGTGCCTCACCCCTGTCGAGCCCCATCGTCACAGGCCGGCTCGGGTCCAGCCGATGACAGATCTCCTGCATCAGACGGGTATATTTCAGGCCATTGGCATTACCCTGTTCGGGAATTTCATTGCCGATGCTCCACATGACGACCGAAGGATGATTGCGATGGCAGCGCACCAGATTCTCCACATCGCTCTCCCACCACTGACGCTGACGTCCGTCGGCCTGAGGATTGGGATTCTCCTGCGTGAAAAACAGCGAATAGCCGTTCTTGCATTTGGGCCAAATCCACATGTCGAAGGACTCGGCCATCACCATCATGCCCATAGAATCGCAGACATCGAGCTGCCAGGGCGCCGGCACATTGTGCGAAGTGCGGATAGCGTCGCAGCCCATATCCTTGAGAATGGCCACCTGACGGGCGAAGGCCGATTTGTTGAAAGCGGCACCGAGAGGGCCCAAATCGTGATGCAGACAGACTCCTTGGAATTTGCGCGGCTGAGCGTTCAGACGGAATCCTTCCGGACCGAAATACAGGTCGCGGATGCCGATCTGCGTTTCACGGCGGTCCCAG
The DNA here is from genome assembly GCA_045627385.1 of Bacteroidales bacterium. Classification (GTDB taxonomy): domain Bacteria; phylum Bacteroidota; class Bacteroidia; order Bacteroidales; family UBA1402; genus UBA1757. The sequence goes on from JAZQNO010000033.1 coordinate 39,498, forward strand.
ACACGCCGGGCATCAGACAAAGTGGTCACCAATCGGTAACGGACAGGATTTTCAGGACTCCAAAGGCTGACATTCTTCAGCAGCACGACCGAGGCCGCTTCTTTGGAATCGGAGACTTCACGCTTGTTTTCCCCCACTTTCTGTCCCCTGCCGTCGAAAACCTCGTTCAACACATACAGTTTGTGCCCCTTCTCCAAGGGAAAGTCGACACAAATCTCGCTGTTGACGCTCAAGCGGGCGCACTCGGCCGTCATGCCTGCCGAGTCGATACCGGACACTTGCGTAGTTCGGGCGAAAACGCCCCAAGTGTCAAATCGGATTTCGGGGGCCGTCCGCAGACGGACAGGGCGAAACAGGCCCGCACCCGGATACCAGCGAGAACTTTCGGGACGGTTGTTGAGATGCACCGCCAAGGTGTTGGCCCCTTCTTTCACATAAGGGGTGACATCGATTTCAAAACAGTTGTACCCGTAGGCCCAGACACCGGCCAGTTGTCCGTTGACATAGACCTGAGGCTCGCTCATCGCACCGTCGAAGACCAAACTCACATGCGCGACGCCCGCAGGGACATCGAAAGCGCGACGGTACCAGCCTTCGCCGATCCAGGGCAGCGAACCGCTGCGTCCGGTCTTCTCGCTGGCCACCCCCTCGTTGTTCTGAACGATAGCGACCACCTGCTTGTCAATGTCCTTGTCAAACGGACCGGCGACAGCCCAATCGTGGGGAATGGTCACCGTCTCCCATCGGGAATCGTCATAAGCGGGAAGAGAGACTTCCTCAGCAGGATCCGTCACGCCCAAAGAAAATTTCCAGCCGTCCAGCAAAAGGCGTTCTTCGGAGAGCGTGGACTTCTGCGTGGGGGCATCATTTTGGGCAAAGAGGGAAAAGCTGGCGACAAAAATAACCAACACACTGACAATCAACCGTTTCATATCATTTCCTCCATAGGGTTATTGCTAGGCAAGATACATTATTTCTTTCTTATCGCCAATAAAAATCTCCTTTATTAATGCCAAACATCCGTCGAGTTGTTTATATTTGCAGTATTCATACAAAACGGACGTTTATGAAGCACTTACGACTGTTCCTCCTCGCGCTTACCGGCCTGTCCATCAGCGGTTGCGCATCGTATTACGCTGCCGGCACCGACATTCCCATGATTCATGAGAAAGGCGACCTGCAAGTGGCCGCCGGGGCTACCGTGCCCATTCTCAACGCGGACGCCACCGTCTCGTACGGCATCACCGACCATCTGGCCGCACAGGTTTACGGACGTTTCGGCAACGACATGTTCGGACACGGAGCCATAGGCGTCTATTTTCCGATGCAGCACCATCTGCTTTCGGAGACCTACGGCGGCTTCGGCTACGGTTATGACCGGGAAGACAGCAGCGACAGCGACGGAGACGGCAATTACCGATGGCACGAAAACCATTTTCAGGACTATTTCATTCAGACGAACTTCGGCCAATACGGAGTGGGCCGGATAAATGCCGACTATGGCATCAGCCTGAAAGGAAGTATTCTGAAAATGAACGACAAAGAGCACAAAGAGCACGACACCCCCTTGGAATTCTACACACTGAACCAATATCCCGTCTTCGCATTGGAACCATCGCTTTTCGCCCACTTCGGAGGTGAACATCTGCGCTTCGGCATCAGGCTGGGCTACAGCGAACTGTTCTACGACGAAGACACCTACCAGCTTGTCCATTGGCCTCTCAACGGCAGCGTCAGCCTCAGTTACCGATTCTGATTCCTTTCAAGTTGTGTGTTAAATATTTGTTTCCTTACAAATAAACATATATTTTTGTAGAGTTAAACAAACTCTTAAAAAACACATGACTATGAAGAATGTATTCACCGTCGCCATCGACGACAATGGAGAAATTGTATTTGATTGTCCTGAAGGACTTTGCCTTTCAGAAGACGATGCCCACAAGAATCCCGTCGGCTTTTGCCGCGACCTGCAGCGCACCATCGCCAGCCTGGTCAAAATCCTATGGAAAAACAAGGACACCCGAGTCAGCACCATGATCCGTTCATTGAGCATGGCCGAAATCTGCGCAGGCGAACAGCCTTACCTTCAGACAGAAGAACTGTGGGAAGTGATGTCGATGTCTTTTTTGCCCTTTATGGAAGAGTTCACCCTCAAGGAAAAGCGCAAATACACCGAAAAGCTTCCGGAAATCGTGCGTCCCTCCCATATGGAAGCCCCGCTTGACCTGGAAGACGACGAATATTTCGAGGATTTCGATCCGTGGCCATACAGCGATGGAATCGACGATCTGACCGAACAGTTGGAGATGATGGAAATAGCGGAAAGGATGGCCCGCGAGGGCGCCGACGTGTTTCCCGCCAAAAAACCACGGAGCGGCGGAAAACGGAAAAAGGCCAACTGACCTGGCCGCAAGAGTTCATTTCCCGATTCGTCCGACAATCAGACGGGCGGCCCGCTCAGAAGCGCCAGGTCCGCCCAGCTCTTCCCGCATTTTGCGGTAGCCCTCCAAGACTGCCGCCCGCTGGGGCGTGTCTTTGGCGATGAGAGACAGCTCCGACTTGAGATTTTCGAGCGTGTATTCGTAAGAGACGAGTTCTCGGACCACTTCGTAACCGGCGACCAGATTGACCAGAGAAATGAAAGGCGTTCTGATGAGGAACCGACGTCCGAGTCGGGTGAGCAAACGGCCCGTAGGCATATAGTAGCAAACCACCTGAGGCACATTGAACAACGCTGTTTCCAAAGTGGCGGTACCCGACACGACCAAAGCAGTATGTGCCACAGACAGAAGCGCGTAGGTTTCGCCGAAGACGATCGGACAAGCCAGTTCGCCGAACTGTTCCTGATAGAAATCGGGGCTCAGACCGGGAGCGCCGGACACGACCACCTGAAAGTCATTTTCGACCTCCGCCGCCGCAACCAGCATCTTGGACAGATTTCGGCGCACTTCCTGACGGCGGCTGCCGGGCAACAAAGCGAGCACAGGCTTGTCCGCCTGCAGGCCGTGTGCCTGAAGCCACGATGCCTCCGCTTCGGGATTCCCATTCCAATGTTCCTTGAAAGCGGATACGCTGTCAACCGAAGGGTTGCCCACATAGTCGACTTCGTAGCGATGGTTTCTGAAATACTCCTTCTCAAACGGAAAAACGATGTACATACGGTCCACGTCACGCTTGAAATTGCGGATACGCCAGCCCTTCCAAGCCCAGATCTTGGGCGAAATGTAATAATGGACAGGTACGTCGGGAAGGTTCTTTCGGACAAACTTGGCAATCTTCAGATTGAAGTCTGCGTAGTCCACCAGAATCAGCACGTCCGGATGCCAGGCGGCGATATCCTTCTTGCATTCACGGAGGCGTCGGAGAATGGTGCCCGCGTGCGTCAGCACGGGCCAGAAGCCCATATAGGCGAGATCGCGATAATGGCAGACCAGTCCGTCAAAGGCACCCTCGGACGCCTGGTTTTTGCCCACTTCCCGCATCCTGTCACCGCCGTAAAAACGGAAACTGGCCTGCGGATCTTCCGCCGTCAGACTTTTCATCAGGTTGGACGCATGCAGATCGCCCGACGCCTCACCGGCAATTAGGTAGTATTTCATCCAGCTGTAAAGGTTTTTTAAGTCTGCAAATGTACCATTATTCCGATATATTTTTTCTAACTTTGTCTCCAATTACGCAAAAAGAATATGGGAAAAATCATAGCCATCGCCAATCAGAAGGGTGGTGTCGGCAAAACCACGACCGTCGTCAATCTCGCCGCTTCGCTGGCCGTCCAGGAGAAGCGCGTGCTGGTCGTCGACGCCGACCCGCAGGCCAACGCGTCTTCCGGTTTGGGCATTGACATCCGTCAACTGGACAACACCATCTACGAATGCATGATTGACCATGTCGACCCGTCTCAGGCCATTCTTTCCACCGAGCTGAAATATCTCGACATTCTGCCCGCCCACATCGACTTGGTCGGCGCCGAGTTGGAAATGGTCCAGTTGCCTGACCGGGAGAACATCCTCAAATCGGTGCTCCGTCCGCTTCGCGAAACCTATGACTTCATCCTTATCGACTGTTCGCCCTCTCTGGGACTCATCACCGTCAATTGTCTGACCGCCGCCGACAGCGTGCTCATTCCGGTCCAATGCGAATACTTCGCCCTGGAAGGCATCAGCAAATTGCTCAACACCATCAAAATCATCAAGGGTCATCTCAATCCGGACCTGAAAATCGAAGGCTTCCTGCTGACCATGTACGACGGCCGGCTGCGTTCCGCCCGCCAAGTGGCTGAGGAAGTGCGCCGACACTTCCAAGACATGGTGTTCGATACGGTCATCCAACGCAATGTGGCGCTTTCCGTCGCTCCGAGCCACGGCCAGCCAGCCATTCTCTACGACGCAGACGCGCGCGGTTCGGTCGACCATATTCAACTGGCGCTTGAAATCATCCGTAAAGCTCAATAAACAAGACATCTATGGCAAAACAGAACAGTTTGGGAAGAGGCCTCGACGCGCTTATCAGCAGCGATGACATCCGGACCGTCGGCAGTTCGTCCATCAGCGAAATCGAACTCTCGAAAATCCGCCCGAATCCCGACCAGCCCCGTCACGAATTCGATCCGGAGGCCCTGGAAGAACTCGCTTCTTCCATCCGGCAGATCGGCATTGTCCAGCCTGTCACTTTGCGAAAGATGAACGACGGCAGTTATCAGATCATTTCCGGCGAACGCCGATGGAGAGCCGCTACAGCCGCCGGTCTGCAACGCATTCCCGCCTACATCAAGACCGCCGAGGACGACGCCGTGATGGAAATGGCCCTCATCGAGAACATCCAGCGCGAGGACCTGAATGCCATCGAAGTGGCTTTGGCCTGCCAGAAACTGCTCGAGGTCTACCACCTCACCCATGAGAAGCTCTCCGAGCGTCTGGGCAAAAGCCGCACAAGCGTCACCAATTATCTGCGTCTGCTCAAACTGCCCGCCGAAATCCAGATGGGTCTCCAGAACCGGAAAATCGAAATGGCGCATGCCCGTTCACTGGTTGCGCTAGACAGTCCGACGGCCCAGATAGCCATTTATGAAGACATTCTCCGCTACGGCTATTCGGCCCGACAGGTGGAAGAACTCGTCCGCAACTACGGCAAAACGGCCGAAGAGAAGGCCGGCCGACAAAAGACGAAGAAGATTTCCCGTCAATACGCTTCTCTGCAGCAACTGCTCTCCGACAGATTCGGCACCAAGGTGAAGCTCAATGTCGATGAAAACGGCAAAGGCAACATCAGCATTCCTTTCAAATCGGAAAAGAAACTGGAAGAGATTCTGGCCATTCTAGACAAAATTCTCTGAATGAAACTGCGCGGCCACATATCGATATTGCTGACACTTGTCTGCCTGCCTCTGCTTGCGCAGATGCCCGACAGCCTTGCCGTTGAAGAAAGCGCCGAGAGGCTGCTGACGGCCGACGCCTTTCAGCCCGACAGTTTTCTCCTTGAAGGGAATGTCGTCGAAGAAATCAGCGCCGACACCAGCGAATTCGCGCCTGACTCCAACAAAGCCCTCTGGTATGCCGCCCTCTTTCCGGGTGCCGGGCAGTTCTACAACCGCCGCTATTGGAAATTGCCCATCGTGGCGGGCGCAGCCGCAGGCCTCACTTATGCCATTTCCTGGAACAACCGCTATTACGAAGCCTACACGACCGCCTATCACGACCTCATCGACAACGACCCTTCCACGAATTATTTCAATCTGCTGATTCCGGCCGAATACAACTATTCTTCCTCACAGCTGAACACGACCATCAAAAACCGTCAGCAGACCTTCCGCCGCCAGCGAGACCTCTGCATCATCATCGCCATCGGCTGTTATCTGGTGAGCATCCTGGACGCTTATGTCGATGCCGAGCTATTCAATTTCGACATCAGCGACGACCTGAGTTTCGAATGGGGCGCTCCTGAATCGCCCCAATCTCCCATTCCCGGCAGTCTGCCCTCATACACCTTCCCATCCCAGACATTGGGTGTCAGCTGGTCCATCAAATTTTAGCTGCAGCTATGACTTCAAGCACATTCCGCATATCGATCGTCCTGGCCCTGTGTGTCTGGAGCTGCGCTTGCTCAAGCGCTGAAGCTGCCCGCAATCGGAAAAACAACCGGCAGACCGAAGCGACCGTTCAAGCAGACACGCTTCAGATGGAGCCGAATGTTCCGACAGACGGTTCTTCCGGCGATGCGGTCCTGTATCAGGACAGCCTTCGAGACCGTCAGGAAGAGCTGATTCCGGACGAGCCATTTCAGCCCTGGGCCGCCATCGACACCGCCGGAATGTCATTCGACGACAAGCAATTCTCCGAAAGTCTGATTCAAGTCGGCCTGCTGGTCGAAACCAACATAGACAGCCTTTATTTCGAGTGGCGTCTCGACGCTTTGGAATTGGGCGACTCGGTCCGATACACGCTTCCATACGACACCATCGAGACGCCGGAAGAGGAGTATATGAGACGAATGGCGGAAATTCCCGACATCGTCCAACTGCGCTACAACAAAGTCGTGCGCCGCTTCATCGACGTCTACGCCCTCGACCGCCGCACCCAAGTGAGTCAGATGCTCACCATGTCGCAGTACTACTTTCCCATTTTCGAACAGGAACTCGACAAAGCCGGACTGCCTGACGAACTGAAATATCTGCCCATCATCGAATCGGCTCTCAACCCGAAAGCCACCTCCCGTATGGGCGCCGCAGGACTTTGGCAGTTCATGTACTCGACGGGCAAGATGTACGGTCTGCAAATCAACAGTCTCACCGACGAACGGCGCGACCCTGTGCGTTCGACGGAAGCCGCCGTCAAATTTCTCCAATCGCTGTACAACACCTTCGGAGACTGGAATCTGGCCATAGCTGCTTACAACTGCGGTCCAGGCAATGTGCGCAAGGCCATCAACGCCAGCGGAGGCAAGCGCGATTTCTGGCAGATTTATTACTTTTTACCCAGAGAGACACGCAGTTACGTACCTCTTTTCATGGCCGCCCAATATGTGATGACCTATCACGAAGAGCACCGCATCTATCCGGCGCCCGCCCATTTCCCGATGGTGTGCGACACCTTCCATATCCACGAAAACATGCATTTCCGGCAGATTGCCGACGTCTGCCACATTCCCATCGAGGAAATCCGCCTGGTCAATCCTCATTTCCGCAATGAAATAGCCCACGGCACCCGCAGCCGTGAAGGCATTCTGTATCTGCCCGCCCAATACACCCCAAGATTCGTCAGCCTTTGCGACAGCATTCCCAATTACCGCCGCGCCGAACTGCTCACCAACACGGTGACCGAAGCAACCAGAAGCGGTGCGCGCGAGCCGGGACAAGGCATCGTCTATCGCGTCCGTTCGGGCGACAATCTATACACTATAGCCAAACGTTACCACGTGACCGTCAAGCAGTTGCGATCTTGGAACAATCTCCGGAGCGACGTGTTGCAAATCGGTCAGCGGCTTATCATATACTGATTATGGACAGCGACTCAGGACACAAGCCACAGACACCGGAAGAACTCCGCATTGAAGCGGAGTTTCAGGCCCTGCTCAATGATTATCTCAATTCGAATCACCGAAAGAAAACAGAAATCATCACCAAGGCCTTCCGTTTTGCAGAAAAAGCCCACCGGGGTGTCAAAAGACGTTCGGGTGAGCCCTACATCATGCACCCTTTGGCTGTCGCACGCATCTGTTGCCGCGAAATCGGACTGGGATCCACGTCCATCTGTTCGGCTCTTCTGCACGATGTGGTCGAAGACACCGAATTCACCATTGAAGACATCCGCAATCTGTTCGGCGACCGCATCGCCACCATTGTCGAAGGCCTGACCAAAATTTCAGGCGGCATCTTCGGCGAGCACGCGTCCACACAGACTGAGAATTTCCGCCGTCTGCTGCTCACCATGGCCGAAGATATCCGTGTGATACTCATCAAAATGGCCGACCGTCTTCACAACATGCGCACGCTCGACGCCATGACCGTGAGCAAACAGAACAAAATCGCAGGCGAAACGCTGTACCTCTATGCGCCTCTGGCTCACCGCCTGGGTCTGAACCGTATCAAGACGGAGTTGGAAGACCTTAGCTTCAAATACGAGCATCCGCAGGAGTACGCGGAAATATCGCAGCAGCTCGAAGCCACCGCTTCTGCCCGAAACGAACTGTTCCACGCCTTCACCGACCCCCTCTTTCCCGAACTGGGTCAGTTGGGCATCAGTTTTCACGTGAAGGCCCGTGTGAAATCGGTCTATTCCATCTGGCGCAAAATGCAGTCGAAAAACCTGCAGTTTGAGGATATCTACGACATTCTGGCCGTCCGCATCATCTTCGATTCCCGCACCGACCTCGACGAAAAGACCGCGTCTGCCTGGGAAAAGAAGAAATGCTGGGACATCTATTCGGTCATCACCGACCGCTACAAGCCTCATCCAGACCGCTTGCGCGATTGGGTGAACAACCCGAAAGCCAATGGATATCAAGCGCTTCACACCACCGTTATGGGCCCAGACGGCGTTTGGGTCGAAGTCCAAATCCGCAGCAGCCAGATGGACAACATCGCTGAAAAGGGCTTTGCCGCCCATTGGAAATACAAAGTCGGCGAGATTGAAGAGGAAAACGAGCTGAACCGCTGGATTCTGACCATCAAGGATATATTGGAAAGTCCGGAACCCAATGCGCTCGACATGCTTGACACCATCAAGATGAATCTTTTCTCATCGGAAATTTTCGTCTTCACTCCCACCGGTGAAATCAAGACCATGCCGCAAGGAGCCACCGCTCTCGACTTCGCCTTCGAACTCCATACCGAACTGGGCTATCACTGCATCGGCGCCAAGGCCAACCACCAGCTGGTTCCGCTGAGCTATGTCCTCAAAAGCGGTGACCAGATCGAGATCCTGACTTCCGACAGCCAGACCCCCAACATCGAGTGGATCAAGTTTGTCACCACTGGCAAGGCCCACTCCAAGATCCGTTATTGCTGGCGGCGCCTCAACCGCGCGGCCCTGTCCAAGGGTGAATCGACAATCAACGAGTTTTTCAACCGTCATCAAATAGCCAATTCTCCTGAACACGTGCAGATTCTGATGGATCATTTCGGCTGCATCGAACGCGACGACCTGTCTATCCGCATCTCCCGCGAGGACATTGTTCTCGATGACAGTGTGGCCTCTCTGTTCAAAAAGAAGGACGAAAATCTGCTGGTCAAATACTGGAATCTGAGTTTCGGCAAGAAAGACGATGACGAAAAGCGCCAGAAGCAGCTGCAGAAAACCGATTTGAAGCGCGTCCACCAGCTCACGGAAGAGGCCGTCCAGACACGATACCGGCTGGCTTCCTGCTGCCAGCCCATTCCCGGTGACGAAGTGGTCGGCTATCTCGAAGACGACAACAGCATCTCTGTCCACAAGCAGCTCTGCCCCCTTGCCCTGAAACTGAAAAGCACCCACGGCAACCGCCTGATTTCCGCCCAATGGGCAACCCACCGCATCATGTCCTTCCCCGCCCGACTTGAAGTGAACGGCATGGACAATGTCGGTGTGCTCCGAGACATTCTCAACATTATCTCAGGGCAGTTTTCCGTCAATATGAACGAGCTCCACATCGAGAGCCATGACGGCGTGTTCAAAGGGAAGATTTCGCTTTATGTGCACGACGTAGAAGATCTCAACCAACTGATAGCCAAGATCTCCTGCCTCGATGCCATTTATTCGGTCAGTCGAGTCGACTGAGCCGTCAATCATTCGGATGATTACTTTGTGAGAATGCCCACCACCTGGTCGACTGCAGCCTGAAGGCCTTCTGCGTTCTTACCTCCGGCCACTGCAAAGTGGGCCTGACCGCCGCCATTGCCACCGATGAGCTTGGCCGCTTCGCGCACCAACTGACCTGCATTGCGGCCTTCAGCCACCAAATCCGCACCCAGAGCCACCGTCAGCAAGGGTTTGTTGTCGTTGACCGAACCGGCCACGAACAGCAGTTTTCCACCCATCTCGCCTCTCAGTTGCAAGGCGATATCCTTCATCTGGTCGGCCGTAGCCTGTCCAACGAAGCGGACCACCTGAATGCCAGAAATTTCGGTGACTTGAGATTTGAGCGTTTCCTTCAGCTGTTTGGATTTTTCCTCCAGGAAAGCCTCGACCTGTTTCTTCAGATTTTTGTTCTCGTCGATGGATTTGCGCAGCGTTTCCATCAGATTCGGAGCATTGTTGAACATGGCTCTAATCTGAGCGATCTGGTCTTTCAAACCGTCCACATAGTCATCGGCGGCCTTGCCCGTGATGGCTTCGATACGACGGATACCGGCGGCCACAGAACTTTCGGAAATGATGCGGATGCTGCCGATGCGGCCCGTGGAAGGAATATGGCAACCGCCACAGAGTTCGATGGAAGGGCCGAACTTGATGACACGGACCTCGTCCCCGTATTTTTCGCCGAAAAGGGCGATGGCCCCCATGGCCTTGGCTTCTGCAATCGGCATGTCGCGGTGTTCTTCGAGCCGGATGTCTTCGCGCAGCATCGCGTTGGCCAGCCGTTCGACCTCGCGGAGTTCTTCGTCGGTCACTTTCTGGAAGTGGCTGAAGTCGAAACGCAAGCTGTCGGGACTGACGTAAGAGCCTTTCTGCTCGACATGGGTTCCCAGCACCTGACGCAGGCAATAGTCGAGAATATGGGTGGCCGAGTGGTTGCGTTCGACCGCCAGACGGGCCTCGGTGTCGACCTTGGCCGTAAAGACGCCGGTCGTATCTTCCGGAAGTTGGGTCGTCAGACAGACGGGAAGATTGTTTTCACGCTTCGTGTCGATGACCTGAATGCATTTGCCTTCGCTGTCGGTCAGGCAACCGCAGTCTCCGACCTCGCCGCCCATTTCGCCGTAGAAAGGCGTATCGGCCAGCACAATCTGATAGAAAGTCTTGTTTTTCTGTTTGATCTGACGATAACGCAGGATTTCGGTTTCGCATTCGAACGAATCGTATCCGACGAATCGGGGCGTACCGGCCTTGAGTTCCACCCAGTCGCCGTTTTCAACAGCCGCGGCATTGCGGGCACGTTCCTTCTGCTGCTGCATCTCGGCGTTGAAGCCTTCGATATCGGCCTCCAGGCCGTTCTCACGCAGAATCAGTTCGGTCAGGTCGAGCGGGAATCCGAAGGTGTCGTACAAGGTGAACACGTCTTTGCCGGCCACCTGTGAGCGACCTTCGGCCTTGACGTTTTCCATCACCTTTTCAAGCAGTTTGATACCCGTTTCAAGCGTGCGGAGGAAGGATTCTTCCTCTTCCTTGATCACCTTTTCAACCAGAGATTTCTGAGCGATCAGTTCGGGATAAGCGTCACCCATCGTGTCGATCAGGACAGGCAACAGCTGATACAGGAATGCCTGACGGCGTCCGAGGAAAGTATAGCCGTAACGGACGGCGCGGCGCAGGATACGTCGAATGACATAACCGGCCTTCGCATTGGACGGCAATTGGCCGTCGGTGATGGCAAAAGCGATGGTGCGGATGTGGTCGGCCACGACACGCATGGCGATGTCGACCTTTTCATCCTGTCCGTACTGAAGTCCGCACATCGTACCGATTTCGCGGATAATGGGCTGAAAGACATCCGTATCGTAGTTCGAGCTCTTGCCTTGCAAGGTGCGGACCAGACGTTCGAAACCCATGCCGGTGTCGATCACATGTGCCGGCAACTTTTCGAGCGATCCGTTGGCCATACGGTTGTACTGCATGAACACGAGGTTCCAGATTTCAATCACTTGCGGATGATCCTTATTGACGAGTTCGCGGCCGCTCTTCAGAGCCTTTTCCTCGGCGCTGCGGGAATCGAAATGGATTTCCGAACAAGGACCGCAAGGGCCCGTATCGCCCATTTCCCAGAAATTGTCATGCTTGTTTCCGTTCAGGATATGATCCTTCGGCAGAAACTGTTCCCAAATGGCGGCAGCTTCATTGTCGCGGTCGAGACCTTCTTCGGCACTTCCCTCAAAGACAGTGGCATACAGATTGGCCGGATCCAGATGAAGCACATCGACAAGATATTCCCAAGCCCAGGAAATGGCCTCTTTCTTGAAATAATCGCCGAAAGACCAGTTGCCCAACATTTCGAACATCGTATGGTGGTAGGTATCGTGTCCGACTTCTTCCAGATCGTTGTGTTTTCCGCTCACGCGAAGGCATTTTTGAGAATCCGCCGCTCGACTGAATTTTTTTTCGACATTGCCCAAAATGATGTCCTTGAACTGGTTCATACCGGCATTGGTGAACATCAGAGTGGGGTCACCCTTCAAAACCATGGGAGCAGAAGGCACAATCGTGCAGTCTTTCGAAGCGAAAAACTTCAGGAAGCTTTCGCGGATTTCTTTAGCTGTGAGCATTTCTTCTTTTTTTGTGAAACGGGTGCAAAAGTACTTTTTTATTCTTATTTTTGCAACGCAAAGTACTCTGAGCTAATGGCAAAAAAGTATCCCAAATACTACTACGATCCGCAGACTCTCAGCTTCAAGCCCTACGAACGCAAGACCGGCGACCGCATTCTGGGAGTGGTCATCAACTGCATGCTTGCGCTCGCTCTCAGTTTCATCGGCTTTCTGAGCCTTTCTTCGGTCATCGAATCGCCAAGTCTCAAAAAACTGCACGAAGAAAACGACCGTCTCGCTTTGCAATATGAGTTGCTTTCCCATCAGGTCGACGACATCGAAGAAATCGTCGCAGACCTGGAAGACCGGGACGACCACATGTACCGCGCCATTTTCCAATCAGATCCCGTCGAAAACCGCAAAGGCAGTTTTAACGCCAACAGCCAACGGTACAAAGACTTGAGCGACCTCAATCAGAGTGCCTTGGTCACTGGTACAAGCCGGAAAATCGACGAACTCACCCGTCGCATCTACCTTCAGTCGAAATCCTATGATGAACTGGCGCATCTGGTGCTCAACAACGAAGACCGCCTGGCACATCTCCCGGCCATCCAGCCCGTCAAGAACGATGTGCTCAGACGAGAAGCCTCCGGTTACGGACCCCGTATCGACCCCATTTACGGAACGCCTAAATTCCACCATGGCATTGACTTCTCAGTTCCCATCGGCACCGACGTGTATGCCACGGCCGACGGTGTCGTGTCATATACGGGTTATGACAGAGGTGGCTACGGATACCTTATTAAAATAGACCACGGTTACGATTATGTCACCTACTACGCCCACCTGAAGAATACCAACAAGGTGCGCAAAGGACAAAAGGTGAAACGTGGCGACATTATTGCCGAAAGCGGACACACCGGAAAGTCAACCGCCCCGCACCTCCATTACGAAGTCAGATACAAAGGCACTTCGGACAATCCCGTCTATTATTTCTTCAAGGACCTTTCACCTGAAGAATACGATGACATGCTCATTCAACTGTCCAACTCCGGCAATCCTATGGATTAATTTTCCAAGGGATGCGTATGATTTTCCATATTCCAAACCGCTATGACTGAGAAACTTTTCTACTCAATCAAAGAAGTGGCCGGACGCATCGGTGTCAGTGAACCCACTCTGCGCTACTGGGAAAAAGAGTTTCAGGAGATATCGCCCCGCAAAACGGCGTCGGGTATCCGCCAATACACCATCAAGGATATCGAAATCATCGAAAGCATTCGTTTTCTGCTGAAAGATCAGGAATTGTCCATCTCTGATGCCCGCAGACGTCTGGCAGATGACCGGAGGGGTGTCGATTCCAAAGTCGAATTGCGCAACCGTCTGACAAGACTGCGTGACCAACTTCAGGAATTGCGGGACGAATTGGACAATTAAATGTTAAAATCCAATTTTTATAAGGTATATTCCCCAACAAACGTTATTTTTGGGGGCTTAAATGGTATGCTCTCCGAAGAGTCCGGCGGGATTTCACTCGAGAGAGCGCTGTAACGATTTCGTGAAGCGCTGCGTCTTTGCCGTAAAAATTGTTTCGGTATGCGCAGGACCCGAACTTGTCGCAGTACCTATAAGATTGACAATGAAACTTTTAATCATTCACTTTTTTTATTAACAATTAAAAATTCATGCTTATGAAGAAATTCTTTCTGTTTGCAGCTGCCCTGCTGGTGGCTGCCAGTATGAACCTTCAGGCAGCTGGAGATGCCAGTGTCAGCGTCAAGCGCGCACTG
>JAZQNO010000034.1:0-103449 GCA_045627385.1 Bacteroidales bacterium
CTTGGCACAACCAAGAGGGGCGGCGGCCCAACGGGGGCCGTCCGACGTGCTTCAGGCGGAGACGCTTCCCCGCATCAGTAGGCCAGCAGGTTCCAAAGGTCACGAATGCGGGCCTCCGGATCCCACTTCCCGTCGAAGGTCCATGGGGCGGTGAGGGTGTAGTATTCCGGACTGCCGGGAGCCGTCTTCATATTGTCGGACATCCAGCCGCTCTGTCCGCCTTCGCGCGAACAGCTCAGGTAATAGGTGCGCAGTCCCCAAGGACAGGGATCCAGCACCTTGTCGGAATAGGCGTAGCAGATGTTGGTGTCGAGCACCTGGTCAGACATTCTGCAGTTGACCAGGTAGAATTGGGAATCGTGGTGATAACGGCCCAGCAGGGTGGGGCTCTTGGCGTCGAATTCAGAATTGGTGATGACGAGCTTCTTGCTGCGGTCGCCGCGGCCGTCGTGCCAGATCATGGCGCGGCCGTCGCCGTAGAAGCGGCAGCGTGTCGCATAACACCAGCCTCTCGGACAGAGAAAATCGACACCCGGGCTGCGAAGGAACAAGTCGGCGTGATAATACATGCCGTCGCCGCCTTTGGCCCAGAGCGAAAGGGCGTCGTTGCCGTCGGCCCAGACATTGCAGTTGATGACGATGGTGCGGGTGGCGCGTCCGAAGATGGCCATCTGATGGGTGGTGTTGCCCGGCTCCACCTCCGTGCCGTAGTTGTTGTAGACCGTCAGACCGCTGATGATGCAGTCGTCGGCGCCTTCCTGCAGCACGATGACACCGTTTCCGGTGGGTTTTCCGTTGTACATGGGCGTTTGGTTGGTCTGGGCCGTTTCAGCCAGAATCAGTCTGGTGCTGTCGCGGTTTTCACCCACCAGCACGATGTTAGGACGGTCGATGATGACCTTTTCCCGATAGGTTCCGTTGAGAATGAGAATGGAGAAAGGCTTGCCTTCGGCCGCTTTCCGGGAACCGGCTTCGGGGGCTTTGGAAATGGCCTTCTGAATGCTCTGCCCGGGGCGTACCACCACGTCGAAGTCGGCAGGGTTGACCGTCGGACGGCGGTAGAGCTCGATCCGGCCCGTTTCGTTGCCGCCTTTTGTCTCCAGACTGATGTCTACCTTGTTTTTGGGGTCGTATTTGTCGGCCCATGCCTGATAGGCTTCGTACAGTTCGGCCGGTCTTGAGCCGTACCAGCTGTAGCCGTTGCGACGTTCTGAACCGATTTCCTCGAGGTGGCGGCGCGGCAGTCCGTCGCGGTCGCACACATAGGGTTCACAGTATTTCAGGTCGTAGAAACGTCCCCAGATGGGACCTGCACCGGGTTCTTCGACCAAATGCGCGTCCGTCTGCCAGCCGCGTTCCACCCGGATGCCTGTGAGCTTGTAGGTGTCGAACCATTTCATGGCTCCGTGGACGGCCTTCTTCACGCGGGCGTCCGGATGGGGCAGGCCCATCAGCAGGCTCACCAGACCGGCGCTTTCCTGCGAGCAGAAGGAAGGCAGTTCGTAAGCGCGGGCCTTGGCCGGGGCCAGGGTCACCGGGTCGTGCTGCTGGCACCAGACGGTGGGCTTTCCGTCCACGACAATCTGAGTGCGCAGAATGATGTCTATGCCTTTGTCGAAGGAGGCCTGCAGTCTCTTTTTCAGCGTTTTGTCAATCAGATCGCCATCGTATGGCTCTGTGCCTGCGATCATCTGTCCGAAGAGTCGCAGCGTGTTGGCGATGGCGTCGTCGTTGAAGGTGATATTGACCTGATAACCGCGTGGATTGGGCCAGAACTGAGGCCATCCGCCATTCTCGTATTGACCCGCAAGCAGAAATTCGACCGCCTTGAGGAAACCCTCGCGGTAGCGCGCTTCGTGTGTCTGGCGGTACAGCCTGGCCAGAAAGGTCATCTGCTGGGTCGTGGCTCCGTTGTCGATGGTCGAATCGTCTTCGCGCGATTTGTCGGCCATGACGGCGGCCAGTTCCTGCTGAGTCATCTGCCGGTACATGTTGATGTTTTTGGGCCAACCGCCGGTGACCCGCTGATAGGCCAGTATCTGGTCGCCGATGCGTTTGGCGTCGTCGGATTGGAAAAATTCCTCGGTAGTCATCCGCATCGGGTTGAAACCCCTTTGCGGCCGCTGGGCGGTTACATTGAGACAAATGACTGAAAATGAAAATACAAGAATGATTTTTGAAAGAAAAAGTCTGGACATGATGAGCACTTGTTTACGGAATTTTAGACAAATATAGGTGTGCGCGGTTTAATTTCGTCCGAGCCGCTTGTGAAAAAGGATTTTTTTGTAAACTTTGCAATCGGAAATCAAATTCACAGTTATGAAAAAATCGACATTCTCCCTTGTGGCTGCGGCTCTGATGCTTTTGGCTACCTCCTGTTGCAAGAACGATCCGTGGAAAGAAATGGAAAAGGTGCTTGACCGCATCGTTGCGCCCACTTTCGCCGACAAGGATTATCTTATCACCGATTATTACAATGGAAGCGACACGCTTTATACGGCGGCCATCCACGCTGCTATCCAAGCCTGTGCGGAAAACGGAGGCGGTCGTGTGGTCGTGCCCGCCGGCGAGTGGAAAACCGCTCCCATCCGTCTGCAGTCCAACGTCAACCTCCATCTGTCGGAAGGCGCCACGCTGCTGTTCACCGACGACGTGCGCCTGTTTCCGATCGTGCATACCCGTTGGGAAGGCATCGAGTGCTACAATGTGCAGCCTCTGGTTTATGCCGAGGACTGCGAAAACATAGCCATCACCGGCAAAGGCATTCTGGACGGACAGGCCGGACGCCACAACTGGTACGGCCCGCTGACGGCCGGCTATACCGACGAAAACGGCAGACGTGTCGGCAGCAAGAGCATGCTATACGGCTGGGTGGCCGACGAGACTCCGCTCGAGCAGCGCTATCTTTCTCAGGAGCTGCCCGCCCGTCCTCAGACCGTCAATCTGATGAACTGCCGCAATGTGCTTCTCGAAGACTTCACCATCCACCGTTCGCCTTTCTGGTGCATCCATCCTGTGCTCTGCACCAATGTGACCATGCGCGGCGTGACGATGGACAGCCATATGGGCAATAACGACGGCTGCGACCCGGAATCCTGCACCGACATGCTGTTCGAGGGATGCACTTTCGACACCGGTGACGACTGCATCGCCATCAAATCCGGACGCGACGCCGACGGACGCCGTTTCAACATCCCTTCCAGCAACATCATCGTGCGCGACTGCATCATGCGCGACGGCCATGCCGGCGTGGCCATTGGCAGCGAAATCAGCGGCGGCTTCAAAAACCTTTGGGTGGAGAACTGCGAAATGAATTCGCCCAACCTCCAGCGTGTCATCCGCGTCAAATCCAACCCGCAGCGCGGCGGAACCGTTTCCAACATCAATGTCCGCAATCTGGAAGTCGGCGAATGCGATCTGGCCGTCCTGGGTCTGGAACTCAACTACGCCCGTATCAATGAGGGCCCTTTCCCCGTGGATTTCCGCGACATCACCATCGAAAACGTGACCTCCCACAAGAGCCGTTTCGCCATCCACGTTTCCGGAGCGCCCTCCAATATTTGCGCCCACAACATCACTTTGCGTGACTGCTGCATCGAAGGAGTGACCAATGAGGAACTCTGTCATGTGGTCGGCGCTGAAAATGTGGTGTTTGACAATGTGACCATCAACGGACAGGCTTACGCCTGGTCTTCTGAAGGTCTCCAAACTATTGAGTAAATCATTGAAAATGAATCGCATTCTGATAGAAAATGTCCGTCTGAACGCTCAGACCTGTGACATTCTTATCGAAGGGAACCGTTTTTCCCGCATACGTCCCGCCGGTTCCCGCCTGGCCGACACTCTCCCCGAAGAGGGCCTGCAGCGCGTCGACGGCAGCCGTTACGCCATTCTTCCTCCTTTCTACAACGGCCATACGCATCACGCCATGACGCTTTTGCGCGGCTATGCGGACGACATGCCTCTGCAGACCTGGCTCACCGAGCACATCTGGCCTATCGAAGCCAAGATGACGGCTCAGGACATGCTGGTCGGCGTGCGGCTGGCCATTCTGGAAATGATCAAGTCGGGCACGGTGTTCTTCAACGATATGTATTTCCAGTGGGAAACATGTCAGCAGGCTGTGGAAGAAATGGGTGTCCGCGCTGTCGTCTCCGACACCGTCATGAACCACACGCCGGCCAAGTCGGTCGATCGTATCTGCGATACGCTCCATCATCCCGAAAGATGGGCCGCCCGCACCCAATGGGCGCAGGCGCCCCACGCCATCTACACCGTCGACGGACCTCTGCTGCAGCGTTTGGCGGCGGATGCCCGTGACGCAGGTGTGAAAATCCACATCCACTTGTCGGAAACCAAGCAGGAAGTGCTTGACTGCCAGAATGCCCATGGAATGACGCCAACCGAATGGCTGGACCATCTCGGCATCCTCGGTCCCGACGTTGTGGCCGCCCATTGTGTCTGGCTGACGCCTCACGACATCGAACTGCTGGCCAAGCATCAGGTGACTTTGGTCCACAACCCCTGTTCCAACATGAAACTCAGTTCGGGATTCTTCCCCGTGCCCGAGGTGATGGCAGGCAATCTGAAGGTCGTGCTGGGAACCGACGGTGCCTCTTCCAACAACAACCTCGACATGCACGAGGAAATGAAGACGGCCGCCCTGCTGGCCAAAGTCCGTTACGACGCTGAGACGCTTCCCGCCGCGGAGGTGCTGAAATGGGCCACCGTCAACGGAGCCGCCTGTTTCGTCCCTGGGGCCGGCGAAATCGCCGAAGGCTGTCTGGCCGACGCCTTGCTGGTCGATTTGGACAATGAGCGCCTGACTCCCGATTTCAATCTCACCTCCAACTGGGTATATTCGGCAGACAGCCGTGCCATCGCCTATGTCATTTGCGACGGACAGATTCTGATGAAAGACGGTCATGTGAAAAATGAAGGCCAAATCATCGAAGATGCCAGCCGTACGGCATTCGATCTGGTCAGACGTTGAACAGCCGGCTCGAACTTCCGTTTCCTGATTTGTGTATTTATCCGTATCTTCGCGCCTGAAATTAACAGACAGATATGCCACTTCCTTCACACCGCGGCTGGATTATGCCCGAGTCGCCTATCCGCAAATTGGCCCCTCTGGCCCGAAAGGCCGAACAGCGGGGTCTCCGCATCTATCATCTCAATATAGGTCAGCCCGATATCGAAACGCCTCAAGTCGGTCTTGACGTGCTCAAGAACGTTGACCGTAAAGTGTTGGAGTACACGCATTCTGCGGGTCTTCCAAGTTTGCGTGAAAAGTTGGCCGACTACTACCACCGATGCGGCATCGATGTCTCTCCTGACGAAATCATCGTAACGACCGGCGGCTCTGAGGCCGTCCAGTTCGCTTTCATGGCCTGCCTGGACCAGGGCGACGAGATTGTGGTCCCGGAACCGGCCTACGCCAACTATACGGCCTTCGCCATTGCCGGAGGTGCCATCATCAGACCCTTCCTGTCGAGCATCGACAACGATTTCGCCTTGCCTTCTTTCGAAGAGTTCGAACAGATGATCACCAAACGCACCCGCGCCATTCTCATCTGCAACCCCAACAATCCCACGGGCCACATCTACACGGCCGAGGAAATGGAGCATATCCGTCAGTTGGTCAAGAAATACGATTTGTATCTGTTCTCGGACGAGGTTTATCGCGAATTCTGCTATGACGGTACGGAGCATATTTCGGCTATGAATCTGAAAGGCATTGAAGAAAATGTCATTCTGATTGATTCGGTGTCGAAACGCTACAGTGAATGTGGCATCCGTGTCGGTGCTCTGATTACCAAAAACGAGCAGGTGCGCAAGGATGTGATGAAATTCTGTCAGGCCCGTCTGTGTCCGCCGCTGATCGGCCAGCTGGTGGCTGAAGCTTCCATTGATGCCCCGGAATCCTATATGAAAGGCGTTTATGACGAGTATCTCTCTCGCCGCAATTATGTGATATCGGCCATCAATGGCATCCCAGGCTGCTATTCGCCTATGCCTCAGGGTGCTTTCTATACGGTTGCCCGTCTGCCCATCGACGATGCCGACAAGTTCTGCGCCTGGTTGCTCGAATCTTACGAACACGAAGGCAAAACCCTTATGATTGCTCCGGCCTCCGGATTCTACTCGGCCAACAGTGTCGGCCGCAACGAGGTGCGCATTTCCTATACCATCAGCCTGGACGACTTGAAAATCGCTATGGACCTGCTCCGTAACGCATTGTCCGTTTATCCGGGACGTACTATCTGACACTCGATCATTTGAGCTACGAATACCACATAGCCAGACGACTGTTTTTCCATACTTCACACGAGAACGGGAAAGCGGTTTCCCGCCCGGCAGTCCGAATCGCTGTGGCAGGTATCGCCGTGGGTCTGGCCGTGATGATTCTGGCCGTCTGCATCGTCATCGGTTTCAAACATCAGGTCGAGAGCCGGGTGGTGGGCATCAGCAGCCACATCCAAGTGACCAGCAGCCAATCCGATTTCTCTTTCGAAATGGTCCCCATCGAGAAGGCCGACAGCCTTCCCGCTTTGCTGATGTCCATCCCTAATGTCCGTCACGTACAGCGTTTTACCACCAAATTGGGTATGCTGAAGACGGATGACGACATTCAGGCGGTTGTCTTCAAGGGCATTGACGGGGATTTCGACTGGAGTTTTCTGTCGCAGCACATCACCGAAGGCCAGATGCCGTCTTATTCGGAACCGACCGACGGGCAGCCTTCCAACCAGGTGATGCTGTCGGCTTTGCTTGCCCGGCAGATGAATCTCCGCACCGGCGATGACTTCATTGCGTATTTTGCCAGGGATGAGCGCGTGACGGCGCGGAAATTTGTGGTTTCCGGCCTGTTCGACACGCATTTTTCCGAATTCGACAAGCAGTTTGTCTTGGCAGACCAGCGTCTGATGGCCCGGCTTTACGGTTGGGAGGAAGGCCGTGTGGGCGGTCTGGAAATCTTTGTGGAGGACATCCGCCAACTGCAGGAAACCGATCTGGCGGTTTACAATACGCTTTTCGAAATCGGCCATCTCAAAGGCAATTCCTATTATGTGCAGTCTGTCCACGACCTCAATCCCGATCTGTTCGGTTGGCTGGACTTGCTCGACATGAATGTCTGGCTGATTTTGGTGCTGATGCTTTTCGTGGCCGGTTTCAATATGATTTCGGGCCTGCTCATCCTGATGCTGGAACGCACCAATATGATTGGGATGATGAAGGCGATGGGAGCCGACAATCTGTCTGTCCGCCGCATTTTCATCTGGCTTTCGGCCATGCTGGCCGTCAAGGGAATCTTCTGGGGCGATCTGATTGGACTGGGCATCGCCGCCGTCCAACATTTCTTCCGTCTGTTCCCGCTCAACCCCGATGTGTACTATGTCTCGTCGGTCCCGATCGAGTTCAATCTCCTCTACATCGTCTTGCTGAATGTGGGCACTTTGCTGGCATCGTTGCTGATGATGCTGCTTCCGACAGCTATGGTCAGCCGCATTCTGCCGGCCCGTTCCATCAAATTTGACTGACATTTGTGAAAATCCCGCCTCAGGTCGCGGTTTCTCAATAAACTTGATTATCTTTGTGAGATAACAATCCAATCTCTGAAGATATGTTCAAGCATTTTTTCCTGGCTTCCATTTGCCTTTTGTCCGCCGGCTTGCTTCCCATGTCGGCCGAACCCCTTGAGAGTTCGCTTCCTGCCAAAGGAAATACAGGCGCCACGATGACGGTCCGGACCGATCAGCCGGGCTCGAACATCTCCCGTCACATTTACGGACATTTTTCCGAACATCTCGGACACTGCATCTACGGCGGTATCTGGGTAGGCCCCGACTCTGACATTCCCAATGTCGACGGCTATCGCACGGATGTGATGGAAGCGCTTAAGGAAATGAAGATACCGAATCTCCGCTGGCCGGGCGGCTGCTTTGCCGACGAGTACCATTGGCGCGACGGTATCGGACCGCGTTCGAGCCGTCCCAAAATGATCAACACGCACTGGGGAGGGGTAGTCGAAGACAACAGTTTCGGCACTCACGAATTCTTGAATTACTGCGAACTGATCGGTGCGGAACCCTATATCTGCGGCAATGTGGGCAGCGGAACGGTGGAAGAGATGTCGAAGTGGGTCGAGTACATCACCTTCGACGGCGAATCGCCCATGGCCAATCTTCGTCGCGAGAATGGACG
Source organism: Bacteroidales bacterium (assembly GCA_045627385.1). Lineage (GTDB taxonomy): Bacteria > Bacteroidota > Bacteroidia > Bacteroidales > UBA1402 > UBA1757. The sequence goes on from JAZQNO010000034.1 coordinate 8,206, forward strand.
TGACAAGCCTTGGAAGGTGAAATTCTGGGGCGTCGGCAACGAAAACTGGGGTTGTGGCGGCAATATGACCGCCGAGTTCTACACCGACCAGTATCGCCGCTATGCCACTTATTGCCGCAACTACGGAGACAATCGCCTGCAGAAAATTGCCGGTGGACCCAATGGTGGCGACACTCATTGGACGGATGTGCTGATGCGCAACGCCAAAGGTCAGATGTGGGGCCTGTCCATGCACTATTATACCGTACCCAACTCTTGGAACCACAAGGGTTCGGCCACGGATTTTTCCGAAGAAGAATACATCCGCACGATGCAGAACGGCCTTCACATGGAGGATCTCATCAAGGGACACGAAGAGGTGATGGACAAGTACGATCCCGGCAAACGGGTATCGCTCTGTGTGGACGAATGGGGCGCCTGGTACGATGTGGAACCCGGCACCAACCCCGGTTTCCTCTATCAGCAGAACACCTTGCGCGATGCGCTTCTGTGCGCTTCCACGCTCCATATTTTCCAGCATCACAGCGACCGTGTCCGTATGGCCAACATCGCCCAGATGGTCAATGTGCTTCAGTCGGTCATCCTCACCCAAGACAATCAGATGGTGCTGACGCCGACCTACCACGTCTACCGTATGTTCAACGTACATCAGGATGCCACCAACCTTCCGGTTGAAATCGACGCACCGGTCTATACTTGCGGCACGATGTCGGTTCCGGCGGTGAATGCGGCCGCATCCGTCGACAGCGAGGGGGCCATCCATTTGAGTCTGGTCAATGTGGATCCTCATCAGAACATCGAAATTTCTTGCCAGTTGACCGATGTGAAAAACGGTGCCAAGGTGACGGCCGAAATCTTGACTTCCAAGAAGCTGAACGATTTCAACACCTTCGGCGATGCTGAGAAGGTGGTTCCGACCGAACTGAAAGGAGTGAAACTTTCCAGAAAAGGCGAACTCACGCTCACGGCTCCCGCCAAATCTGTCATTATGTTGACTATCAAATAATTCATCAATGGATAAGACGTATCATTTTTTGGCCTTTGACCTGGGTGCCACCTCGGGTCGCAGCATTCTGGCCACCTTGGACAAGGACAAGCTCGACATGAAGGAGCTGACCCGTTTCCCGAATATCATTCTGCCGATGAACGGCAAATACTACTGGAACATCTACAGTCTCTACGATGCCATGAGGGCGGGACTGGTCGCAGCCGGCAAGGAAGGCGTCACCATCGATGCCATCGGTATCGACACCTGGGGCGTCGACATCGTATGCTTCGGCAAGGACGGCAGCCCGTTGGGCTGTCCGCGCGCTTACCGCGACCCCTACACCGACGGAGCTCCTGAAAACTATTTCAAACTGATACCCCGTAAAGAAGTTTATGAACTGACGGGCATTCAGATTATGAATTTCAACACGCTTTTCCAATTGTATGCCGCCAAACAGGAAGGTTCTTCTTCCTTGGAAGCCGCCGACAAAATCCTCTTCATGCCGGATGCGCTCTCTTATCTTCTGACCGGCAAGCAGATCTGCGAATACACCATCGCTTCGACTTCTCAAATGATGAATCCGAGAACGAAGAAGTTCGAGCCCAAACTGCTTGAGGCGGCCGGCGTATCGCCCGACAAGTTCCCCGAAATTTCCTATCCGGGTTTCGTCATAGGTCCGCTGCTTGACAGTCTGGCCGAAGAAAGCGGCCTCGGCAAAGTGCCCGTAGTGGCAGTGGCCGGTCACGACACCGGTTCGGCAGTGGCTGCCATTCCCGCTGAAAACGAACGTTTTGCCTTCTTGAGCTCGGGCACTTGGTCCTTGATGGGTCTGGAAGTGAAGGATCCTATCATCAACGATGAGACGTTCCATCTGAATTATACCAACGAGGGCGGTGTCGACGGAACCACGCGTTTCCTGAAGAACATCACGGGCATGTGGCTGCTCGAACAGTGCCGTAAGGAATGGAAGAAAAAACAGAACATCACCTATTCCTACGCCATCATCGAAGAACTGGCTCAATCGGCCGATCCTTTCCGTTCGCTGGTCGATCCGGACGATCCGAGTTTCGCCAATCCGCCCAGTATGGTCAAGGCCATTGAAAACTATTGCGAACGTACCGGACAGCCCAAGCCTCAGACCCATTCGCAGTTCATCCGCTGCATCTACGACAGTCTTGCCCTCAAGTACCGTACGGTGCTGGGCAATCTCCAGCGGATGGCTCCTTTCAAAATCGAGAAACTGCACATGATCGGCGGCGGTTCCGTCAACCGGACGATGAGCCAGCTAACAGCCAACGCTGTGGGCATTCCCGTGGTCTGCGGTCCCGGAGAGGCCACGGCCATCGGCAATGTGATGATGCAGGCAAAGGCGCTTGGTGTGGTCAACAACCTGCAGGAAATGAGGCAACTGATAGCCAAGTCCATCGAAACCACCGTCTATATGCCGCAGGATCCCACGGCTTGGGATCTGGCCTATCGCCGTTATCTTCAAATTGTCAACAAATAATCATTCAAATCCATAATCATGTCTAAAGAACAATTGGTAAAAAAGGCCTACGAAGTGGCCAAAGAACGCTACGCTGAAATCGGTATCGATACCGAGAAAGTGTTGGATCAGCTTCAGAATTTCCATCTGTCCATGCATTGCTGGCAGGCAGACGACGTGGCCGGTTTCGAAGTCCAGGCCGGCGCTTTGAGCGGCGGTATCCAGAGCACGGGCAACTATCCCGGCAAAGCCCGCAACATCGACGAACTCCGTGCCGATATCCTGAAAGCCAAAAGTCTGATTCCGGGTACTCACCGTCTGAATCTGCACGAAATCTACGGCGATTTCAAGGGTAAGGTGGTCGATCGCGACGAAATCGATGCCAGTTATTTCCAGTCTTGGATCGATTGGGGCAAAGCCAACGATACCAAACTTGATTTCAACAGCACTTCTTTCTCGCATCCCAAGAGCGGCAATCTCTCTCTGTCCAATCCCGACAAGGGCATCCGCGATTTCTGGATCGAGCACACCAAGCGCTGCCGTGACATCGCCGACACCATCGGTAAGGCTCAGGACGATCCCTGTATCATGAATGTCTGGGTGCATGACGGATGCAAGGACCAGTCGGTCAACCACTATCTCTATCGCAAGCTTCTGAAGGAGTCTTTGGACGAGATTTTCGCCGAAAAGAAAGCCTATATGAAAGACTGTATCGAAGGCAAGGTGTTCGGTATCGGTTTGGAAAGCTTCACGGTGGGTTCGCACGATTTCTATACGGCCTATGCCGCTGCCAACCATATGATTCCGACCATCGACACGGGACATTATCATCCCACGGAGAGCCCTGCCGACAAGGTGAGCGCCCTGCTGCAGTTCGTTCCTGAACTGATGCTTCACGTGAGCCGTCCGGTCCGTTGGGACTCTGACCATGTGACCATCATGGACGACCCGACTCAGGAACTCTTCTCGGAAATCGTCCGTGCCGGCGCCCTTGACCGCGTACACTACGGTCTTGACTATTTTGACGGCGCCATCAACCGTCTGGGTGCCTATGTCATCGGTAGCCGTTCGGCTCAGAAGTGCATGCTCCGCGCTCTGCTGGAGCCTTCTAAGGCCATCGCCGAATTGGAAATCGCAGGTCAGGGCTACAAGGTGCTCGGTTTGCTCGAAGAATCCAAGTCTCTGCCTTGGGCTGCCGTTTATGACGAATTCTGCGTCAGAAACAATGTGCCCGTGGGCGATGCCTTCTTCGCCGAAATCGACGCTTACGAAAAGAACGTCACCCTGAAACGATAAGTTTCGGAGCGGTATTGAAATGAATCACCCAGCCGGAATTCTCTGAGAGAACCGGCCGGGTGATTGTCTTTTGTCTCCTAAGGAAATTTATTTGCTTTTGGCTTTGCGCTGTGTGGCTTTGGCCCGCGGGCTGCGCTTGGATTCGTCGTTGCCGGCAGCGCTGATGACGCTCAGACACTCTTCGTAGGTGAGTTCGGCGGCTCTTTCACGCAGGGCTTTGGTCAACTTGTAATTGGTGCCGCCTTTGGAAATGTAGGCGCCGAAGCGTCCGTCAAGAACCGTCAGCGTGCTGTCTTCAGGGAATGATTTGATGATTTTCTTCTGGTCGTCGAGCCGTTTTTGAAGAATCAGTTCAGAGGCTTCTTCAAGCGTGATTTCCATCGGATCCTTGTCCTTCGGCAGCGACACGAACTTGTTGTCGTGACGGATATAGAAGCCGAAACGGCCAGTGCCGACCGTGATGGTTTTGCCTTCGAATTCTCCCAAATTGCGGGGCAGTTTGAACAGATCCAACACTTCTTCCAAGGAAATGGTCTCCATCATCTGACCTTTTTTCAAAGAGGCGAACTGGGGTTTCTCCACATCTTCAGCACTTCCGATTTGAGCCACCGGACCGAATTTTCCGATGCGGACCGAAACAGGACGGCCGCTCTTGGGATCGGTCCCCAGCAGGCGGGCGCCGGCTTTTTCTTTCGAGTAACTGTTGGCATTTTCGACAAGCGGGTGGAATTCGGCGTAGAAATCGCTCATCAGCGTGTTCCACTTGGCTTTTCCTTCGGCCACTTTATCGAAATCCTGCTCCACGGAAGCCGTGAAGTCGTAACCCATGATCGTGGGGAAGTGCTCGATGAGGAAGTCATTGACTACCATGCCGATATCTGTCGGCGACAGTTTGTTCTTTTCGGCGCCTACGGTCTCGCTCTTGGTCTTTTCCGACAACTTTCCGGAGCGGCTCAGTTCGATGACCGAATAATCGCGCTTCTCTCCTTCGCGATTGCCGCGTTTGATATAGTCGCGCTGCTGGATGGTCAGAATGATAGGCGCATAGGTGGACGGGCGTCCGATGCCCAACTCTTCCAATTTGTGGACCAAAGTGGCTTCGGTGTATCGGGCCGGCTTCTGCGTGAAGCGTTCGGTGGCGGATGCCGATTCGAGTTTCAGATTTTGTGTGGCCTCGATAGCGGGCAGCATGGTGTTTTCTGCGTCGTCGCTGATGCCATAGACTCTGAGGAAACCGTCGAAGGTCATCACTTCGCCTTCGGCGACGAATTTGTAGGGAGAGCCTTTCAGACCGATGGTGACACTCGTCTTTTCGAAATTGGCATCGGCCATCTGAGAGGCGATGGTACGCTCCCAAATCAGCTCGTACAAACGCTTTTCGGCCGATGTCCCGCTGTCGATGGACGACTGTTCCATATAGCTGGGACGGATGGCTTCGTGGGCCTCTTGGGCGCCCTTGCTTTTGGTCTGGTATTGGCGGGTCTTCACGTATTCCTTTCCGTGCAGCCTTTCGATTTCGGCTTTGGCGGTTCCCAGCGCCAGTTTCGAAAGGTGAACCGAGTCGGTACGCATATAGGTGATCTTACCGGATTCGTACAGGTTCTGGGCATAGACCATCGTTTGGGAGATGGAGAAACCCAGTTTGCGGGCGGCTTCCTGTTGCAGCGTGGAGGTGGTGAAAGGAGCCGAAGGCGAGTGCTTGACGGGACGCTTGCTGACTTCTTCCACTTCGAATTCGCCCGACTTCATCTGCTCCATGATTTTCAGAGCCTCTTCCTTGGTGGCGATGCGGTCCTGAAGGTCGGCCTTCAGCTGGACATCGTCTCCTTCGGCATTGACATAGCTGAAGATGACGCTCAGACGATAGAAATTTTCCGACTGGAAATGAATGATTTCGCGTTCGCGTTCCACAATCAGTCTCACCGCGACGGACTGTACGCGACCGGCAGAAAGCGAAGGCTTGATTTTTTTCCAAAGAATGGGGGAGAGCTCGAAACCGACGATACGGTCCAGAACGCGTCGGGCCTGTTGGGCATTGACCAGGTTGCTGTTGATGCGGCGCGGCGATACGATGGCTTCGTCAATGGCCGATTTGGTGATTTCGTGGAAAACGATACGTTTGGTCGTGTGCGGATCGAGTCCCAGAACATCCAGAAGATGCCAGGCGATCGCTTCTCCTTCGCGGTCTTCATCGGATGCCAGCCAGATGTTCTCGGCCTCCTTGGCAGCCGCTTTCAGCTCGTTGACGATTTTCCGCTTGGCGGCTGAAATCTCATACATGGGCATGAAGCCGTTTTCGATGTCGATTCCAAAGCCTTTCTTCTGTAAATCACGTATATGTCCGTAGCTGGACATGACTTTGAAATCTTTACCTAAGAACTTTTCTATGGTTTTGGCCTTGGCCGGAGACTCGACGATAACTAGATTTTTCAACATCTTCCAGTGAATTTTGGACCGCAAAAATACAGCACGAGGCTGGAAATGCCAAATAAAAATGACGTCTCCAGCCCCGTCCAGGAGGCTATAAACATAGTTTATAAATATTTTATTTTTCTTCTCCAGCTTCCTCTTTGTACCAGCTGGCGTACATCGAATAGTTGTCGGAAATGCGTCTGTTGATGGTCTGAGTCTGTTCCGGGTCGGCCATTTTGACGAATTTGGCCGGACATCCCGCCCAGATGCTGTAAGGTTCGACTTTGGTCCCTTTCAAGACGACGGCCCCGGCGGCGATGATGGCCCCTTCGCCGATTTCGGCATCGTCCAGGACGACCGAGCCCATGCCGATGAGCGCATAGTCGTGGATGGTGGCTCCGTGAATGGTGACATTGTGGCCCACCGAAACGTGGTCGCCTATTTCAATGGTCGATTTCTGATAGAGCGTGTGCAGTACGCTGCCGTCCTGAATGTTCACATTGTTTCCGATGCGTATGGAATTGACATCGCCCCGCAGCACGGCGTTGAACCAGATGCTGCAGTTGTCGCCCATGACGACATCGCCTACGATGGTGGCGTTGTCCGCCAAAAAACAGTTTTCTCCAATTTGAGGGTCGAATCCTCTTACCGATTTGATCAGTGCCATAATTATATTTCTCTTGTTTTTTCGTTGAGCCAGGCTTGTTCTTCCGGAGTCAGCATGGGCGCCAGCGCCTCGCGGCAACGGCGGTGGTAGGCGTTGATCCAGTCGATCTCACCGGGCGTAAAATATTTTTTGTCTATCGATTTCAAGTCGAACGGGAAAAGAGTCAGTGTTTCAAAGCCGAGGAAACGGCCGTACTCGGTCTCCTTTTTCACCGTGCAGCAAATTAGATTCTCGAGCCGGATTCCGTAGCGGCCGGTCCGGTAGATTCCGGGTTCGTCAGAAAGGAGCATTCCGGGCTTGAGGGTGACCGGATTCTCTTCCGTGCGGATGCTTTGAGGCCCTTCGTGCACGTTCAGGAAATGACCGACTCCGTGACCGGTGCCGTGTCCGTAGCTGATGCCTTCGCGCCACATGAACTGGCGGGCGAAAGCGTCGATGACACAGCCGCGCGTGTGTTCGGGGAAGATGCTTTCCGCCAGCGCGATGTTGCCTTTCAGCACAAGAGCGTAATCTTTTTTGTATGCTTCCGGCGTTTCATCCTTGTACAGGGAATAGGTGCGGGTGATGTCGGTCGTGCCTTCCAGATACTGGCCGCCGCTGTCGATGAGCAGAATGCCGTCCGCACTGACGGCCGCACAATTTTCCTGCGACGGACTGTAGTGGACGATGGCTCCGTTGCTGCCGAAGCTGACGATGGGCTCGAAACTTTCGCCCGTGCATGCCTCCTCTTCGAGACGGCTGGCGATGAGCTGTCGGGCAATGCCGTATTCGTCGGTCGGCTCGCCCTTTTCCAATCTCGACTCGAACCAGCGCCACAGGCGGAGCAGGGTGACGCCGTCGCGAAGAACGGCCTGACGGGTGCCGGCAAGTTCCACCTCATTCTTGACCGATTTGAGGTCGGTGACGGGCGAGATACCTTCGATTTTGGCGCAGGATGAGGGTATGTGGCTGTATATGGAATAATTGATGCGCTTGCGGTCGACAAACACACGAGCGTCCGAGGGCAGTTTCGACAGTTCTTTCTCCAAATCCCGATAGCCCATCAGCCGCACCTTATTTAATGTAAGGTATTGCCGGGTCTCGTCAGTCAGTTTCCGCGGATCGATGAAAAGGGAGAAGGTGTCTTCCCGAAGCAGCGCAAAGCACAGACCGACCGGGTTGTAGGCTACGTCGTTCCCGCGCAGGGAAGTGAGCCAGGCGATGTCGTCGAGTCCGCTGATGGGAAGCGTGTCGGCTCCACATCGGCGAAGTCTTTCCCGCACGCGCGACAGTTTGCTGGCAAACGATTCGCCGTCGAAAGATTCGGGATACACGCGGACGGGCTCCAATGGCAATTCCGGACGGTCTGTCCAGACGGCTTCGCAAGAATCGAAACCGCTGTCGATGCGGCAGCCTTCCTTTTCGAGCGACGCGATCAGGTCCAATGCGCTGCCGGCAGCGTAGACGTTGCCGTCGAATCCGACACAGCGGGGCTGTTCTCCGGCCAGCCATTCGGCTATGCCCGGCGTGTCTGGCTCCGTGGTTCTGAAAAGTCCGATACCGGTCCCTTCGAGCTGGGCTTCGGCCTGGAGATAATACCGCGAATCGGTCCACAGTCCTGCCTTGTCAAGTGTGACGACCAGGGTGCCGGCGCTTCCGGTGAAGCCCGAAAGGTAGGCCCTGTATTTGAAATGCGGCGACACGTATTCGCTCTGATGAATGTCATCGGTCGGGACGATGCAGGCGTCCACCTGCCGTTTGGCCATCTCGGCGCGCAGACGGTCAAGCCGCTCGGTAATGGTCTTGTTCATAATGTTTTGATAAAGAATCTGAAAACACCTTTGTTATCTACAAAAATAGCTAAGACGACAGGTAAAAGCAAAAAAAATCAGAGAATAATTTGTCAATTGGAAAGCTTTGTCTAATTTTGCCCCCCGATTTTCAAACCAAATTTTATTAACTGACCAATTATGATTATCGTTCCTATCAAAGAAGGAGAAAACATCGAAAAGGCGCTGAAGAAATTCAAACGCAAATTCGAAAAGACCGGTACGGTCAAAGAACTGAGAAACAGACAGGCTTTTACGAAACCTTCCGTCGCCAAGCGCGCCCAGAAGATGAAAGCCGTCTATGTTCAGCAGCTCCAGCAGTCTGAAGAGTAATCTTTTTAGAGTCCCACACTTTAGCATCGGGCAGAGTTCCCGCCAATCAGGAGGTGTAAACGAAAAAAAGTCTCGGATTTTTCTTGATAGAACAAAAATGCTTTGCTAAATTCGTTGCCGGATAACTTTTCAAACCGGCTGTAACGATGTGGGTAGAGCAATTTATACAGTATCTGCGGTATGAGAAGAATTATTCTTCGCATACCGTAGTTGCTTATAATCAGGACCTCACCGCGTTCTTTGAATATACGGCCGCAGTCTTTCAGACCGATGATCCGAACCGGATTGACGGCGATATGATCCGATTGTGGATGGTGAGTCAGATGGAGCAGGGCAGCTGCGCCCGCACCTGCAACCGCAAATTGTCTGCGCTCAAGTCTTACTGGCGCTGGCTGTTGCGCACAGGCAAGGCCACTGACAATCCGACCCGTCGCGTGCTGTCGCCCAAAGTCCACCGTCCTCTGCCTTCCTTTTTGAAAGAATCGGAAATCGATCAGGTGCTGGATCCGCTTCCCGACGACGGCAGTTTCGAATCCGTCCGCGACCGGCTGATGGTGGAGATGCTTCTGGAAACGGGCATGCGACGTTCCGAACTGGTCGGACTGAAACTTTCGGACATCGACATGTCCAGGTCTCAGATCCGGGTCTTGGGCAAACGCGACAAGGAACGGCTGATTCCATTCGGCCACTCATTGGCCGAACTGATCGGACAGTATCTGAAAGTGCGCGGAGAGATTGAAAACGCCGATTCCACCTCCTTATTTATAAGGAGTACGGGAGCCCCCGTCTACCCGAACATGGTCTACCGGCTGGTGAGAAAGGACCTGTCCCAGGTTGGAACGCTGTCCAAGAACAGTCCGCACGTGCTCAGACACACCTTCGCCACCTCCATGCTCAACAACGGTGCCGAACTCAATGCGGTCAAACAGCTTTTGGGCCACGCCAACCTGAGCGCGACGGAAGTCTACACGCACACGACTTTCGAGCAGTTGAAACAAGTGTACAAACAAGCCCATCCAAGGGGCGAAAAATGAAAGGAGATTTTACTATGGAAATTAGAATTCAAGATGTGCATTTCGATGCGACGGACGCTCTGAAGAGCTTCATTGAGAAGAAGGTGTCCAAATTGGACCAGTATTATGACGGAATCCTTGCCGCCGAAGTGGCTCTGAAAGTCGTCAAACCCGAAACGGCTGCCAACAAAGAGGCTCAGATCCGTCTCCTCATCGGCGGTCAGGACCTTTTCGCATCCAAGGTCTGCGACACTTTCGAAGAAGCCATTGACGACGATGTGGAGGCGCTTATCCGACAGTTGAAGAAATTCAAAGAAAAATTGCACTCCAAATAAAAAATTCTGAGAAAATTTTTGTGATTCAAAAATAATATCTACTTTTGCAGCCGTTTCGCGCCCCACGGGATGAGGCATCGGAACGGCTGCATCAGCGGATGCTGCATATCGCTTATTTTTGGGCAGTTACCAGAGTGGCCAAATGGGGCAGACTGTAAATCTGCTGGTTGTTACCTTCGGTGGTTCGAATCCATCACTGCCCACATAATGCGATGCGGGAATAGCTCAGTTGATAGAGCATTAGCCTTCCAAGCTGAGGGTCGCGGGTTTGAGTCCCGTTTCCCGCTCTTTTTTTGTTGCCTGTGTAGCTCAGTGGTAGAGCGCTTCCTTGGTAAGGAAGAGGTCCCGAGTTCAACTCTCGGCACCGGCTCTAGTCGAAATAAATATTTACTTATTAATAAATCAATCCAACTATGGCAAAAGAGAAATTCGAGCGCTCAAAACCGCACGTAAACATCGGTACCATCGGTCACGTTGACCATGGTAAAACTACTTTGACTGCCGCCATCACCAAGGTGCTTGCAGAAAAGATCGCCGGAAACGCTGACAAGGTCAAATCTTTCGACCAGATTGACAACGCTCCCGAAGAAAAGGAAAGAGGTATCACCATCAACACCGCTCACGTAGAGTACGAGACCGAAACCCGTCACTACGCTCACGTTGACTGCCCGGGCCACGCTGACTATGTGAAGAACATGGTAACCGGTGCTGCACAGATGGACGGTGCCATCATCGTAGTTGCCGCTACTGATGGTCCTATGCCTCAGACCCGTGAACATATCCTTCTCGCCCGTCAGGTGAACGTCCCCCGTCTGGTCGTTTTCATGAACAAGTGCGATATGGTTGACGATGCCGAAATGCTTGACCTCGTTGAAATGGAAATGCGTGACCTTCTGGCTCAGTACGAGTTCGAAGAGGACACTCCTTTCATCCGCGGTTCTGCTCTGGGCGCCCTCAACGGCGTTCCCCAGTGGGAAGACAAGGTCATGGAGCTGATGGCTGCCGTCGACGAGTGGATCCAACTGCCCGTCCGCGCTACCGACAAGCCCTTCCTGATGCCTGTTGAAGATATCTTCTCGATCACCGGTCGTGGTACTGTTGCTACCGGTCGTATCGAAACCGGTGTCATCCATGTCAATGACCCCGTTGAAATCATCGGTCTGGGTGCTGAAAAGCTGAAATCCGTCGTTACCGGTGTTGAAATGTTCCGCAAGCTCCTTGACGAAGGTGAAGCCGGCGATAACGTAGGTCTGCTCCTCCGTGGTATTGACAAGGACGAAGTAAAGCGCGGTATGGTCATCTGCAAACCCGGTGAAGTCACTCCTCACACCAACTTCGTAGCTTCTGTCTATATCCTGACTCAGAAGGAAGGTGGCCGTCACACTCCGTTCCACAACAAGTATCGTCCGCAGTTCTACATCCGTACTCTGGATGTTACCGGTGAAATCACTCTGCCCGAAGGTACTGAAATGGTAATGCCTGGTGATAACCTCGAAATTCAGGTATCCCTCATCTACCCTGTAGCTTGCAGCGAAGGTCTCCGTTTCGCTATCCGTGAAGGCGGCCGCACCGTTGGCTCTGGTCAGATCACCAAACTGATTGACTAATCACATCAGATAGAGTAGGAGGGTTCCTAGAGATAGGACTCTCCTATTCATATATACGGGTCTAGCTCAGTTGGTAGAGCATTGGTCTCCAAAACCAAGTGTCGGGAGTTCGAGTCTCTCGACCCGTGCAGGAAGAATAAAGAAAACCGCATCATAATGAAAAAGTTTTTTAACAGGATTGGAACCTATTTCAAAGAGTCTTACAATGAGCTCGTCCACAAGGTCTCCTGGCCTACTTCGTCTGAGCTCGCAAACAGTGCAGTTGTCGTTTTAACTGCTTCCGTGGTGATTGCACTGATTGTCTTTGTCATTGATTTGGGTTTCGAAAACCTGATGTCTTTCATCTACGAGAAAATCTTCTAATCTAACCGGTTGAAATGGCTGATACTTCAAGAAAGTGGTACGTTATGCGTGCCATCAGCGGAAAGGAAGGCAAAGTCAAGGAGTATTTGGATGCAGCGATGCAGAACACTCCCCTTGGCCAGCATGTTTTCCAGGTATTGATTCCGACCGAGAAGGTTGTACAGCAGAGGAACGGAAAGAAAGTTCTCAAAGAACGTTCTTACCTCCCCGGCTATGTGCTTGTTGAAGCTGAACTCGTTGGTGAAGTGCCTCACACTTTGCGCAACACGCCCAATGTCCTCGGATTCTTGGGCGGTATGGACAATCCTCAGAGTGTCCAGCCTTCAGAAATGAACCGCATTCTGGGTAAAGTCGACGAACTGCAGGAGAGTGCCGAAGAACTGAACATCGTCTACAACATAGGCGAGAGTGTCAAGGTCAACTACGGTCCCTTCAGCGGTTTCAGCGGCGTGATCGAAGAGGTCAACAATGAGAAGAAGAAGCTCAAAGTTATGGTGAAAATTTTCGGGCGCAAGACTCCGCTCGAATTGGGTTTTATGCAGGTCGAGAAAGAATAGCGGAGGTTACGCGCTGCTGTTTTTTTCCGTACAAACATTCCACAAATTTTTAAATCAAACAAAATGGCTAAAGAAATTGCCGGACAAATTAAGTTGCAAATCAAGGGTGGTGCAGCCAATCCTGCTCCTCCAGTAGGTCCTGCCTTGGGTTCCAAGGGCATCAACATCATGGACTTTTGCAAGCAATTCAATGCCAGAACTCAGGACAAGGCCGGCAAGGTCCTTCCTGTAGTTATTTCGTACTACTCTGACAAGTCATTCGATTTCGTTATCAAGACTCCTCCGGCAGCTGTCCAGCTGCTTGAAGCCGCCAAGGTGAAATCTGGCTCTGCAGAACCGAACCGCAAAAAGGTCGCTTCTGTCACTTGGGACCAGGTCAAGGAGATTGCCAACGATAAGATGGCTGACCTCAACTGCTTTACCATCGAATCGGCTATGCGCCTGGTCGCTGGTACTGCCAGAAGTATGGGTATCACTGTTAAAGGCGAATTTCCCACCAACAATTAAAAACTTCAACGAAAATGAGTAAATTGACGAAAAATCAAAAGTTGGCTTTGGAGAAGATTGAGGTGGGCAAGTCTTATTCGCTCAAGGAAGCTTCCGCTCTTCTGAAGGAAATCACCTTCACGAAGTTCGACGCTTCTGTAGACGTAGACGTGCGCCTTGGTGTTGATCCCCGTAAGGCCAATCAGATGGTTCGTGGCGTTGTTTCGCTGCCGAACGGCACGGGCAAACAGGTCCGTGTACTGGCTTTGTGCACTCCGGATAAAGAAGCTGAAGCTAAAGAAGCCGGAGCTGATTATGTAGGTCTTGACGAATATATCGAAAAGATCAAAGGCGGTTGGACGGATGTGGATGTCATCATCACCATGCCTTCAATCATGGGTAAAATTGGTGCTTTGGGTCGTGTCCTTGGTCCTCGTGGCCTCATGCCTAACCCCAAGAGCGGCACTGTTACGATGGAAATCGGCAAGGCCGTCAAGGAGGTTAAGCAGGGTAAGATTGACTTCAAGGTTGACAAGAGCGGTATCGTACATACTTCCGTAGGTAAGATTTCGTTCACTCCGGAGCAGATTTACGGTAACGTCAAGGAATTCATCCTGACGCTTATCAAGCTGAAACCGACTGTCGCCAAAGGCACTTATATCAAGAGCATTTATCTTTCCACTACAATGAGCCGTGGTATCAAAGTTGATCCGAAGAGCATTGAAGATTAAAACTGCAGAATTATGAAGAAGAAAGATAAAAGCAATGTGATCGCCTCCATTGCCTCCCTGGTGAAGGAATACGATCATTTTTATGTGACGAATATCGAAGCTCTGAATTCAGAGGCTACCAGCGCTCTGCGTCGTCGTTGCTTTGCCGACGGTGTCAAGCTGATGGTTGTCAAGAATTCTCTTCTTATCAAGGCTCTCGACAGTCTCGATGAGGATTATTCAGCTCTCTATTCCAGCCTGAAGGGCAACTCTGCGCTGATGTTGTGCAACACCGGCAACGTTCCCGCCAAGCTGATCAAGGAAGTTGGTGCCAAGTCGGGTGTTCCTGCTCTGAAGGCCGCATTTGTGGAAGGTTGCTTCTATGGTCCCGACCAGTTGGAGACTCTGGTACATGTAAAGAGCAAGAACGAACTCATCGCAGACGTTGTCGCCCTTCTGCAGTCACCGGCCAAAAACGTGGTTTCCGCACTCCAGAGCGGAGGAAACATTCTTCATGGCGTATTGAAGACCCTCGGCGAAAGAGAATAAGTAGGAGAAAAACCTACCAACAACAAACAAAAACAATTACAAACATTTTAATACATTACTACAATGGCAGATTTGAAAGCTTTTGCTGAACAATTAGTGAATTTGACCGTTAAGGAAGTTAACGAACTCGCTGAAATTCTGAAGAATGAATACGGTATTGAACCCGCCGCCGCAGCTGTTGCTGTTGCTGCTGGTCCCGTTGCCGGTGCTGCTGAAGAAGCCGCTGAAAAGACTTCTTTCGATGTTGTCCTGAAATCGGCTGGTGCTCAGAAGCTGGCTGTCGTCAAGGCTGTTAAGGAATCTTGCGGTCTTGGTCTGAAGGAAGCCAAGGATCTTGTTGACGCTGCTCCCTCTACCATCAAGGAAGGTGCCTCCAAGGACGAAGCCGACGCTTTGAAGAAAGCTCTGGAAGAAGCAGGCGCAGAAGTAGAACTCAAATAAAGTTTACTCACCTGAAATTCAGGTGTATGGCTTAGAATCCCCTGAGAGGGGGATTCTATGCCTTTTTGTGTCTATATTCCATATTCAGTTCAAATCCCTCGATAATGTCTTCAAATACTACCAATCAAAGAGTCAACTTTGCAACTATCCAGAGTCCTATTGAATATCCGGACTTTCTCGAAGTTCAGTTGAAGTCGTTCCAAGACTTTTTACAGTTAGATACTCCTCCCGAAAAACGAAAAAACGAAGGATTGTACAAAGTATTCGCCGAGAGTTTTCCCATCACGGATACAAGAAATAATTTCGTTCTCGAATTCCTTGACTACTACATCGAACCCCCGCAGTATTCGCTGCAGGAGTGCATTGAGCGCGGTCTGACCTACAGCGTGCCTCTCAAGGCCAAACTGAAGCTCTACTGCACCGATCCCGATCATGAAGACTTCGCCACTCAAGTGCAGGATGTCTTCCTGGGCCATATCCCTTATATGACCCCGAAGGGAACGTTCGTCATCAATGGTGCTGAACGCGTCATCGTCACTCAGCTTCACCGTTCGCCCGGCGTGTTCTTCAGTCAGAGCATGCACGCCAACGGCACCAAGCTGTATTCGGCCCGAATCATCCCCTTCAAAGGATCGTGGATTGAATTCGCCACCGACATCAACAATGTGATGTACGCCTACATCGACCGAAAGAAAAAATTACCCGTAACCACGCTGTTGCGAGCTATCGGATACGAGAACGACAAGGATATCCTTGAGATTTTCGACCTTGCAGAGGAAGCAAAGGTGACCAAAGCCAACCTCAAGCGCAATGTCGGCCGCAAACTGGCCGCCCGCGTTCTGAAGAGTTGGGTGGAAGACTTCGTCGACGAAGACACGGGCGAAGTCGTTTCGATTGAACGTAATGAAGTGGTTATCGACCGCGAAACCGTACTGGAAAACAGTCATATCGATGCCATCATCGAGTCTGGCGTCCAGTCTATCCTGCTCCATAAGGAAGATCCCGACCGCAGTGACTACAGCATCATCTTCAACACGCTGCAGAAGGATCCGAGCAACTCTGAGAAAGAAGCTGTCAACTACATCTACCGCCAGTTGCGCAATGCTGAGCCGGCCGATGATGCCAGCGCTCATGAAGTCATTCAGAATCTGTTCTTCTCCGACAAACGTTACGATCTCGGCGATGTCGGCCGCTACCGTATCAACAAAAAACTCAACCAGAATGTCGATATGGACATCCGGGTGTTGCAGAATGAAGATATCATCAACATCATCCGCTATCTGATCGAACTGGTCAATTCCAATGCCGATGTCGACGATATCGACCACTTGAGCAACCGTCGTGTGCGCACGGTGGGCGAGCAGCTCAACACCCAGTTCGGCATCGGTCTGGCCCGTATGGCCCGCACCATCCGCGACCGCATGAATGTCCGCGACAATGAAGTCTTCTATCCGGTCGACCTCATCAATGCCAAGACCATTTCGTCGGTCATCAATTCCTTCTTCGGAACCAACGCCCTGTCACAGTTCATGGACCAGACCAACCCTCTGGCCGAAATGACCAACAAGCGCCGTCTGTCGGCCCTCGGCCCTGGCGGTCTGTCGCGCGAACGCGCCGGTTTTGAAGTGCGTGACGTTCACTACACCCATTATGGCCGTCTCTGCCCGATCGAGACCCCTGAAGGCCCCAACATCGGTCTGATTTCTTCTCTCTGCGTCTATGCCAAGATCAACGACCTCGGTTTCATCGAGACTCCTTACCGCATTGTCGAAAACGGCAAGGTGGTGCTGGATCAGGTCAAATACATGACGGCCGAAGAAGAAGAGAACAAGGTGGTCGCCCAGGGCAACGCTCCGCTCAATCCCGACGGATCTTTCGTTCGCAATCGCGTCAAGGCCCGTTTGGAAGCCGATTTCCCTGTCGTAGAGCCTTCCGAGGTCAATCTGATGGACGTTTCTCCTTCGCAGATCGCCTCTATCGCCGCTTCTCTGATTCCTTTCCTGGAGCACGACGATGCCAACCGCGCCCTGATGGGTTCGAACATGATGCGTCAGGCGGTTCCTCTTCTCCGTCCCGAAGCTCCTATCGTAGGTACCGGTGTCGAAGGTCAGATCATCCGCGACTCGCGTACGCAGATCATGGCAGAAGGCGAAGGCTACATCGAATATGTGGACGCAGACAAGATCGTTGTCCGTTATGACCGCAGCGACGACGAGTCGTTCGTAAGTTTCGACGACGGTGTGAAGACCTACCACATCACCAAGTGGCAGAAGACCAACCAGAGCACGACCATCGACCTTCGTCCTATCGTCAAGCACGGCCAGCGCGTCACTTACGGCCAGCTGATGACCGAGGGTTTCGCCACCGAAAACGGCGAACTCGCCCTGGGCCGCAACCTGAAGGTCGCCTTCATGCCTTGGAAGGGTTACAACTACGAGGATGCCATCGTTCTGAGCGAACGTATGGTCCGCGAAGATATCTTCACCTCTGTCCATGTCGACGAATACACGCTCGAAGTGCGTGAGACCAAGCGCGGCATGGAAGAGCTCACTTCCGATATTCCCAATGTCAGCGAAGAAGCCACCAAGGACCTCGACGAAAACGGTATCATCCGTGTCGGTGCCCATGTGGAACCCGGTGACATCCTTATCGGTAAGATCACGCCTAAGGGCGAATCCGATCCTTCTCCTGAGGAAAAGCTTCTGCGTGCCATCTTCGGCGACAAGGCCGGCGATGTCAAGGACGCTTCTCTGAAGGCCAGTCCTTCGCTGAAGGGCGTCGTCATCGGCAAGCACCTCTACAGCCGCGTCGTCAAGACCCGCCAGGGCAAGCTGGCCGACAAGGCTCTTCTGCCGAAGATCGACGAAAAGCTCGAAGTCCAGGTTTCCATCCTGAAGGATCAGATGCTGGCCAAGCTGTGGACGCTGCTCAACGGCAAGACTTCGCAGGGTGTCAAGGACAATCTCGATACCGAAGTCATTCCGAAGGGTGTCAAGTTCAACCAGAAGACCCTCAGCGAGATCAACTATGAAACCGTACAGTTGAGCAAGTGGACCACCGACGCTCACCGCAACGATATGGTCCGTCAGCTCATCGTCAATTATCTGAAGAAAGTCAAGGAATTTGAAACCGAGGCCAAGCGCGAACGCTTCAACCTGACCACCGGCGACGAACTTCCTTCCGGCATCATGCAGATGGCCAAAATCTATGTGGCCAAGAAGCGCAAGATCCGCGTCGGCGACAAGATGGCCGGCCGTCACGGCAACAAGGGTATCGTGTCCAAGATTGTCCGTGTCGAGGATATGCCTTTCCTGGAGGACGGTACTCCTGTCGACATCGTCCTGAACCCGCTGGGTGTGCCTTCGCGTATGAATCTGGGTCAGATTTTCGAAACCGTTCTGGGTTGGGCCGGACGTGAACTCGGTGTGAAATTCGCCACTCCGATTTTCGACGGCGCTTCTCTGAAGGATCTTGAAGAATGGACCGACAAGGCCGGTCTTCCCCGTTATGGCAAGACTCAACTTTACGATGGCGGTACCGGTGAACCTTTCGACCAGAAAGCCACCGTCGGTGTCATCTACATGTTGAAACTGGGCCACATGGTCGACGACAAGATGCATGCCCGCAGCATCGGTCCGTATTCTCTGATCACGCAGCAGCCTCTGGGCGGTAAGGCTCAGTTCGGTGGACAGCGTTTCGGTGAAATGGAAGTCTGGGCGCTCGAAGCCTTCGGCGCAGCCCACATTCTGCAGGAAATCCTGACCATCAAGTCGGATGACGTGACTGGCCGCAGCAAAGCTTTCGAAGCTATCGTCAAGGGCGATCCCATGCCGCCGGCCGGTGTGCCCGAATCGCTCAACGTCCTCGTCAACGAATTGAGAGGATTGGGCTTAAGCATTCAGTGGGATTAATTGTCGGACTCTTTTTTCAACAACAATATGGCTTATAAAAAAGATATCAAACAAAATGGCAACTTCAACAAAGTCACCATTACGCTTGCATCTCCCGAAGAGATCAAGCAGAATTCTCATGGTGAAGTGTTGAAACCGGAAACCATCAACTACCGTACCTACAAGCCCGAACGCGACGGATTGTTCTGCGAGCGCATCTTCGGTCCTGTCAAGGACTATGAGTGCCATTGCGGAAAGTACAAACGCATCCGTTACAAAGGCATTGTCTGTGACCGTTGCGGTGTGGAAGTGACCGAGAAGAAAGTCCGTCGTGAACGTATGGGACACATTCAGCTGGTCGTTCCCGTTGCCCATATCTGGTATTTCCGCTCATTGCCCAACAAAATCGGCTATCTGCTGGGACTGCCCACCAAAAAACTCAACGCTGTCATCTATTACGAACGCTATATCGTCATCCAGCCGGGTATCCTCGGCAAGGGTGATAATCCCGTTCAAGAGTATGACCTGCTCGACGAAGAGGAATATCTGGCCCTGATGGACAAGCTGCCCCGCGAAAATCAGCTTCTTGAAAACACCGATCCCAACAAGTTCATCGCCAAGATGGGTGCCGAAGCTATCCGCGACATGCTTCTCCGCGTCGACTTGGACGAACTCTCTTACGAACTGCGCGCCCGTGCCAATCAGGAAACTTCCGTTCAGCGCAAGAACGAAGCTCTGAAACGCCTGCAGGTGGTCGAATCTTTCCGTTCCGCCAAGAATGTCAGCCGTCCCGAATGGATGATCATGGATGTGATTCCGGTGATTCCTCCCGAGCTCCGTCCTCTGGTGCCCCTCGATGGCGGCCGTTTCGCCACGACCGATGTCAACGACCTTTACCGTCGCGTCATCATCCGCAACAACCGTCTGAAGAAACTTATCGAAATCAAGGCTCCCGAGGTGATTCTCCGCAACGAGAAGCGCATGTTGCAGGAAGCCGTTGACTCTCTGTTTGACAACTCGCGCAAAGCCAGCGCCGTCAAGACCGATTCCAACCGTCCGCTCAAGTCTCTGTCAGATTCTCTGAAGGGTAAGCAGGGCCGTTTCCGTCAGAACCTGCTGGGTAAGCGTGTCGACTATTCGGCCCGTTCGGTCATCGTCGTCGGCCCCGAACTCAAGATGCACGAGTGCGGTCTGCCCAAGGACATGGCTGCCGAACTTTACAAGCCGTTCATTATCCGTAAACTCATCGAGCGCGGCATCGTCAAGACCGTCAAGTCGGCCAAGAAGATTGTCGACCGCAAAGATCCGGTGGTTTGGGATATCCTCGAATATGTCATGAAGGGTCACCCCGTACTGTTGAACCGTGCTCCTACGCTTCACCGTCTGGGTATCCAGGCTTTCCAGCCCAAAATGATTGAAGGTAAGGCCATTCAGCTTCATCCGCTCGCATGTACGGCCTTCAACGCCGACTTCGACGGTGACCAGATGGCTGTCCATCTTCCTCTGGGCAACGAAGCTATCGCCGAGGCCCAACTGCTGATGCTGGCTTCGCACAATATTCTGAATCCCAGTAACGGTTCGCCTATCACCGTTCCTTCTCAGGATATGGTTCTGGGTCTGTACTACATCACCAAGGAGCGTTCCGGCGTGAAGGGTGAAGGCCTGATTTTCTATTCTCCCGAAGAGTCCAAGATCGCGCTCAACGAAGGTCGCGTGGATATGCACGCCAAAGTCAAGGTGCGCATCAAGGGCGAACTCATCGAAACGACTGTCGGACGTATCATCGTCAACGAATTCGTTCCCGAAGAGGTCGGTTATGTGAACAAACTGATGTCGAAGAAAGAGCTGCGCAACGTCATTTCCGACGTCATCGCCAAGTGCGGTGTGGCCCGTACGGCCCAGTTCCTGGACGATATCAAGAACCTCGGTTACCGCATGGCCTTCGAAGGCGGTCTGTCGTTCAATCTTCAGGATGTGATCATTCCGGAAGAAAAGGCTGAACTGGTCCAGAAAGGACACGAAGCCGTTGAGGAAATAACCGAGCAGTACAAGGAAGGTTGGATTACCAACAACGAACGCTATAACAAGGTTATCGACGTTTGGACCGATGTCAACAAGGAACTTTCTGAAAAGTTGATTGAACAATTGGCTAACGACGATCAGGGCTTTAACTCTGTCTATATGATGATGGATTCGGGTGCCCGTGGTTCTAAGGAACAGATTCGTCAGCTTTCCGGTATGCGCGGTCTGATGAACAAACCTCAGAAGGCCGGTTCGGAAGGAGCCCAGATCATTGAAAACCCGATTCTTGCCAACTTTAAGGAAGGCCTGTCGGTGCTGGAGTACTTCATCTCCACTCACGGTGCTCGTAAGTCTTTGTCCGATACCGCTTTGAAGACGGCTGACGCCGGTTATCTGACCCGCCGTCTCGTAGACGTTTCGCACGATGTCATCATCAACGAAGAAGACTGCGGTACGCTGCGCGGTCTGACGGCAGTCGCCATCAAGGGTGTCTGCACGCTGTATGAACGCATTCTCGGCCGTGTTTCGGTTCACGACATCTACGATCCCGAAAATCCCGATCAGCTGATTGTTGCCGCCGGTGAAGAAATCACCGAACCGATTGCCGAGCGCATCGAGAAATCTTCCATTGACCGCGTTGAAATCCGTTCGGTCCTCACTTGCGAAAGCAAGAAGGGTGTCTGCGCCAAGTGTTACGGCCGCAACCTGGCTACCGGACGCCTGGTACAGAAGGGCGAGGCTGTCGGCGTCATCGCCGCGCAGTCAATCGGCGAACCCGGTACTCAGCTGACCTTGCGTACGTTCCACGCCGGTGGTGTGGCCAAGAGCGATACGGTCGCTTCCGACCTCAAGGCTCCCTACGATTGCGAGGTCAAGATTGAAGAACTCCATACGGTTCCTTCGGCCGAAGATCCCAACGTTCAGATTGTTGTCGGACGTTATGGCGAAATGAGACTGATCGATCCTCTCACCAATACGGTCACCACCCACAACCTGTCATACGGTTCAAAACTGTATGTCAAGCCGGGCGACAGAGTGCCTCAGGGCACGCTCATCTGCGAATGGGACAACTACAACGCTGTCATCATCTGCGAAGAGTCCGGTAAGCTGCAGTTCGACACCATTGAAGACGGTGTCACTTTCCAGACCTATGTGGACGAAACCACCAAGGTGAAGGACAAGATCATCATCGAACCGAAAGACCGTTCCAAGGTGCCAGCCATCCACATTTTGGACAAGAGCGGAAACCGCATCCATTCGTACAACCTGCCTGCAGGCGCCCATCTGCTCAAGGAAGACGGCGTTGCCATCAAGGCCGGTGAAATCCTGGTCAAGATTCCGCGTGCCGTTGCCAAGACGGGCGATATCACCGGCGGTCTGCCTCGTGTCACCGAACTCTTCGAGGCCCGCAATCCGTCCAACCCCGCAGTGGTGTCCGAAATCGACGGCGATGTCATCGAATTTGGCCGCATCAAGCGCGGTAACCGTGAGATCGTCATCCAGTCGAAGACCGGCGATATCAAGAAATATCTCGTTCCGCTTTCAAAGCAGGTGCTGGTACAGGTCAACGACTTTGTCCGCGCCGGTACGCCTCTGTCCGACGGTTCCATCACTCCGGCCGACATTCTGGCCATCAAGGGCCCGACGGCTGTTCAGGAATACATCGTCAACGAAGTCAAGAACGTTTATCGTCTGCAGGATGTGAAGATCAACGACAAGCACTTTGAAGTCATTGTACGTCAGATGATGCGTAAGGTTGAAATTCAAGATGCCGGCGATACCAAGTTCCTTCAGAGCCAGGAAGTCGACAAGAACGACTTTATGGAAGAAAACGACCGCATCTGGGGCAAGAAAGTTGTCGAGGATGCCGGCGATTCCGAGACTCTGAAGCCGGGTATGATCGTTACCGCCCGCAAACTTCGCGATGAGAACTCCATGCTGAAGCGTCGTGACAAACGTCTTGTCCAGGCCCGCGATGCCCGCACGGCTACGGCCACTCAGGTGCTCCAAGGCATTACCCGCGCCGCTTTGCAGACCAAGAGCTTCATGTCGGCCGCTTCCTTCCAGGAAACCACGAAGGTGCTCAACGAGTCTGCCATCGAAGGCAAGGTCGACTACTTGGAGGGAATGAAGGAGAACGTCATCACCGGTAACCTGATTCCCGCCGGAACCGGTCAGCGCGAGTTTGAAAAGCTCATCGTCGCTTCGAAAGAAGATTACGAGATGGCTCAGTCCAACCGCGATACCGTATCTGACCTCGAACCCGAAGTGGAAATGGCCCCCGAAAATGCTGAACAATAACAATTATTAATAAGTATTTCGACAACTGTCAAAAAGAAGGCGGACTACCCGAGAGGGCGGTCCGCTTTCATTTTGTCCGAATCCGAAGTATGTCTCTTATCTCCAGCGGATGTCGAGTTGGTGCAGCATGGTGGCGCTAGCACCGGTCGAACCGGTGTGCTGCAGCATGAAGCCCCCGTTTTGAGTGGCGTTGATGGGCGCGCTCAAACGGACTTCCGTTTTGACATCGGGATTTTCGTGGGGATATGCCTTGTCGGCCTTGACATCAGCCATCAGCTGATTGCCTTGGGTGTACAGGTGAATCTGACAGTTGGTGCGGTAGCAGGAAGCCGAAACCGCCTCCGAAATGGCACGGGTCTCTCCATCGGCATATTCGACCAGCAGGAAATCGACGGCATTGGCAAACTTGGTCGTGCGGATGATGCGCAGTCCGTAGCCGCTCAAGCGGCGTGTGTCCATTTTCAGACAGATGTCCATATATTGGCCTGTGGCGCTGCCAAAACCCTGTCCGGCGCTTTTGTACGGGTCGACCTTCAGAAGAACATCCATATCGCCATACTTGCCGTCCAAAGGCGTGTACATCAGTCGGGCACCTTTCCTGGCCTGTATGAGCCCCTGGCCGACAGCGCCCTCAGAACCGGTGGCGTATGCCCAGGATTCTTCCTTGGCCGCCTGCCAGTCATATTCTTTGGTGTCGGCAGGCTTGTAGCTGTCGCGTGTCCAAAAGCCGGGTTTGACGGCCGGTTGCCAGGAGGAGGGGAAATTGCGAAAATCGGTGGAAAAGCTTTTCCGCAGCACCAGCTCTTCGCTGACAGCAGCGCGGCTGATGACGAATCTGGCTTCGCCTGGAAGACTGCGCGGATGGCGCGGTTCGATTTTGGCCATCAGATAATAGCCGATATCGCCTCTTTCGATGGGGTAGTAGATGAGCGGTTCTCCGCGGCTGACAGCCACTTCTGTCGGATGGCTGCCCTGACTGTCTTCGCATCGGTACCAGGTGACGAGCGTCTGGTCTTGCCGTCCGTTGAGGTCGAGCGCATAGCGGACTTTGGCGAGTCCGTCGGTGCGGAGCAGCATTCTCGGCTCTTCCAGAAAGTCCGGTGCAGGAAGTGTCTGTGGATCGATGCGGATGTCTGCAGCGGCTTCCAGACCGTCTTCATTGCTGAGAGACAGGGTGGCGCTGCGGCTGTTTTCGCCCTCCCAAAGCGCTGTGATGGTGCAGGAAGAGTCTGTGACTTCGGTTTCGGCCAGACGCTTGGAGACGTTCAGATTCCACTGGACCGGACCTTCGACCGGCACATCGCTGAACCGGAACAGCTTGTAGGTGAATCTGGCTTCATTGGCGGCCGTCTCGACGATGGCATTGTCGGGAACGATACGGGCCTGTGTCGGAATGGAGGAAAGGTCGCGACCGGCAGCTTCAGAAGCCTGCCGGCAGACATCTTTCTGAGCGAGCGGGTCCCATTCGTCATTGGCGCGCAGCAGTCCGTAGATGTTGTAGACGGTCTGTCCCTTCCATTCGTAACGATAGGCCTGCAGAAGCGGTTTTCCTTCCAAATCGACCGTCAGATAAGGCTTTTCGCTCTCATTGAAGCGGACTGGTTTGCCGTTGAGCGTGAGATGGTACTGATAGCAGCGCAGCGACTCTTTGGGATATTGGGTCCATTTCAAGCCTATCGGACCGTCGTGCGTGAAGCGGCAGTCGATCATGGCCACCTGACTGCCTACCTTGTTGGTATACTGTACTTCGGAACCGAGCAGGTTCAGGTCGCAATCGAGAAATACGGCACCTGTGCCGTGGGTGCTCCAGAAGGGCTTGGAACTGTGCCAGTCGAAATCACATTTCAGGTAGACGGCCTGACCGCAGAGCGCGTCGTCCGTACATTCGAAATGGCAGTTTTCAAACAGGGCGCGTCTGCTGCCGACGAAGGGACAGGAGTTCAAACGGCTGATGAACGAGCAGTTTTTGGCGTAAACTCTGTCGCTGTTGCAGGTGATCAGCTGAGCTTGGGTGATGGCCTCCATGCGTTTGGCCCGATTGAGTTCGGGCTTGAGCGGGTAGACCAGGTCGACATTGCAGTAATTGCCGAAGGTGATGTTTTCCACATGGATGTCGTCTCCGTCAATACGCATCATCGTGAAATTGCCGTCGGCCCCTTGAGTCTGTCCGCGGTTGACAGCCAACACGACGTCTTCGCGCTTGTCGCTCAGACCGATCCACTTCAGGTGGCTGTGTCTGATGACGATGCCGTAGGGGGTTCCGCCGTTTTCACCGCGACGGATTTCTGGATCGTCAGGGTCATCGATCCAATAGACGTTCGGAGCGATGTAGAACGTCATCGGTTTGACCTCCGTACCGTCGGTCATATCGGCCACAGCTTCATTGAACGTGCGGTATACGTGCTTGTTGTGCTTGACGTCTTTGTCGCTCAGGCTTCCGTCGATGAAGAAAGTCTTCGAATCGAGCATGTAGGTCTGTCCGTCATACTGCCAGGTGCTGCGGTCACCCCATGGAAGATAGATGACACATGACAGGAATGCGATGGCTGCCAGAAAGACCAGCCCGATGAACTTTTCAATTGTTTTCATAATTGTCCAATAATATTCTGAAAGTGGTTCCTTTGCCTATTTCTGAAGATTTGACGAAAATGCGACCGCGATGGTATTCTTCGACGATGCGTTTCACCAGAGAAAGCCCCAGTCCCCAGCCGCGGGCTTTGGTCGTGTAACCGGGTTTGAAAACATCCTTGAAGCGGTTTTTGGCAATTCCTTTGCCCGTGTCGGTGACATCGATGAAAACTTTCTTGCGCTCTTCTCCCAGCCGGATGTCAATCCGGCCGTTGCCGTCCATCGCATCGATGGCGTTTTTGCACAGGTTTTCCATCACCCACTCGAACAAGGGCACACAGAGGCAGACTTGAGGCCGGAAATCCGTCTGGTGAAGCTGGATACTGACTTTTTGGGAACAGCGTCCGCGCATGTAATTGATGGCCGATTCGATGGCTGGGACCAAGGCCTCGGGTTTGGGTTCGGGCTTTGAACCGATTTTGGAAAAACGTTCTGCAATCGTCTGCAGACGTCGGGTATCCTTTTCGATTTCCGTCAGAAGATTCGGGTCGACTTCTTTCATTTTCAGCAGCTCTTCCCAAGCGACCAGCGACGAAATGGGGGTGCCCAGCTGGTGGGCGGTCTCCTTGGAAAGCCCCACCCACACCCGGTCCTGCTCGGAACGCTTGGAAATGCTCAGAGCCAGCAGTGTGACCGCCAGAAAGATGAACATCACGGCCAGTTGGATGAAGGGGAAGTATTTCAGCTGTTTCAGGTGCCGTGAATCATCGTAGTAAACATATTGGGAATAGGTGTCCGAAATCTTGATTTCGATGAAGCGCTCCTTCGCACGGACAGCAGCGGCCTTCTCGTCCAGGTCGGCGCCTTCCTTGTGGGGATTCAGACGCAAATTGGCGTGACTCAAGACGCTTCCGTCCATGTCGGTCAGCAGGACGGGAATGTTGTTGTTGCCTTGCAGAATTTTGAGCGCCAGCTCGTAGTTCATTTGCGAATCGGCCTCGCTGGGACCGTCGTCGCGGGCCAGCATGCGGATGGCTTCGGCCCACAGTTCGATCTTGTCCTGTTCTTCCAGTGCCAGTTCGCGTGCCAGGCGGTTGGAAAAGACCGTCGACGCCACAATGATGGCGGCGGCGAACACGAAGAAACAAAACCGCAGTACCGGAAAATGTCGTTGGGAATAAGCCATAGACTCAGAAATTGAATTCAACCGTGATGGGGCAGTGGTCCGACTGGAAAGCGTCTGGACGGATAGCCGCCCCTTTCAGATAAGGCTTCAGGGCATCGCTGACCCAGTGGTAGTCGATGCGCCAGCCGAGATTTTTTTCACGGCTTCCGGCCCGGAAACTCCACCATGAATATTGTTCGCCTTCCTGATGGAATTCTCTGAAACTGTCAATCATACCGCCTTGTTCCCAGCCGTCCATCCACTGGCGCTCCTCGGGCAAAAAACCGGAATCGCCGTTGTGCCGTTCCGGATGGCTGATGTCGATGGGATGATGGCAGATGTTGAAATCGCCGCAGACCAGCAGGTGGGGCCTTTCCTGACGAACTTTCTTGACAAAGGTCTCGAACTTGGCCAGAAATTCCATTTTGAAGGCCTGTCTCTCGTCTCCAGTCGTACCGGACGGGACATAGACGCACATGACGCTGAAATCGCCCCAATCGGCCCTTAAAACGCGTCCTTCGCTGTCGTAAATCGGATTGTCCATGCCGATGACGACTTTGTCGGGCTGCCGTTTGGAAAGAATGGCCACACCGCTGTAACCTTTCTTCTGTGCCGAATGGTAATAACAGTAGGGGTATCCCAAGCTCCAGAACAGGGACGAATCGATCTGCTCCGGTTGGGCTTTGGTTTCCTGAAAACAGACCACATCGGCCTGCTCGGAGGCAAGAAAGTCGGCCAGCCCCTTTCCGATGGCTGCGCGGACTCCGTTCAGATTGTATGAGATGACTTTCATAAGGGCCAAAGATAGCGAAAGCCGATGTCAAAAACAATCATCTTTTCCGTCTAAAACGGTCTCCTTGAAAACTTGCCTGAAATCCGCCGTAGATACTGTATGCCTGTCCCGAATAGCGGCCGAGGCTGCGGTAGCCCGAACTGTAAATGACACCCTCTTCATTGGCGTGGTTGAAAAGGTTGCTCAAGGTGGCGAAAAACACCCACATCTGACCCTTGTCGGTGAATATCACTTTGTTGATTTGCAGATTGACCCGGCTGTAGTGGCCGAGCCGCTGAGAATTGTGCGGCCCGGCAACGGGCCGCATCAGACCGGAACTTTCGTCGAAGACGCTTCCCAGATAGGGTGTGAAGACATTCCCCGCCCTGAAAATGGCCGTACAGGACAGCGTCAGACCTTCTCCTGCGGAATGGCCGGCTGTCGCTTTGACCAGGTAGGGAAGGTCATTGTCGCCCCTGCGGAGGGAATCCATGCGGATGCTGGAGCGTATCCGGCTGAATGAAAGGCCTGCATTCCAGGAATCTTCCTGCCATTTGGCTGAAACTTCCCATCCCTTGAATATCCTCTCCGCCTGTACGGCCGTGTCCGAATAGGCCAGTTCCTGAAAACCCTTTTCCTTTTTGCCATAGATGGCGGCCGAGCACGTCAACCGGTCTCCGTGATATCGGTAACCGATCTCCGACTGTTCCGAACTTTGAAAGTCAAACCTGGGCATTCCGTTTGAAATCAGCTGATAGCCGTGGTAACGTCCGCTGGAAACCAGAACGGACTGTCCGGTCCCCAATTTCCAGAGGAGATTCGCCTGAGCCGAAAGAAAAGGCTGGTGAAGGCTGTTGGAAAAGCCTTTTCTGAGTCCCAGACCCAACACGAACGGACCGGCGTCGTATCTGGTATAGAGATAAGCTTCAGGCCAGACAAGGCGCAGACAGGAATCCGAACGGACCGTTTCCGCCGTATCGCGACGGTCGAACCACCACTTCGGCTCTTCCGTCACGAACGGTTGGGTCCGATTTTCGTAAGCCGCCCCCCATTCGACCCACCAGTCATCGTTGAGAAAGGTCTTCAGATGAAATCTCATTTTGAGGCTCCGGTCGCTGAATTCGCTGCTCCTCTGCCCGAAGGCTGTCTGCCCCTCCCGCATGTCCCATCCGGCATCCAAACCGGCCGAAAAGCGCTGCCTTTTCCAGGAAAGGTTGCCGATGTCGAACTGGCGTTTCTGCTCCAAGCGGCTGCTTTGGAGCCGGCCTTTGTCATAGTGGCTGCCCTCATAATCTTCAAAGATGTTGTAATGATACGCTTGTACTGTCATCAGCCCCAGTTTTCCCCCTTTGCCTATTGGAATGTCCCCCCAATGGCAATTGACGCCCAAATCGTCGGAACCGAAGTCACCGAGCATCCCGTTCAACTGGTTCAATTCCAAATAATGCTTGGAAAACTGATGGTTGGCATACACTTGGACAAAACGTTTGTCGCGGAACCTCTGCGTATGGAGCGCGCCCATGTTGGCCATTGAAAGCGCCACTTGGGTCTGGCTCGATTCGACGCGGCCGACGGTGTGCAGTTCGGCCATTCCGGCCAGACAGTTTCCCTGATTGAGAGGCGGATTGCCGGCATAAACGGTCATGTCGCCGATTATTTCCGTGTTGAACAGGCTGAAATTGCCCATCCCGCTGATTTCCGTGTTCCGCACCGGATTGCTGAGGGCTATGCCGTTCAAGGTGACCTGAGAGGCCTGAGAAGAGCTGCCTCTCAATTCCAGATTGGCCGATTCGCCCGTTCCGGAGGCGGCCGGAAGAAATCCGGCCGCCTTCAGCGGGTCTCCGTCTGAAGCCGATGACAGGTATATCTCCAGCTTCTCGAGCTTTACCAGCGAAAATTCTTCGCTGATGGCGGGATCGTTTTCCAATATGATGTCAGACAGCAGAAAGGGATCTTCCTGCAAGACCAGAGTCATCGTGTCTTCTCCAGTCAGCATTTCCGCACCGATGTCCCTGAACGGAATCCGCAGACTTCTGAATCCGACAAAACTGACCGACAGGCTGTCCGAACGGCAGTCGTCAGGATTGAAGTTCAAGGAGAAAATACCATTCAGCCTGCTGACTGTGCCCGTTTCGGGATGATGCGCCCAACAGACGGCGGCACCCGTCAGACTGTCTCCGTGCCGGTCCAGTATGCGACCGTTCAGACGATTTTGGGCGCTGGTCGGAAAGGACAGAGACAACAGGCCGATCAGGAGGTGAGAAATCGGTTTGACCATAGCGGAAAAGTTAAAAGTAGGGTGATGGCGGCCCAATAGCCGGTAATGCACAGACAACAGAAAAGGAAATAGAGCAGTTGCAGCCAGGTCTTTTTGCCGGTGCTCATCAGTCGCTGCCAGCGCTGTCTCAGAGAAACGTCCTTTCCGAAAACAGACTTCCACCATTCTCGGCTGGCTTCGTAGGCATTGCCGAACAGACGTTCCTGCCCCGTCAGATCTTCGAGTATGTAGTACGCGTCGGTTCCGGGGAACAACAGATTCAGATTGGCCATCATTTCAATGACGACATAAAAGAACAGGCAGTCGGCCAGCAGGGAAACGAAATCGGATTCGGGGTAGAGGCAAATGACCTGCAGCAGCGTCAGAGCCACCAGGAAGTCTGTCAACAGTCCGGCCGCGGAGACTTGAATGCGTCTTTTCCGGTCTTTCCAAAGGCATACCTGGTCTATCTGCGTGTACATGACGGGAAAGACCACATACATTAGGGCGACTCCCATCCGGTTTGTCTGTCCGCCATATCTCTTGTAGAGGAGGTAATGCCCCATCTCGTGAAAGAATAAACAGATGAAAATGCTGAAAAACAGACAGATGAACAGACCGAATACGGGAATCCTCCTCATGGCGAAACCTCGGAAGGCGAAATCGGCCTGAGGCAGCAGTAGAGGCAGGAGCGTCAGGCATAGGCACAACAGCGCATACAGCCAAGGCAGCATCTTCTGAAAACGGACCGATTGGGCCAGCGTTTGGCACCAGCTTCCTTCAAGATCGATGGAAAAGCATTTGAAGAAACGCAAATTGCCGTTGAATTCGGCCGTCAGCGGCCTTCTGAACAGGTGGGAAAGAAGTGAGACCCAGCGGTTGCCCAAATAATAGAGCATTGTCTGCAGGCCGTTCTGCCGGCGTCTTTTCATACTTGTCTCGCCCCTTACCAGCAGTCCCAATTCCCGCGATCGGCTGATGACCTGCTGGAAAACGTTTTCGGAAACATCCGTGTCCGGCATCCGTTTCCGAACATGTCCGTAGTCATTCTGCTCTGTGTAAAACCGCAGCAAGCGATATTCGCCTTCCGACAGTGACAACAAGGCGCCGTCTCTGTCATTCCGAAGTATGATTTCACCGCCGTTTCGGTTGAAAATCAGGAAGTCAGTATTCAATCTCCAGGAATTATCCATTGTTTTTCCCGATGAACATGGTGAGTAATGCGGTTTCGTAAGGACTTTGAAAACCCATGAGCCTGTCCAACGAACGGTCCATATAGCCGCCGATGGCACAGACGGACACTTCGCCGGCGGCAGCTGCAAGATGCAGATTTTGGCATATGGCGCCGACATCGGTCAGGGCGAAGCGAAGACCTCGGTCACCGTATTTGCAGCAGACACGGTTGAGGGCGGCCCCGAAAACCAGAACGCCGGATACCATATCCATATTCCAAGAACCTACGACTTCCTGAGGAAAGACTTTCGTCAATTCGGACTTCATGGACTGTCTGTCGAGTATGCGCATTGTCTCAAGTCTTTCAAAATGAGGGTTGTAAGCGTAAATCCCAGTCTTGAGGCCAATGGTGTGGAGGGAAATGTAGTAGAGGTCGATCGGATAGAGGGCACCGCCCGAGGCGATGCTTCGCCTGGCCAGATGGTGCGAATGGTCGGCAAAGCGCTCGGTGATGAAATAGGCGCTGGTCAGCACTTGGGCCAGATCCTCCAGCTTGAGCAGCGTGTCGAATCCTCTTGTACTTCTCCTTTTCAATTGCAGGTCAATGAGTTTCAGCGTGTCTGCCGTGTAGGTGGCTCTGAGAGGGACGGTCTCGGCCATACTGTTTTCCATCGTGTGGCCGATAACCTGACGGCTGTACAGGGGAGAATGCATCAGCGTGCCGATCCGTTCGCCCAGTTCTTCACTGTTTTCAACCGACATGGCCGAACTTTGCAGAAAGTCCGTTGCGGCTTCGCTCAGACAGGGAGCGGATAACAGATTGTATGTGTCCATGGCGCAGGTCATTTGATAAGCGACAGCAGCCGCTCGTTGTCAGGATACAGTTTCAGAGCATTCTTCAGATGGAAGATGGCTTTGTCTACGTCTGTCCGCAGATAGTGCCGGCAGAGGTAATAGTAGACTTCATCACGTCCCCAGCTGGGATCGTAAGGGTTGGAGCTGTAGGTGTCTTCCAGAGAAAGAGCTTTCAGAAAGTCCTCTTCAAACTGTTTTCCGCCACCGTACATGGATGGCGTGTGATAATCGCGTGTGCCGAGGGCAAGCCAAGCACGCAGATTCTGCGGGTCCATTTTGAGGGCTGTTTCCGCATATCGCTTGGCTTCGGCGCTGACCAGCGGAATCCTCATGGATTTGCAGAATCCGACACTGAGGTTCTTGCATGCGGCCAAAAGGGCATAGTCTTCGGCTGTCTTGTGTCGGGTGCCGTCCAGAATGCGGACCGCATCGGAAATGGCCTTGGCTCCGGTTTTCCGGTCGTCCGGGCTCTGCTGGCCGAACTGGAGGGCAAGGACGGCCTCCCTGTATCGGGCATAGGCTTTCCAATAGTTCAGATACCGGTTGTTGGCGGCATTTGGCAACAGACTGAGTTTTTCTATGTAATCTTCAAAAGGATCTAGCGTTTTCATACGGGCGCAGTTGATGAATAGGGAATCGGTCGTTTCCTGATAATTCTGTGCCGGAAGATGGAAAGACAGGAGGCACAGACAGGCGAAAATCATTTTTTTCATGGATGACGGTGATAGGGTTAGGGAAAAGGATGAGGCCATTGGAGAAACAAATCGTCACGACCGTTGAACACACCTCCCAGGAATGGCCAGGCGTGATGTCCGGTCAGCAAAGACCAGCCTGGTGTGACGACACGGGCGACCCTGTAGCCGGCTTCAGCAATGTCAATGGGCGTGATATCCTTGTAGATAAGATTTTTCAGACCTGTTTTGGCGATTTCTTCCGCTTGGAAGCGGCGGCAGTGCCGCTCGTCGTCGGAAAAGAAGATTTCAGAATCGCCCAAATCGGAATCTGCCGCCTCTCTCAGAATACGGCTGTGCTCGCGGGCTTCCGGAAAGCGGTTGTAAAAGTGAAAGTGCGTGTCGAAATCGGTCAGTTTGCTGAAATCCATCTCTCCGTCGAGCAGATGCTTTTCGTGGAGGCTGATGGCATACTCGATGCCCTGATAGGCTTCCATGGCAGCTTTGACGATGGCGCTTCTCTTATCGAAACGGGCGGCACAACCCAAGGACTGAAACGATTTCTCCTTGTAGCGGAAATGGAGGACGACGACAATGGTCTCCAAGGGCGCGAAGGGAGAGAGGTCGAAGGTTTTGATTCGGACAAGAGGGTTCTCATACAGCTGTCGGACGGTTTTGCATGAGCGGAAGTGATTCAGCACGGTGCCCTGCGTGTATTGTTTGTAAGCGATGCTGTCCTGACAGTACCAAAACTGCGCGAAGGCGTGTCTTTCGGCACATTCGCAGAAACCGCTGCAGATGGCCGTTTGCAGGTCGGGGCCGGCCGCCACACCGGTGGAAGTCGCTCCCACCAGATAATTGTGCGGGCTCTGAATGCGGCTCCTGTAGGGCATGTAGACGCAGAAGGCCGGCAGCAGAATCTCCTGCGAGCCGATCATATCGTTGCCTCTGACCCATTCGATGCAGTCGTCTGCCCCCAGTGGAAAGACATTCTTCTTTTCCAGTTCCCGATACTGGGTGTCCGAGTAATAGCGCAGGCGGTCGGGGGAAAGCATGGCGTATGACTTGGAAAGGCCGTTCCAGCTGCCGCGTATCAGTTCGTTTTCCGGGCAGAACGCACAGGCATAGCGTTCAACGAATTCCCCCACCGAACCCAAGAGGCTCTGCTGATAATCGAAAGCGATGCTGCTGCCTTGGATTTTGGGCATCAGACATCCCATCACCTCCAGATTGCCTCCTGTGGTGACGGTCTGGACCAGTCCGGCCGGAATGAACCGACGGTTGGGGATTGTCAGCACCTGCTCGTTCAACAGTCCGGCCCGGGTGTGGATGAGTTCTGAAAGTCGGTTATCCGTTGAAAGGTGCATAGGGCGCTTGATTGAAAAGGGGTGAAAGAGGGTCTTTCAATATTCGGCTGGATTCGGTCGTGTAGCGGCTGAAGTCTATGACCGTCGATTTGCCGATCAGATGGGTGGAGCAGTGGCCTTTGTGGTCCCAATAACATTGCAGTTCTCTTTCCAGCAGACAAAGACTGGCTTCAAAATAGGGATATTTGGCCACGTTGGCCTGACAGCATTTCTGCCGGTCGGAGCACTGGATGAATTCGGAATAAAGTCCCAAATTCCTCAGGTTGACCGTCTTCCTTTTCATATAGCAGGCCAAAGAGGCGGTTCCCAAAAGCGGGATGACCAAGGGGCCGACGGTGAAGGTCGTCGGTGAGAGTTCGCTGTACAGCAGAGGAAGTTGCTGCCGGTAGGATTCGATGGCGATGTCTTCCAATTGACGGTATTGGTCGAACACGGGGCCTGAAACGAGGATGAATTGGCATCCCTTCAGGTCGTCTCTGGTGCGGACGGGCTTGAAATCCATCTGGTAGCCCTTGAGTTTCTGCCGCTCGGCAAGAGCTGTCACAATCTCCTCGTTCCCGAAGAAACCGATTTTCAGCTTTTGGTCGGCAGAGTCTTTGTCTTTCAGCAGAATGCCGTTGTCAAGCAGAAAGCGGACAATTTCGTTCATGTCGCTGCGGCTGATGTCGTCGTCATGGAAATCATCCAATTTTCCGTGTGTCCGGATGTGACTGATGACCCGCAGGATCTTCTCGTTCCCGTTGCTCTGGATTTTGACCAGCTGTCCGTCGGAGTGCTTGCAGTACAGGGCATCCGGGCTTTGCCAGATGTCCATGTTGTCGATATGTATGTTCATGGTTTGTCTTTGGTGTGGTGTCATTTCCGAACAGGAAAGGACGAAGTGTCGAGTCAGAACTGACCTCCCGGGTTGCCCCGGGAGGCAGTTCCTTTCATCATCCTATGAATCTCAGGTGTTTAACAGTGTGTCAGAAGTTCACCTGCAACGGCAGCCTTTTCCATTTTGGCAGCACCGCCACCGACTCCCTGCTCGATGTTGGAGGAGGGCGAAGGCGAGTTGCCGTCGCCGACGGTGACGCAGCAGGAGCAGCAACAGGTGCAGCAGCACATGCCGGGAAGATTCTTTTCAGTCATCATAAGGGGAGCGGAACGGTCCTCGACCACTTTCATGGTCATTTCTAAATGTTTCATGGTTTTTGGTTTTAAAATGATTGCCTACTCGATTGTGCTGGTTTTTCGGCTTCGACCAGGATTAATCCGATGCAAATATATGAAACGGAAAATCCATTTGCAACACATTAATGTGAAGATAATATGAATTTAACATAATCAAAGATGATTTTCAGCGCTTTGGAAGAGTGTTAAAGGGACTTCGTCCAAGAAGATGGCTTTTCATTTCGGAAAACTGCCGATAATCTCGGCGGTGTCGAAAAAACGTCATCAGCCGACCGGTTCGCGGTCGGCTGATGACGTCATCGGAAGCCGGACGGGACTTCCAATTGTTTGTGAATCAATAGAACAGCCAGTCAATGGCCGAGACCTCCAGCAGACCTGCGTCGCGTGACTGGAAGTCGGGCTGAGGCTTGGAGAAGCCCAGGACCAGACACATTCCACGACCGAGGTTGATGGTGTGCTCGCCGGCTGCGAATTGGAAGCTGTGGACGTTGACGGCCGGCATTCCCGGAATCTCGACGGCATTGGCCAGTCTGATGTCGGCCTGACCGTAATCGTTGGCGGAGGCGTCGGTTTCCAGTCTGGGAGCGTTCATATAGCGGTTGCTCGGACTGATGGGCCTGTAGTAGCCTACCCAAAGGGTGACGGGTTCTTCGCAAGAGAACTGGACGATGTTGGCGGCATCCCGCTGGATGCGGGTATTGGTCCTGAGAGCTTTCAGTCCTTTCAGTTCGGGAGCGATCTGTCTGACGGATTGGAACATGTCGTAGAACAGACGGCTGCCTTCATCCAAAGCCGTCCACTGACTGCTGTCGGGACTGATGAGGTTCACTTGGGCCGGTTCGAAAGGCTGGATGTCGGCGGCTTCTCGGTCGGGCATTTCAAGCAAGGCGATATTGTCGGCGAAATTCTGGAGTTCGGCCTCGTACTGGGGCAGGAGCTCCCACCATTCCTTATTTTTGGCGCCCGCACCGCTGGCTGGGATGCGTCGCTGCTGTGTCTGCATGCTGTTGGCGTACAAATAGGTGTCGCGCGTCAGGTCGACCAGGCGACGGTAGTGCTTGAGGCTGCTTTCCATCCACTCGTAGGCCTTTTTGAGATCGTCGATGTCCTGCGAATATTTGTAACGGAGAACCAGCATGGCGGCTTCCAACTTGTCATCGAAGCTGGCCGTGAAGGCCTCATAGCAACGCACGTCGTTTTTCAGGCGTTTGAATTCGTCCTTTTCCAGACTGACACCCCTGACGCTTTCGATGGCTTCCAAAGCCAGACGGGCGTGTTGGCGGGTTTCTGCAATCAATTGGGGAGGCGTTTCACCGACATGCTCCAGTCCGTTCCATTCGCGATAAGCCCAAACCTCGAGCTTTTCGCCGAGCGGACCGCAACTGTTGGCGAAATCGGGATAGACCGTCCAACGTTCGGGGTTGACCAGCTGGCTCATGAACATGCCCAGCAGGAAAGTTTCGCGGTTGCCTTCGGTGATGCCGAACTTGCGGAGCAGTTTGGTGGAAATCTCGCCGGTCTGTTCGTAAGCTTCCAGAATCTTTTTGCCGTTGTTCAGATTGCAGCCGTATTTGTCGGCAAGTTTTTCGGCCCAATAGACGACTTCTTCCGGACGGTCGCGGCGGCAGTTCCAAGCGTAACGGCCCCAAGTCTCGTACCAGATGCGGTCACGGTCCATTTCAAGCAGACGCTCGCCGTTTTTCAGACGGTCGGCCGAGTATGGCCAATCCCAATAGGAAGCCTGCGGATAGAGGTGAAGGCCGTTGGCACCGTGGACGTCGTGCATGGCGGTGACGCTCTTCTGTATGAAATCGGGCGAACCGTAACGGAAGGGTTCCAGATTGGCCAGAATGTGGACGTTGGAAATGTGCACGCTGCCCAGGGCGCTCAATGCCTGATGGGTGGCCGTCCAGGGACCGCGCGGCTCATAGGTGCAGAGCGATTCGCCGTTGTATTTGTTCATCGTGTAGAGATTGCGGTAGAGCGGCAGAGCAGCGTCCATCACCATTTCGCAATTGGTGTCGTGGGCGCGCAGCACGATGGGAGGCTCCACTTCTTTACCCAGGGCCTTCAGACCATCCTGTACGCCCGGAATGATGGTGTTGGTGAACCAGTTGACATCGTCTTCCACCGTATTCATGGCTTCACCCAGGCAGACCAGCAGACCCACATTGGGATACTTTTCAATGAAGGCGGCAATGGATTTGCGGGTGTAGTCGGAGAGCAGGGGAGAAATCTCCACGTGCCGGTTCTGGGTGGGAATGTGGTGATGTTCGGCAAAGGGCTTGGACACGATGATGTTGTAGAACATCTGAATGACCCAGATGCCGCGTTTGTTGGCTTCCTCTGTCAGGAATCCGAACATTTCCTCGTTTTTCTTGAAATCCTCATCGCTGACTTCCACCGCATAGGGGTAGTCCGGCAGTTTCACCAGCGAGGCGAAGGGGTGTCCGTTCCAGAGATAAAGCGAATTCATGCGGTTCTCGACCAGCATGTCCAGATATTTGATCCACATTTCCTTGTCGTAGAACCAAGGGAAAGTCTCCTCCGTATAGGGATATTCGTAGACGGTACGGCCGGGCAGATAGTAAGGCTTCTGCATGCCGATGCAGGTGCCGCGCAGCACCATTTCCGGCTTGTCTTCGAAAACGAAGCGATCGGCCATTTCGCCTTTCTTAAGCCGCTCGATCAGTTCCATGCAACCGTAAAGGGTTCCGCTTTCATCGGCGCCCATCACATAGATGTCGTTGTCTTCTTTGACGAGTCGGAAGGCTTCCTTGCCGGAAAACAGGCTGGCTTCGAAGCCCATTTCCTTCAACTGCCGGCGGAAGTTCTCATCTTCGATGTTGCCGATGAAGACGTTCAGATCGGATGTGTTTTCGGCGGATATCCGGTAGTTCGGATCCGACTGGAGGAATGCGGTCAGTTTTTCTGTTCCGAAACTGGCACGGGCCGATTCGGGACTTCCGTTGACAATGCTGACGGAGACAGGCTTCTGACAGGAAACGCCCAAAAACATCAGGCAGGACAGAAGCAGAAATGTCAATGATTTTTTCATACTGAAAATGATGGATGGGTACATTGTTTATTGGGGCGAAGTTAAACAAGATTTGGAAGGAAATGAGCATCCCTTTTCGGTTTGGTCAAAATTTTCACTAATTAAATCAGTTTATGAAATTTCACCGCTTGTCCGACAGACGATTGCGAAAAACTGCGACGCCAGTTTTGTGGAAGGACAATCAATAAATAAGGTGAATTCGGAGAAAATATCCCTTTCCCAGTCTTTCAAACCCAAATTATTTGATTACTTTTGGTCCCGATTGATCCTATCGGACAGGGTCGTCGCGGGTGTTTTCCCCCTTTCTGGACAATTCAATCGATAAAAGAAACAATAATGGAAAAGAAATCTAACAGTCTGAAGAGTACCATCGCGGTCTCTCTCACCAATTATCTCGATGCCGGCGCCATCGTGGCCGGCGCCAGCGGCCTGACGCTCTGGCAGCACTATCTGGGCTTGAGCGAAATCAGCCTCGGATGGCTCAACTTCATCAGTGCCAACTGTCTGGGTGCCGCTATCGGTGCCATCATCGGAGGTGTGCTCGCCGACAAGTTCGGACGCAAATTCATCTACACCTACAATCTGCTTGTCTATATGGCCGGCGTTCTGCTCGTCATGTGTTCGGTCAATTTCCCGATGCTGCTGGCAGGCTTCCTGCTGACTGGCATCTCGGTCGGTGTGGGCGTTCCCGCATCCTGGACTTACATTTCGGAGAGTTCTGAAATCGAGAACCGCGGACGCAACATCTGCATCTCGCAGATGTCTTGGGGTATCGGACCGATGATCATCCTGCTGCTGGGCATGTTCTTCGCCCCCGGCGGATATCTTTTCGGTGTGGTCGAGTGGCTGGCTCAGGCCATCGGCGGAGCCGGTCTGGCCGAGAATGCCGTCAATGTGTTCAGCTCGCGTCTGGTCTTCCTTTCGCTGTTCATCGTCGCTTTCATCGCCTGGAACCTGCAGCGCGGTCTTGAAGAAAGCTCCGAATGGAAAAACAGCAAGGAAAGCGCGAAGTCGAAAGGCGAAGACAACGGCATCATCAAATCCTTCGGCGTGCTGTTCAAAAACAAGGTGGCCATCCGCGGCGTCGCCTTCCTGGCCGGTATCTATCTGACCTGGAACCTGGTGGCTTCCGTGATGGGCTTCTTCCAGCCTCATATTTACGAAACCGCCGGCGGTGTCACCAACGAGCAGGCCAATCTGATGAACTTCATCCAGTGGGCCATCATTGTCGCCACCACTTTCGTCACTGCCAAACTGATTGACCGTGTCAGCCATAAGGTGTTGTATGTCATCGGTCTACTGTTGGCGCTCAGCGCCTGGTTCATCATCGTGTTCATCGGTGTGAACGGCCAGTTCGGACTTTGGGCGTTCGCCATCCTCTGGGGTCTCGAAGGCGGTGTTTCCGTACAGATTTTCTATGCGCTCTGGGGTTCTGAACTCTTCCCCGCCAAATTCCGTGCCGGCGCTCAGGGCCTGATGTTCTTCATCGTCCGCGGCTTGTCGGCTGTATGGGGCCTGATTTTCACCAATATCTACGGCGAAAACGGCGAAGGCTTCACCTTGGCCGCCTGGTGCATGATTGTCCTTTTGCTGATCTCCCTTGTCGTCGGTGTCATCGGTTGCCCGAAAACCCGCGGCAAATCTTTGGAGCAGATTACCGAAGAACGTTACGGAGACAATTATTGATTGATGAATCCTGTCGGGTCAGAGATGGAGCGATCTGTCTCTGACCCGTTTTTATTTTCGAGCGTATGAAGAATCATAAGGCCAGGTGGATCTGGTATCCGGGCGATTTTGAAATCTGGTTGGGAAACCGTTTCAACAACCGGCGCACTGAGAGGGGTGCCGTTTTCCCTCCTTTTTGGAAACAGGACAGCCATTGGCCAACAGTCGAATTCTCCCGCACGGTGGAATTGGAAAAGGATGAGACCATACGGATATCCGTGGAAGGGCAGTTCAATTTCATGCTTGACGGAAAGCTCCAGTTCGGACAGCCTTCGCATTTCCGCCTGCCTGCAGGCAAGCATCAGATCAATATCAAGGTGCACAATCCGCAGACGCCTCCCGCTCTGTACATTTCCGGAGAAACGCTTGTCACCGACGAGTCTTGGCTGGCCACCTATGAAGATAAGATCTGGATTGACGAGAATGGGGTTTCGCACGGTTCTGGCGTTTATGTGCCGGCCGCTTGCTGGAAATTCGCATCCCCCAAGGCCGGACCTTCCTCTTTTGCCCTGTCACGCCGGCCGATGAAGCCTGTCGCCCGCAAGTGCCTCAAGGGGACGAAAGACTGTGTTTGGGATTTCGGCCGTGAAACCATGGGCTATCTGGTGCTCGGGAACATTTCCGGAACGGGTCACATAGACATCTTCTACGGCGAAAGTTACGAGGAATCCGTCGATGCCGATTTCTGTGAAACGCTCGATCGTCTGAAAGTGTCGGCCGACAGCGTCTGTGACCTGGGCCATAAAGTCACACGGTCACGAACTGACGGCCGTCTCGATTTCGTCCTGCCCGAAAGCAAGGCCTTCCATTTTGTCCGGGTGAAGTGCTCTGCCGGCGTTTCCGTTGGTACGGTCTCCATGGAATACGAGTATCTGCCTCAAAACGCCTCCACCAGCGGCTCTTTCTCTTGCAGTGACCGCAGACTCGACAAAATCTGGCAGGTTGCGGCCTATACGATGGACCTCACCACGCGCGAGTTCTTCATGGACGGCATCAAACGGGACCGTTGGACTTGGAGCGG
The DNA here is from genome assembly GCA_045627385.1 of Bacteroidales bacterium. GTDB lineage: Bacteria > Bacteroidota > Bacteroidia > Bacteroidales > UBA1402 > UBA1757. The sequence goes on from JAZQNO010000034.1 coordinate 49,275, forward strand.
TGACGCCATCCAGTCTTATCTGATGAACTATTATCTGCGTTTCGATACGGAAACGGTGAAGCGCACCATCCGTCAGCTGAGAGGAAAGGATCCGGTGACGGCCCATGTGAACACCATCATGGACTACACCTTTTACTGGTTCAAGTCGATTCTGGACTATTATCAGTTTACCGGTGATTTGGAATTTGTCCGGGAAATGTACCCGCGCATGCGCTCGTTGATGGAATATTGTCTGAAACGTACGGTCGCAAAGGAACAGGCTTCCGAAAAATATGCGGCTTCCGATGTGACCGGTCTGATGGAAGGTCAGCCCGATGACTGGATATTCGTGGATTGGGTCGATTTCCCCATGCACAAACGGGGCATCATGTCTTTCGAACAGATTCTGTTCGCCAAAAGTCTGGAAACGATGAAGGTCTGCGCCTGTCTGTTGGCAGAGCACCCGCTGGCCAATCCGCCGCAGGGCTCCCTCTCGACAGAAGACTACCGCTTGGACAGCAAACGCTTCGAAACGCTTTTCGCAATGGTACGGGAACGCACCGACAAGGTTTTCTGGGATGAGAACCGTCAGGCCTACCTCCACAACGTTGAAGACGGCCGACTCAATCCGATGGTGACCAAATTCCCCAATATGATGGCGATGATTTTTGGATATGCCGACGAATCGCGTTGCCAAGCCATCAGTCGTGAGGTGATGCTCAACCCCGAAGTGGAAGCCATCACCACGCCTTATATGCGTTTCTATGAATTGGAAGCGCTCTGCGAAATGGGCATGCAGGATCATGTGCTGAAGGAAATCAGAGATTATTGGGGAGGCATGCTGGATTGCGGGGCCACTTCTTTCTGGGAAAAATACAATCCCTCCGAGTCGGGCACCCAACATCTTCAAATGTATGGCCGGCCCTACGGAAAGAGTCTCTGCCACGCCTGGGGCGCGTCGCCTATCTATCTGCTGGGACGCTATTTCTTGGGTGTCAAGCCATTGAAACCGGGATACGAGGAAATCTCCATCCGTCCCGTGTTGAGTGGCCTGAACTGGATGAAGGGCCGTGTGCCGACACCTTACGGTCCGGTTTGCGTGACTGTGGACACTGAAGAGATTCGTGTGCGGATTCCGGCCGGAAAGGCCTTCGTCTTCTTCCATTCTTCGATGGAACCGAGTGTTTCAGACGGCAAACTGGAGCGAATCGGGGAGGGCGAGTACCGTCTTACCGTCGAAGGCTCTTCTGAAGTGAGCATCCGATATCAGGCCTGAGCGGCATCCCATTGCCGGTGCATGGCGTCGGCCAGAAACTGGACTTTGGTACCGACCACAATCTGAAGCGATTTTCCTCCGGGATGAATGATGCCGGCCACTCCTGTGGCGCGGATGGCGGTGTCGTCGACCAGCTCAGGCTGGACGAGTTCCAGACGCAGACGCGAAATGCAGTGGTCCAAATCGGCGATGTTTTCTTTGCCTCCCAAAGCGGCTATGATTTTTTCCGCCTGACTGTCAAAGTCGTCGGCAGGAGCCTTGTCTTTGGCTCCGACCGTTTCTGCTGATTTTTCTTCACGCCCGATGGTCTTGAGATTGAACCGTACGATCAGCCAGCGGAACAGACCATAGTAGACGACGCCCGCTGCCAGACCAATGAGCAGCAGATAAAGCGGATTCAAAGCCATCGGTGATTTCAGGCACAGCAGGTAGTCGGTGAGCCCCGCACTGAAATTGAAACCGGCGCGCACCGGCAAAGCGGCGACCACGCCTACGGTGATGCCTGTCAGCAGCGCGTGCACCAGATAGAGGCCAGGAGCCAGGAACATAAAGGAAAATTCGAGGGGTTCCGTGACGCCTGTCAGGAACGAACTCAAGGCCGAAGCCAGCAGTATTCCGGCCGCGGCTTTCTTCTGTCCCGGAAGGGCCGTGTGGTACATCGCCAAAGCCGCGGCTGGAATGCCGAACATCATCATCGGGAAAAATCCGCTCATATACTGGCCGGTGACGCCCAGCTCTCCCTGGCCGCTCCAGAAATCGGGCAGGTCGTTGATGCCGGCTATGTCAAACCAAAAAACTTGATTCAGTGCGTGATGCAGACCGAAAGGAATCAGCAGACGGTTGAAAAAACCATAGATGCCGGCTCCGACAGCTCCGCTCTTCGTGATCATCGTCCCCAGTGAAATCAGACCGTTGAACAGCAGCGGCCAGATGAAAAGCAGGGGAAGCGCCGCCAGGCAGCTGATGCAGGCCGAGACAATGGCCACCGAACGTTTTCCGCTGAAAAAGGCGAGCGCGTCGGGCAGTCGGGTGTCTTTGAAACGGTTGTAAGACCAGGATCCGATGAGGCCTGCGACAATGGCCATCAGAACGTTGGCCGTTTTTCCGAAGGCGGCGTCGGGACGCATTCCCAGCATTTCGATACATGTCGGAGACAGGAGCGAAGTGAGCACCAGCCAACTGACGAGGCCCGACAGGGCCGAAACACCGTTGCGGTCGCAGGACATTCCGATGGAAATGCCGATGGCGAACAGAAGGGGAATGTTGTCGATGACGGCACCGCCCGCCTGAATCATATAGTGGGCCAAAGCGCTAAGCCAATTGGTCTCACCCGAGGGAAGCAACCAATAACCGATGCCGATGAGGATGCCGGCCACCGGAAGACAGGCTACCGGAAGCATCAGCGATTTGCCCAGCCGCTGGAGAAATTTCATCATAGTTGGGAAATGTTAGGGGAGAATGGCGCGGATGGCTTCAGCGGCCTGCACTTCGTCAGTGCCGTTCAGTTGGAACTGCATTTCGTCGCCCGATTTCAGCCCCAGCATCATAAGGGACATGATGCTTTTGGCATTGACGGTTTTGCCCTTGGCAGTCAATTGAATGTCGGACTGGAAAGTGGCGGCCGTGCGGGCCAGCAGACCGGCGGGACGCGCGTGCATTCCCAGCGGGTCTTGGATGATGTGCTTGAAAGTGTTCATTTTCGTTCAGATTCGTTCAACAGAGCCCGTCGGATGGCGGGCAGACAGGCGGGCGATGCCGAAAGGCTGTCAAGGCCCAGTTCGGCCAGCCGGCAGCAGAAAGACTCGTCATGAGCGGCTTCTCCGCAGACACAGGTCTTGACACCATGCCGTTTGGCCGCTTCAACGGTCAACTGGAGCAGTTTCCAGAGGGCGGGGTGCCGATGGTCGAAACAATCGTCCAACTGTGGATTTTCCCGGTCGACGGCCAGGCAATACTGGGTCAAATCGTTGGTGCCTATGCTGAAAAAGGCCTGACCGCCGGTCTGAATGCCTTTCAGCCGTATGGCCAGCTCGTCCGCCAACAATGCGGCCGCCGGGGTCTCTATCATTATTCCAAGTGGAATTTCTTTAAAACCGACATTTTCCGAGCGGAGTTCGTCTTGCACGCTTCGGATGTGCTGCCCGATCTGCTCCACTTCCTCCACCTTCGAAATCAGCGGAAACATCAAGGCCAGCTGCCCGTAGGCGGAGGCTCGATAGACCGCCCTCAGCTGGCAGCGCAACAGTTCGGGATGCTTCAAGCTGTAGCGGATTCCTCTCAGGCCCAAGGCCGGATTGTTTTCGGGCAAACGCTCCAAACAAGGCGCCTGTTTGTCGGCTCCTATGTCCAAAGTGCGGATGACCGCCTGCCGAGGTGACAGCCGTCTGGCCATTTCCCGGTAAGTTTCGAACAGCTCGTCTTCGCTGGGACAAGTTTGACGCCCGATGTACTGGAACTCGCTGCGCATCAGACCGATGCCTTCCGCACCGTAACGTTCGACCGATTCCAGCTCTTCCAAATGGCCGATATTGGCCAGCAGGTGTATTTCTTTTCCCCGAAATCGTACGGGGCCCGTCCAGGCCATGTCGTCTGGAACGGAAACGGTGGCATTCAAGCTCGCTTCCGCTTGCCGAAAGGTCGTCTCATCGGCATCCCAAAAGAATTCTCCATCTTTCAGAACGGCCTTGACATCAAGGTCGAAATCGATGTCATCGAGTGTTTTGTCGCGGCAAATCAGGCAGGGAATGCCCATCGAGGCTGCCAAAATGGCGATGTGGGAATGTATGGATCCTTCCTGCAGTACCAGTCCGAGCACATTGGCTTTGCCCAGCTCGGCCAACTGGCCGGGAAGGAGAGTCCTGGCCACTACGATGGCCGCTCGAGTCATCTGAAGGCTGTCCGTCTGATGAGTCAGACAGTTGACCAGCAGCGATGCGATGTCGCGGATGTCGGCTGCCTTGCTCTGCATGATTTTCTCTTCCATATTTTGGAAAATGTCTGCGAAAAAATCGCCGGCTTGCAGAACGGCTTTGACGGCGCTGCATCGGTCTTGGCTGATGGCATGAAAAATGGAGTCTGACCATTCGGGGTCGGCAAGCATCAGCCGTTGGGCTTCGAAAATCTCGGCTTCTTGAGGGCCGCTTGCCGCCGCCACTTTCTGCGCGCGGGCATCCAACAGTCGGTCTGCCTGAGCCTGAGCCTCCTGATATTTTCCCCATTCGGCCTGAGAGTCGGCACATAATCCGTCCCAATGGCCAAGTTCGGTTTTCCTGATCCGATAAACGGGACCTGCCGCCGTGCCATGGTTGAGCGTTTCTCCTTGAAACCGTTTCATTTCTTGAGTCTGATGAGAACGTCTCCTGCGGAGACACAGCCTTCTTCCTGGCAGGTGATGCCGGCGAAGTCGTTCCAATTGCAGATGATGACAGGTACGGTGTCGTCGAATCCGGCCTGTGCGATGGCCTGAAGGTCAAAACGCAGCAGAATGTCTCCTTTTTTCACTTTCTGCCCCTGCGATACTTGTGGTTCAAATCCTTTGCCTTCCATGCGGACGGTGTCGACGCCCACGTGGATGAGCATTTCTATGCCCTTGTCGCTTTTCAGACAAAGTGCGTGTCCGGATTCGTAGAACACGCAGACTTCACCGTCGAACGGAGCGGTGACAAGCCCTTCCGAAGGCTTGACGGCGACCCCTTTCCCCAACATTTCCTGACTGAACGCCTCGTCCTTGACATCCTTCAACGGAAGGCACTGTCCGGAAAGGGGAGAGGCTATTCTGATGTCTTTAGTGAACAGTCCCATCGTTTATTTCCTGATGAATTCCCATTGTTTTTCCAGTCCGGCTTCGCGACAGACATCTTCGGATACCTGGGGACCGTTGTTTTCCCACAGGTTCAGACCCGGCTGATTCTGCCCGAATTTGGCTTCCGTGCACCAGTTGTTTCGGATGGTCATCCAGGAAGAGGCTTCGTCGAGGTAGATGTAATGGCCTTGAGTCTTGTCGTGTACATATTCGGGGTGGTAGATGTCGTGAATCCAGTTGCCTTCAATCAGGGTCCCCACTTGGGCGGAGAGCGTATAGATGCCGCCGCAGCTGTAATTGTGACGGCCGAAATGATGCACGTTGTTGAAACGGATAAGGTTGTCTTTCATACAGTTGGCCTCTCTTATCCAGCCCCAGCCCACACTGATGCCGCTATAGGGCATTTCGGCCACTTCGTTATGCTCGATGCGGAAATCGCGCACATATCCGGCGATGATGCCGACACAGCCCCAATACTCGTTGGCGCAGTCGTATATGTAATTGTTGCAGATGCTCATGGCGCTGCAGACTTCGCGCAGATCCTGTGGCTGATAAGCCAGGTGGGTCTCGATGCCCGGATCGGAAAATTTTCCGGCGACCAAGGCGCTGCCGGCGATGTCCTGGAACCGGCACCCTTCCACCCGGTCTTCAAAAGCTCCTTCTATGTAGTCCAAACCGGCTGCGCCGAGATGCTCGAAAGAACAGTTTTCGAAGAAAGTGTTCTGTACGCCGCGCAGACAGACCGACGCCGGCTGACGTCCTATCCAGGCTTGGTTTTCCAACTGAGCCTTGGCGGGGGTGCCTTCTTTCAGCAGTTTGTAGGCGTCCAGCAGGTACATGCCGGCTTGAAGTGGCACATAACCCATCTCCGAAGGCCGGTTCCAAGCGCTGTGACTGAAGGTGATCCCTGCGAATCCGATGTGATGGACCGGACTGTCCAGACTGCCTTCCACGCGGACGAGCGTTTCCAGCCAAGGAACGAACACCTCGGCCTTCTTCATGTTTTCGCCCTCTCTGGGAATATAATATATAAGGTCTCTGTCATAATCGGCATACCATTCGCCCGGCTTGTCCAGCAGACAGAGCATGCCGCTGATGCGATAAGGGGAATTGCCCTGTTCGGAAATGACGATCGGGGGCCATGGGTGTTCGAATTCCAGCCGGCTTTCCGGCGATTCAAACCACAGAGTCGTCTGATGGTCTTTGACTTTCATGTCCTTGATGCGCAGCAGAGCGGTTTCCCACATCTGGTGAACGAAAAGTTCGGGTCTGTCTCCTTCGTACGCCTTGAACTGGCCGGCGACGGTGATGCTCCGACCTTCCCTGTCGACCGACAGCACTTTGTCCAATGAATGGCTGTCTTCGACGTCACAGGCTTTCAAGGCTTTCTGTCCGTTCACATAAAGTTGCCTGGGTTCGACAGGTCTTCCAGCGACGCGAGGAAGTTCGGCCACCCAGACCTTGGACGCCTGGACGTTCAGAGCCGATGAGGGCGCTTTGGAGAGTTTTTTCCATCCTTCCACTCTGATGCCGCCGCTCAAAACCACCTGGGCCCCTTCGGCGGCACAGATGAGGGTGGGGCAGTCTTCCGTACCGGAATCTTCAGGTCTGATGAGCAGAGGCTCTTCCATGAAATAGGTGCCTTCTTCCAGAATGATGCGGACGGATTCGCCCAAATCTTTCTTTTCTCCCTCAGGTAGGCTGTTGATTCGGCGCCATTCCCGCACCTCGCGCAGGGCGGACTGGAGGCTCGCTTTGGGGGAACTCTGCCCGTCGGAGAGGTCGTTTCCCTTGAGACTGACGTGGATGTCGGCCGCCTGAACCTGTACCAGGGCCAGCAGGCTGACAGATAAGGAAAGGATGATTTTTTTCATTGTTCGGAATTCCTGTTGATGCGTGTGAGACTGATCAGATAATAGATGAAGTAGGCGGCCAGAGCACCGAAAATGTCGGCACTCAGGTCGGCGCCTTCCTTGCTGCGATAGGTGGTGAGCCCCTGAAGTTCTTCGACGGCAAGTCCGAAAAGGGCGCTTCCGATGAAGACCGTCCAAAACAGGAACATCATTTTGTCGGTACGGTCGAAAAGTCGGGCGCTGCGTCCTCGGAATTCCCAGATGAACACAGCTGCCAGGACAAAATACATGGCTCCGTGGACCATCTTGTCAAGGCCGGCTATGGCAGGCGCCTCAGGCGTTATGCCCGAAAAGTCGATCAGGCAGGCGCAGAGAATGGCCAACAGGCAACATGCGGTCAGTGTGAAACGGGGAAGTTTGCTCAGCATATCGTGCTATATCCTATTTTATCCAGCTACGAAGGTAGGACAATCGGCCCGATTTCCCAAATCCGCAGCCTTTCAATTGGAAAAATTATTTTTTAATTTTGTGTTAACTTCAAAAGAATTCCATATATTTGCCTCCGACTTTTCGTTTGTCAGATTCCAAATACCATGAACCGAGGAGAACACATTTCCATGATTTTACTTTTGTTGTGCATTCTGTCATTCCGCTGGTGCGGATTTGCTTTGTCTCGGCGCCATCAGCCCATCGGAGAACTGGCGTCGCAATTGCCCGAACCGGTGGAGAAGCCAGTCTGGAAACCGGCCGTTGCCGAGGCCCGCAAACCTTCTGCCGATTGGAAGGCTTCAGAACGCGGACAAACGGAACCTGCGAGGGCTTCATTGTCTCAGAAAAGGGAGGACAAGCCGTCGCAGCCGAAGCCGTATCGGCAGGAGAAGCCCTCCCGCTCACGTGACAGCCTGCCGCATGAACGCGCCAATAATCCTCCGCTTCCGAAAACCTATGAACCTTTGGACCTGAATGCGGCCGACACCTCGCAATTGGTCCGTCTGCCAGGCATAGGTGTCTATACGGCCGAAAAGATATTGAGCTATCGGGAACGTCTGGGCGGATTCAGCCATCTGGAACAGTTGGACGAAATAAACGGTATCAGGGTGGAGAATCTGTCGGTGCTGAAGGAACTGGCCTTTGTGGACAGCAGTCTGATCCGGCACATCGATTTGAATGCGGCATCGGTCGAGCAACTGATGTCTCATCCGTACCTGAGTTTTTATCAGGCCAAAGCTGTCGCCAGTCTCAGGCGCGCACGTCCGAACGGACTGGAGGCGTCTGACCTGCAGTTTCTGGAAGAGTTTTCGCCCGACGACTTGAGGCGGCTGAGGCCTTACCTATAGTTCAGAACAAGTCTGTCAGCAGGTCGAGCCGGTTGGAGTGGGAACCTTTCAATAGGACAGTGTACGCTTTCAGCGGGTGGGTTTCCAAATACTTCCGGCAAGCCGAAGAGTCGTCGAAGCATTCGAAGAGGAGGCCCTTGTCGGAACTGAGCACTTCTTGGGCATCTGCCTGAAATTCAGGTCCGACCAGAAGCGCCAGCCGGACACCGCTTGCCGCTATGCGTTCCAGAATGCGCCGATGTTCGGCGCGGCTGTAGTCGCCCAATTCGCGCATGCCGCCAAGTATCAGCGCTTTCGGACCGTCACACTGCATCGGAAGAAAATTGTCGAGTGCGGCGTTCATGCTGGTGGGATTGGCGTTGTATGCGTCGATGATCAGTGTGTTGTCGCCGGTGTTCACGCACTGGGAACGGTTGTTGGACGGCCGGTAGGATTCGATGGCCCTGCAGATGGCTTCGCTGTCGATTCCGAAGGTCTTTCCCACGCAAACGGCTGCCAGGACGTTTTCCAAATTGTAGGAACCTATCAGACGTGTCTTTACGCAGTGGCTTTCCTCTCCGCAGTGCCAGCGCAGCTCCAGAAAGGGCGAGCAACTCACGCATTCGCCCCAAACCTCGGCTTCCGGGCAGGTGTCGTCGTGCGTGCAGGTGTCGCAAGAGGCTGACTTTCCGTCGTAGGCGATGAGTTTCAAACCTTTGGCAATCTTGGTCAAGTTGGAGTTGGCCCGGTTGATGAAGGCCGTTCCCTGATGTTCGCGCAGATAATCGTAGAGTTCGCCTTTGGTGCGGATGACTCCTTCGAAAGAGCCGAATCCTGCCAGGTGGGCCTTGCCGACATTGGTGATGAGCCCGTAATCGGGCTGGGCGATGTTGACCAGCGTCTTGATTTCGCCGGGATGGTTGGCGCCCATTTCGATGATGGCCACGTCGTGGTCACCGTTCAATTGCAGCAGCGTGAGCGGCACGCCGATGTGGTTGTTCAGGTTGCCTTGAGTGTACAGCACTTTCTTTTCTTGCATCAGCACATTGGCGATCAGTTCCTTGGTGCTGGTCTTGCCGTTGGTGCCCGTGATGCCTATGACGGGGATGCGGGCCAGTTGGCGCCGATGATGTCCCGCCAGTTGCTGCAAACATTTCAGTCCGTTGTCTACCAGAATGATGCGGCTGTCGCTCCCGACAAATTCCGGGTCGTCGACAAAGGCGTATGCGCATCCTTTTTCCAAGGCTTGGGCCGCAAATCGGTTGCCGTCGAAACTTTCGCCTTTGAGGGCGATGAAAATCGATCCTTCCGGACAGTTCCGGCTGTCTGTCGTGACGCAGGGGTGCTGAAGGAAGATTTTATAGAGGTCCTGAATTTCCATCTTTATTTTATAGGGTGAAGGTTTGCGAAGATACGGCTTTTTTCTTACATTTGAAGCCATAACAGAGAATTCGGTCATGTATTTGGAATCAAGGCCATATAGCTTGTCAATCAACGGGATGCCGATGGATTTTTCCAGTCCTCGGCTGATGGGCATCGTCAATCTGACGCCCGATTCCTTTTATGGTGACAGCCGTTGCGCCGCACCCGGGCAGGCTTTGGAAAGAGTGGGCTTCCAATTGGAGCAGGGCGCTGACATCATCGACTTGGGCGCCTGTTCGACCAGACCCGGCGCGGAAGCGCTTTCCGCCGAAGAAGAGTGGAAGCGCCTGGAACCAGCTCTGTCGCTCATCCGTTCCCGTTACCCCGACATTCCCCTTTCGGTGGACACCTTCCAGCCCGAAGTGGCCCGCCGTGCCGCCCGCGACTACGCCATCTCCATCATCAACGACGTCTCAGGCGGCTGTCCCGAGATGGATGAGATTGTCGGCGAATACCGTCTGCCTTATGTCCTGACTGCTTCTAAACCCATGACTTCGGTGGAAGATCTCATCCGCTGGTTTTCCGTCCGTATGGACCGGCTTCGCGAAAAGAATGTGGCGGACATTTTGGTCGATCCGGGTTTCGGCTTCGGAAAGACTTTGGAAGATAATTACGATCTTTTGGCCCGACTGTCCGATTTTCAGGCGCTCCAAGCGCCCATTCTGGTTGGCGTCTCGCGCAAATCGATGATATACAAACTGCTGGATATTTCTCCAGCGGAAGCGCTCAACGGTACGACCGCCGTCCATATGCTGGCGCTTCAGGGGGGAGCTTCCGTCCTGCGTGTCCACGATGTGGCCGAGGCCGCCCAATGTCTCAAAATCCATCAGACCTATAACAAACGCCGAATACAATGATACTGACCACACTGCTGAACATTTTGGATATTTTTCTGGTGGCGATTCTCCTGTATGCCACCTACAAACTGATGAAGAATTCAGGCGCAATGAATATCTTCCTGGGTGTCCTGCTCTTTCTCGGCATTTGGCTGCTCGTGACTTATGTCTTGAAATTGCGTCTGTTCGGCAGCATTCTCGACAAGATCGTCAATGTGGGCGCCATTGCACTTATCGTGCTGTTCCAAAACGAAATCCGTCATTTCCTGGTGATGCTGGGATCCCGAAAACAGTGGCATCAGTTCGAACGTTTCTTCTCCAACGACAAGAAAGAACAGATTTCCCAGACATTCATCTCGCAACTGGTGTTGGCCTGCCGTCACATGGCCGAAGAGCAGGTGGGCGCGCTCATCGTGCTTGAAAGACAGCACAGTCTGTCGGAATACGCTTCGACGGGCGAACGCATCGACGGCGTGTTGAGCTCCCGTCTGCTGGAAAACATCTTCTTCAAGAATTCGCCCTTACATGACGGCGCGGTCATTGTCGTCAACGGAAAAGTGGAGGCGGCCGCCTGCATTCTCCCTGTGTCTTCCAGTACGGATATCCCGGCTTCCTACGGCCTTCGCCACCGTTCGGCCCTGGGCATCGCTCAGGCGACGGACGCCATCGCCATCGTGGTTTCCGAAGAGACCGGCCAGATTGCCATGGCCAGCCACGGCCAACTGAAGGGAAACCTCAACAGTCAGGATTTGGAACATATTCTGATTGACGAATATATCAACGGCTACGGCTTCCATTCGACGAAGTCGGTTACCCGAATCAACGGAGCCCGCCGCAAACCGAGAACTCGCAAGAACAAAGGAAACAACCAATAATCTTTTAGACAATATGAATTTATTTGATCAAATGCGTAACCGGGCCCAGGCGCTTCCTCAGCGCGTGGTGCTTCCCGAAGGAGACGAAATCCGCACCTTGAAGGCTGCCAACCAGATTTTGGCGGAAAAGATTGCGGAAATCATTCTGATTGGCGATCCGAACCATATCAAGGCTCTGGCTGCTGAGAATCAGCTGGAAAACATCTGTAAGGCCACCATCATCGATCCGACTTGCCACGCCAAGAAACAGGACTATGCTCAGCTTCTTTTTGAACTTCGCAAGAACAAGGGCATGACTCTTGAAGAGGCGGCCAAGAAGGTGGAAGATCCTCTCTATCTGGCCTGTCTGATGATCAAGGCCGGCGATGCCGACGGTGAAGTGGCGGGTGCCCGCAATTCGACCGGCAACGTGCTCCGTCCGGCGCTTCAGCTCATCAAGACCCAGCCGGGCATTTCTGTGGTTTCAGGCGCTTTCCTGATGTTTGTCCAGGACCACCGGTACGGTTATGACGGTCTGCTCGTGTTTGCAGACTGCGCCGTCACACCCAATCCCACAGCTTCCGAACTGGCTCAGATTGCCGTTTCGGCCGCACAGACGGCCCGCAACTTGGGCGGTTATGAACCTCACGTGGCCATGTTGAGCTTCTCGACCAAGGGCAGTGCCAAACACGAAATGGTCGACAAGGTGGTCGAAGCCACCCGTCTGGCCAAGGAAATGGCTCCCGACCTCTCTATTGACGGCGAACTTCAGGCCGATGCGGCTCTGGTTCCTTCGGTAGGCGCACAGAAGGCTCCCGGCAGCCAGGTGGCCGGCCATGCCGACGTGCTGGTGTTCCCCTCGCTCGAAGCGGGCAACATCGCTTACAAACTCGTTCAGCGTCTGGGCAACCAGGAGGCTGTCGGTCCTATCCTTCAGGGTATCGCCGCTCCGGTCAATGACTTGTCGAGAGGCTGTTCCGTAGACGATGTCTACAAGATGATCATCATTACTTCCAACCAAGCTATCGGTCTCAAAAAATGAAAATTCTGGTTCTTAACTGCGGCAGTTCTTCCATCAAATACAAACTGTTCGATATGGATGCCAACAGCGTTATGGCGCAGGGCGGCATCGAAAAAATCGGTCTTCCGGACTCCTTTATCAAAATCAAACTGCCTTCAGGCGAAAAAGTCACCATCGAGGAGGACTTTCCTGCCCATACCGAGGGCATTGAATTCATTTTCAACTTGTTGACCAAAGGTCAGTATGCCGTCATCTCTTCGATGGACGAAATTGACGCCGTCGGTCATCGGGTGGTCCACGGCGGCGAAAAGTTCAATGCCAGTGTCCTGATTACAGACAAGGTCATTGAACAGATTGTCGAATGCTCCGATCTGGCTCCTTTGCATAATCCCGCCAATTTGTTGGGTATCAGAGCTGTCTCCAATATCGCTCCGAAGATGCCGCAGGTGGCTGTATTCGATACGGCTTTCCATCAGACGATGCCTTCCATGGCCTATATGTACGCCATTCCTTATGAATATTATGAGAAATATGGCGTACGCCGTTACGGTTTCCACGGAACCAGCCACCGCTATGTCTCCAAACGCGCTTGCGACATTTTGGGCGTCGACTACAGCAAACAGCGCATCATAACGGCCCATATCGGCAATGGCGGTTCCATCGCGGCGGTGCTCAACGGCAAGTGCATCGATACGACGATGGGCCTGACCCCTCTGGAAGGTTTGGTCATGGGCACCCGTTCCGGCGACATTGACGCAGGTGCCGTCACCTATCTGATGGATAAGGAAAAACTCGACACCAAGGCCATCAGCACGATACTCAATAAGAAAAGCGGTATGCTCGGCCTTTCCGGAAAAAGCGATATGCGCGACTTGACGGCCGAAAAGGACAGCGATCCGCGTTGCCGGATGACTTTCGACCTCTACAATTACCGCATCAAGAAATATATCGGCGCTTACGCCGCCGCCTTGAACGGTGTCGACATTCTGGTGTTTACGGGCGGTGTCGGAGAAAACCAGTCGCCCAATCGTGCCGCCATTTGTGAAGGACTCGATTATTTGGGTCTGAAGTTTGACGCGGCCAAGAATGAGACCATACACGGAGATGAAGCCATCATTTCAACGCCCGATTCGAAAGTGACCGTGATGGTGGTCCCGACTGACGAGGAGTGGATGATCGCTTCCGATACGATCGACTGCTTGAAATAAGATCTGGTGAAAGCTGACAAGAGCCTCAGAGTTGGATGTCCAACTGCTGGGGCTCTTCTGTTTCTGAGAGCCACTTGAGGTGAATGATCCGGTAGTCTGTGAACTTGATGCCGGATTCGGGCAGGAAGGAGAGAAGTGCGCTCATCTTCATTCTGTCCGCTTTTTGGGACAGGTCGTGATGGACCAGCGTCAGGAACAGGCACGAGTCGTTCTTTTCGTCGACCGACATCTGGAAGGTGGCGTCATAGGCTTGGCATTCCAGACAATTGAGCGAAAGGTTGAGGAATCCGCCGCCAAGCCAGCAGGAAACCATATCGACAGGATCGCTGGCTTTGAGACTTTCGAGCGAAGTCTCTCCGTTGGCGCAAGTCAGAACGGGCACTTCGTACAGTTCTTCGAACCTGGCATAGTAGTACGAACTGTCACGCTGGGGCTGTGATTGGATGCGATAGAGGACCTGGTAACGTTTTCCCTTGTCCAGTGCGATGTTCTGACTTTTCTCATCGGGAATCAGAATGTTGCCATTGTCCATGACGAGAGTGACGCCAGTGCTGTCTGAAAGGCTGGCAACACCCAGTTCGAGGTGATATTGGTCATCACCCAACTGATTGAGATCGAGAACGCAGCCCGTTGCCAGGCAAAGGAAAAGCAGTGATATGAGCGGCAGATGCTTCATGAAATCAATTCTGTCTGGACTTGCGCTTGTTCCGCACCGGGTTGGCATACATTTCCAACAGTTTGGTGCGCAGGAACGAGACATCTTTAGCCGATTCGGGGATGCCGACTTTCTGCAATTGCTGTTGGATGTAGTCGTCAAACATCTTCCGGTCCGAAGGTGTGTAGTTCAGCTCGGCGCCCTGCTGTCCGTCCAGCATATCCGCGGCTATGTAGTTGTTGGGATAGAGACGGTAGTGGGCGTGAATGCTCCGGTCGATGAGTCCGGCAATCGCTTCCAGCAAATCTTTTTTCGGTCTGTCTGCGTCCATAGTGGCCAGTTGTTGTCCAAAATCTGTGTCGGCGTGGTAGAACACACGTCCCTTGTAGCCCGACAAACCAGTTTTCATGTTGAGCATGTCATCCTCGGGTGTTTTCCTGTAGCCTTCGAAATCGCGTTTCAACTGCATTTCTTGGGCTTTCAGATAGTCACAGGGGTCGTACTCGTATGAAATACTCAAGGGAACCGGATTCAAAGATTGCAGATTGCTCAAAACGTTACTGTCTCCCTCCAGAATTAACATTTTCAGAATGCTGATTTGTGTCCGGTCATCGCTGTCTTTCGAACGCCCTTCGTGATTGGCAAGCCAGACGGGTTCTCCATTCCCGATGCATTCGTGAATGTAAGCCGACAGTTCGTGCGAGGCCAGCAACTGTTCCTTGATGGGCAGATTCCGCTTGACGATGAAACTTTTGATCAGTCTGACGGCGTCGTTTATCCAAGGCCGGATCAGCAGATTGTCGCCGATGGCCGTACAACTGGGCCTCAGGTCACGGTCCATGAGAAGCGAATTGAGAAATGCCGAATCGGTGATGATATCCCGGTGGTTGGAGATGAACAGATGCCCTTTGCCGGGCTCCAGACGGTCCAGACCTTCGCTTTCGAGACTTTGGCAGACGCGGTCGCGCAGGATGGAAAGGAGGGGATGGACCATTTTCTCGTGGAAACGCTCCAAATTGCCCAAAGACAGGGCGCAGTCCCTCATCTGAGCGGCAGTCAGGGGAAAATGGCTCTTGTCCAGAACCGTCAGAAATTCGGGGTCATTCCACAGGCGACGGCTGACATCGACCCAGTCTTCCTGTCCGTAACAACGTATGTCATCAAAGCGCTTTGCCATATCTTAAGCCAGTGTGTCACAGATAATCTCGTCCATCACTTCCGCCATAGTCATGCCGTTGGCCCGAACTTCCTGCGGAATGAAACTGGTGGCGGTCATGCCGGGCGTGGTGTTGACTTCCAGCAGGCTGATGCCGTCCTTGCAGATGATGTAGTCGGCACGGATGATGCCTTTGCACCCCAAGAGGTCGTAAATGCGGGAAGTGATTTGCTGCACTTGGTCGCGGACATCGTCGGGAATCCGGGCAGGGGTGATTTCCTGCACTTCTCCGTTGTATTTGGCTCCGTAATCGAAGAATTCGTTTTGGGTGACGACTTCGGTCAGCGGCAGGCAGACGGTGCGCTTGGCCGTTTTGTAGCAGCCGCTGGTCAGTTCGGTTCCGTCCAGGAAAGACTCGACGATGACACTGGGTCCTTCGCGGAAAGCGATTTCGATGGCCTCACGCAAATGCTCCGCACTTTTCACTTTGGTGGTGCCGAAACTGCTGCCGCCGACATTCGACTTGACGAAACAGGGAAGCCCGCAGGTGTCCAGAATAGCTTTTTCGTCGATGGCCTCGCTTTTGCGCAGCAGGACGGACTTGGCCGTGCGGATGCCGAAGCCGTTGAGATAATGGTTGCAGGTGTATTTGTCGAATGTGATGGCTGCCGCCAGCACGCCGCAGCAGCTGTAGGGCAGACCGATCAAATCGAAATAGCCTTGGAGGATGCCGTTTTCGCCGGGAGTGCCGTGAATGGTGATCCAAGCGAAATCGAAACGGGTCTTTTCTCCTTTCCAGCTGAAACTGAAATCGTTGCGGTCGATGCTGACCATAGTCTCGGAGTCGGGACCTTCCGGATAGACTTTCCAGTCTTGTCCGTGAAGGACGGCGACCCACACTTGATAACGGTTGTGGTCAATGAATCCGTACAGACCTTTGGCACTCCTGAGAGACACCTCGTATTCGGAGGAATCACCTCCGGCGACAATGACAATTTTCTTCATAGATCATTTATGTCTTCGCGCGAAGCGGTGTATGTGCGCCACTTCTGCAGCAGTTGTTCAAAATCGGCGGGCAGTTCGCTGTCGAAAAACATCTGTTCGCCCGTACTGGGATGGACAAAGCCCAAAGTCTTGGCGTGTAGCGCCTGACGGGGACATGTCTCGAAACAGTTGTCGATGAATTGCCTGTATTTGTTGAATCTGGTTCCCTTCAGAATCTCGTTTCCGCCGTAGCGGGCGTCATTGAAAAGAGGATGCCCGAGATATTTCATGTGGACGCGTATCTGATGGGTGCGCCCGGTTTCGAGCCGGCATTCGACCAGGGTGACGTAACCGAAATTCTCCAGCACTCTGTAATTGGTGACAGCCGGCTTGCTGCCTTCGTCACCCTCGGGGTATACGGTCATCTGCAGACGGTCGTTGCGGCTGCGTCCTATGGGAATGTCCACGCGGCCTTCTTCCTGGTCGAAATGGCCCCAAACCAGCGCCCGATAGGTCCTTTGGGTGGTCTTGCGGAAAAACTGCTCGGCCAGATGGGCCTTGGCCTTCGGGTTCTTGGCCACGACCAGCAGCCCGGAAGTGTCTTTGTCGATGCGGTGGACCAGACCCGGTCGCGGATCGTCCGAAGGGAACTGCGGATTGTCTTTGAAATGCCAGACCAGCGCATTCACCAGGGTGCCGGAAAAATTGCCGTGTCCCGGATGGACCACCATGCCCGCCGGCTTGTTGACGACCAGCAGGTCGTTGTCTTCGTACACGATGTCCAGCGGAATGTCTTCCGGAAGCACTTCCGTATCGTTGGGCCGGTAGGTGACCATCACCTGAATGTCGTCGGCCGGCTTGACACGATAGTTCGATTTGACGGCCGTCCCGTTGACGATGATGAGTCCGGCCTCGGCGGCATCCTGGATGCGGTTGCGCGATATGCCGGCTATATGGGCGGTCAGAAATTTGTCGATGCGGAGAAGTGTCTGCCCCGGATCGGCTACGAAATGCCATTGTTCGTAGAGCCTGTTTCCGTCGGAATCCTGAACCTCGCTGCCGAAGTCGAGGTCGAGGCTTTCGTCAAACAGATCGTTGTTCTCCATGCTCAGAATTGTGCATTGTTTTCTTTGGACAGCCAGATGTCGACCCGTTTTCCGATGGCGTGGCTGCTGTTGGGAGCGGGAGACTGCTCATAGATGCGATACGAATTGACGTTCCGTTCCGTGGGTGTCTCGTCGTATACGACTTCTCCGATGTTCACGCTCGAACTGTGGGCCAGAATAAAGGCCGAATCAAGAGTCATTCCAATGAAATTGGGCATGAGGATGCGGCTGTAGGAACGGCTTTGGCCGACCACCAGCGTGAGTGAGGTGCCGATGGGCAGTGTGGTGCCCGATTCCAAGCTGCGGTCGCCCAATTTGACGTCCAGCACCAGGTTGCGGTATTCGGAGGCGACGTAGACGATTTTGTCGACTTTGAATCCTGTGGCCTCGAGCGTGGCGACAGCCTGCCGCTGGGAGTAGTCCTTCACATAGGGAACGGCGACGGCTTTTTCCTGATGCGAATTGAGCGTGAGGTATATGATGCGGCCCATTTTCACTTTGGATTGGGCGGCAGGTCTTTGGTCCAGTACCGAACCGGGCTTCTGCTGCCGGTTGAAGATGGAGTCGATGACTTCGTATCTCAAGGCGCTCTGAGTGAGCGTCCGGTCTGCCTGATCCAGGTCCAGACCGATGAGGTCGGGCACTCTGATGGCCTGGTTGTGGCGGGTGTACCGGTTGAGAAACAGGATGGTGCCGAACAGAATCAGCAGGCAGACCCCCACAAGGCAAAGCAGATGTATGAGAATTCTTTTCATTGGACGACAGGTTGAATGAGCACCCAAAGGTACAAAAACGTGCGGGTATATGAAAACAAAAAAAAGTAAAGACCGAAGCCTTTACTTTTTTTATTCTGTTGAGGAAAGAACAACCGTTTAGTCTTTCAGACGGGGTTCGTCGGATACGGTCAATTTCTTTCTGCCATGAGCACGGCGGCTGGCCAGTACGCGACGGCCGTTCGGAGTAGCCATTCTGGCACGGAAACCGTGCTTGTTGGCTCTTTTTCTGTTCGAAGGTTGGAATGTTCTCTTCATATGTTCAGTTGTTTGATTATTATTCGATTTTTTCGGACGGCAAAAGTAGAGGCTTTTTTTGTCTTTCGCAAATATTTCGAATTATTTTTTGCATTTGCAGATTCGGAAGATTTGTCCGATATTTGCAACCTATTAGAATATCAACATTCAAACAAATATTTTTATGGCAACAACTGCTGATTTCAAAAACGGTATGTGCATCGATTTGGATGGTGCCTACTATTTCATCGTCGAATTCCTTCATGTCAAACCTGGCAAAGGCGCCGCTTTCGTACGCACCAAACTGAAAAACGTCCAGACGGGCCGCATCCTCGAAAAGACCTTCAACTCTGGCGTCAAGGTCGACGAAGTCCGTATCGAACGCCGTCCCTATCAGTTCCTTTATCACGACGATATGGGCTACAATTTCATGCATAACGAGACCTACGAGCAGATAACCGTTCAAAAAGAACAGATCAACGGCGTCGATTTCCTCAAGGACGGCGACAACTGTGAAGTGGTCGTCCATGCCGAGAGCGAAACGGTATTGTATGTGGATGTTCCCGTACATGTGATTCTTGAGGTCACCTATACCGAACCCGGTCTTCGCGGCGATACCGCCACCAACACCCTGAAACCGGCCACTGTCGAAACCGGTGCCACCGTCCGCGTTCCTCTGTTCATCAATGTCGGTGAAAAAATCAAGGTCGACACCCGTGACGGTTCGTATGTCGAGCGCATACGTTGAAGTCCGACGACATAAAATAAGGTATTTTCAGGCTTCGCCGAAGGTCCGGAATTCCGGGCGGCCTCCGATGGAGCCTGAAATTTTT
The DNA here is from genome assembly GCA_045627385.1 of Bacteroidales bacterium. Classification (GTDB taxonomy): domain Bacteria; phylum Bacteroidota; class Bacteroidia; order Bacteroidales; family UBA1402; genus UBA1757. The sequence goes on from JAZQNO010000034.1 coordinate 68,586, forward strand.
TTTCCGAATGGGTAAATATATTGTTTATTCGATGTATCTTTGCTGTGAATCAACCTGTCGTTTGCATTATTTTTTTTAAAATTGGAAAAACACATGAATTGCACCATGCGCGAATGGTCGAAGGACGACATGCCCCGTGAAAAGCTGATGGCCAATGGGGCGGCATCTCTGAGCAACACCGAACTTCTGGCCATCATTTTGGGCTCGGGAAGCAACGGCGAAAACGTGATGGAACTCTCTCGCCGCATTCTGGCCGGATGCGGCAACAGCCTTGCGAACCTTGAAAAGCTTTCTGTCAAACAGTTTGTCAACCGGTTCTGCGGAATCGGCCCTGTCAAAGCCGTCTCCATTCTGGCGGCTTTGGAATTGGGCCGGAGGCGGATGAATGCCAATATGCCTGAAAAGCCGGTCCTGTCGAACAGCCGTCAAGTCTACGATTTCATCGCTCCGCATCTGAGGGGGCTTCCGCATGAAGAATGCTGGGCGCTGTTTCTCAATGCCTCCAACCGCCTGATCGACTTCCGCCGCATCAGCATCGGCGGGGTGAGCGAAACCTTGGCCGATCCGCGGATCATCTTGAAATTGGCGATTGAGAATCTGGCCACCTCGCTGGTGGTCTGCCACAACCATCCTTCAGGGTCGGCACAGCCGAGCCAGTCGGACAAGCAGCTGACGCACAATCTGATGAATGCCTCCAAATCGCTTGGGATGAAGCTAGTCGACCATCTCATCGTCTGCGAAAATTCCTATTACAGTTTTGCTGACCAGGCGGGCATGTGACAGTCGGGAATAATTCGTATATTTGTGCCATCTTTTTGACACGAATGGATACTGAAAATACCTTTCTCAAGACGGAGGAGGAGATCGTAAGAATGCTCCGCACCGTCTATGATCCCGAAATCCCGGTCAATGTGTATGACCTGGGTCTCATCTATAAGATCGACTTGAACGCCGAGGGGCATCTGCTGGTTGAGATGACCTTGACGGCGCCTTCCTGTCCGATGGCGGATTTCATTTTGGAAGATATCCGACAGAAACTGGAATCCATCGAAGGCATCACTCAAGTTGAACTGCAGCTGGTCTTCGAGCCCGAATGGGATAAGGAGATGATGTCGGATGAGGCCAAGATGGAGTTGGGTATGCTTTGAACCATTTCAGAATCAGGCACTATGGATACGAACAAGAAGATTTATTTCGTTACGGATGCCCATTTCGGCGCTCGGGCCGAATTCTCTACCCGCGACAATGAAAAGCTTTTCTGCCGGTTTGTCGACAGCATCAGAAACGACTGCGGCGCTCTTTGCCTGATGGGAGACATGATTGATTTCTGGTACGAATACAAACGGGTTGTGCCAAAGGGATTCGTCCGCTTTTTCAGCGCTCTGTCGAGTCTGACCGACGCGGGTGTCCCCGTCTACTGGTTCGCAGGCAATCACGATGCCTGGCTCTATTCCTATGTTCAGGAAGAATTGGGCGTGGTCGTTTTCGAACAGCCGATGGACATCAGCTGGATGGGCCGCCGTTTCCATCTGGCCCATGGCGACGGCCTGTGCGATTCGGGTTGTGCGTCCCGTTTTCTGCACCATTTTTTCCATTCCCGTGTCAACCGTTGGCTTTTCTCCCATCTGCTGCCCATTTCCTGGGGAATGGCTTTCGGCCAGGCCTGGTCGGCCCACAGCTACCAAAAACGCAAGAAATCGGGTGAAGCCGCTTATCTGGGCGAGGACAAGGAGCATCTGATCCGCTATGCCAAGGCGGATGTGGCTGCCAGAGGCGCCGACGCCGCCGATTATTACGTGTTCGGACATCGCCATATCGTCCTTGACATGGAATTGGCCAACCGAAGCCGCGTCCTGATTCTGGGCGACTGGATGCGCGAATTCTCTTACGGCGTGTTTGACGGAGAGAATTTCAAAATAGACTTTTTCGAAAACCGATCAGTGGAAATCGACCGAGACTGACAAATTCAACTGCCTGCCAGTCAAATAGTTGGGAATGGCCCATTGCCGGTTGGCGATGTCGGTCACCCAATAGTATGAATTGGTGTTCTTGATTCCGAACAGATTGAAACAATCGAGGCTGATCCAGATGTTGTCGACGGTCTGTCCCCAAAAACCATCAAGATCTTCGCTCCCCACAATCAGGCGCGACAGGCCTATGTCGACACGACGGTAGGCCTTCATCCGGTTCACGGCGTAACGTCTTTCCATCGAAGGCGGTCCGAAACAGAGTCCGTCGGCCCAAATCAGCTTGAGCGCCATGGAGTATTTGGGATTGCGCGGCAGGTAATCGCGGAAAAACATCGAAACGTTGTAGCGCTGCTCGTTCGGCCGCGGTACCGTGTAGCCGTCGATGGTTTCCTTGCTGTCCATCAGGGAGAGCGAAATCCAGGAATCGGTTCCCGGCACGAATTCGCCGAAAAGTTTGAAATCGCAGCCGGCCGTGTGCCCATAGCCCTTGTTGACGCCTTCGTAGCGGATGCGGACATTGTCGACCGAGTAGGGGATGATGCGGTCGAGTTTTTTGTAATAGGCTTCTGCGGTCAGTTTGAAGGGCCGTTCCCCCCAACTGAAGTGATAGTCTGTGCCGAAAATGACTTGGACGGATCTCGGCGCCTCGATGTCTCGGTTCTGGGTGACCTGACAGATGCCGTTCGCAAGTAGGGTGTCGCGCATTTCCTTGTAGAAAGGAGCTTGGTAATAGACACCGCCGGCCAAACGGAAGGTGAAGTCCTTCTCCCAAGCCGGAATGAAGCCGGCTGAAAAGCGCGGGCTCAGCAACAGTTCCCGATTGAAGCTCCACCAGTTGGCGCGCAGTCCGCCGGTCAGCGTGAGCAGACCGGCGGAAGTGCGGCTCTTCCAAGTGTCCTGAAGGTAGGCGGTGAAGCGGCTGTTCCTGAGGTCGGTCTGAGAGGAAAGGTTGCTGACGAAACTGATTTGGTCGGGACGGTAGGGCAGGGAATAGCCTGCCGAATCACGCATTTCCCATTCCCGCATCCTGTCTGCGACGGTTTCCAACTGCCAGGAAACGCCCCATTTCAGATGGTGCTGTCCGGGAGTCCAATCTCCGTTTTGAGAAAGTGCGAATACGTTTGCCGTCAGATTGTTTCTTGCATGTTCGTGGTAGGTTCCGATGCCTATCAGCTGCGTGTTTTCAGTGTCTTCTTTCCCATTGTCGATTGGCGTTTCGTTGAGCCAGTACTGGCCGGTGATGTCGTAATTTTCGTTTTCCGCTGTCCGGAAAAAGGACATCTGCAGGCCGGCGCTCAGCCGACGGCTGAAACGGTGCTCGAAATTGAGCGCGCCCGAGATGGTTTCGAAGACGTCTTTCTCCTGTCCGTCGAAGTAGACCTTGAAGGCGTACTTTTCATTGAAAGTTCCCATCTGAGTCGATCGTGATTCGGGGACGAAAGCGTAGACGTTTTGCGAAACGTTTCCTAAAAAAGAGAGTTCGCTGTTCGGATTCAAGCGGTAAGTGAGACAGGTCTGATAATCGAGGTAGGCGGGCCGGTATTCGCCTTGGGTTTCGAGGCTTCCCAGCAGATAGGCGTTGGTCTTGTAGCGCAGTCCGTGAATCTGGGAGAAGCGTCCGTCCTTCGAGGCCGTGCCGGCATAGACGTTGGCGCCGAGCAGACTGACATTGGCGGAGGCTTCGAACGATTCGGGCCTTTTGTAACGGATATCGAGGACCGACGACATCTTGTCCCCGTAGCAGGCGTCGAAACCGCCGGCCGAAAATTCGACAGACTGCGTCATCTGCGGATTGACAAAACTCAATCCTTCCTGTTGGCCGCTGCGGATAAGCAGCGGACGGTGGATTTCGGTGCCGTTGACATAGACCAGATTTTCGTCATAATTGCCGCCTCGGACCGAATATTGGGTGCTCATCTCGTTTTGCGAACTGACACCTGCAAAGGTGACCAAAAGCGCTTCGATGCTGCCGCCGGTCGCATCCGGAAGCAGGCGTATGTCGGAGGCGTCGATGCGCTGCATCGAACCGGTCTGATGCCGTTGGGCGCTGACGCTGATGTCTTCGAGCGAATGGGAGGCTGTCTGAAGGGTGATGTTGTACTGGATTTTCGGATAGTCGACCGGAATGATGCGTACGGCCGTCTGATAGGACAGGCAGCTGAACCTCAGCACGAGCGTGTCCCGCATGGGCAGTTCGAGCTCGTAATAGCCGGATTCGTCGCTGCTGGTGCCTTTCCAAGTGTTAATTTCGACGACATTCGCCAGTTCCAAGGCACGCTTGTTGGAATCCATGATGAAACCGCTCAGTCTGACGGTCTCGGCGGCTGTGGCTGGCGGCGCAGCCGCCAGCCACAGCAAGCCGGTCAGGCAGAGGACTTTGAATGCCTGAGCCTTTCGCTTGAACAGACGCAAATGGGGACTGACGGAAGTGCGTGCCATCGATTAATTTTTATTCGCAAATTTAAAGCAATCTGCTTAATAAAACGTATATTTGCACTTCTTATTGTAGTGTGTAAAATGGAAAATCTTCTTCAACTGCTGCACCTTCGCCGCAGCATCCGAAAATACAAGGAAAGTCCTCTGGAGGCCGACATCGTGCGCGAACTTCTGGAGGCTCCGCTGCTGGCCCCTTCGTCCAAACGCTCGACACCTTGGGAGTTCATTCTGGTCCAAGATCCCGAAATACGTGAAAAGCTCGGCCAAAGTCGGGCTGCCAACAGCGCTTTCGCCGCCAAAGCTCCCTTGATAGCTGTCATCGTGGCCGATACGCAAAAAACAGACGTCTGGGTGGAGGACGCCTCCATCGCCGCAGCCTATTTGCAGTTGAAAGTCGAAGAGATGGGTCTGGGAAGCTGCTGGGTGCAGCTGCGCCTTCGTCAGACGGCCGACGGCACCTCTTGCGAAGCCTATGTGCGCGGCCTTCTGGGCCTGCCCGAACAGTATGGCGTGCTCTGTATGATCGCCATAGGCGAGAAGGGAGAAATCAAGAAACCCTTTGACGATTCCCGTCTGCAGTGGAACAAACTCCACGCTGAAACTTTCCAACCCGAACAACTTCCCGTTAAAGAGTAAGATGGTGAATTCTCCGACAATCGTTCTTCTGGGAGCCGGCAATGTGGCCACTTCGCTGGCGCTGGCTTTTCAAAGGGCAGGGCTCGAGTTGCTGCAGATATACAGCCGTAGCCTGGATTCGGCCGCGATGTTGTCGGAAAGTCTGAAATGTCCGTTCACAACCGATTTGGCTGAAATCCGGGACGATGCCGACCTTTATGTCTGCTCGTTGAAAGATGATGTCCTGGCCGATGTCCTGGCTCGGATCCCTTCTTTTGGAAACGGCCTTTGGGTGCATACGTCGGGCAGTTTGCCCTTGGATGTCTTCAAGCAGTTCACTCCGCGCGCAGGCGTCTTCTATCCGCTTCAGACGTTCAGCCGCCGGCATCCGGTGCCCTTGAAGGGTGTGCCCGCCTGTCTGGAAACGGCCCGGCCCGATGACATGCCCGTTTTGGAAGATTTGGCCGGAAGGCTCAACTGCCGCCCTGTGCCTATGGATTCCGATGCCAGAGCCTGTCTGCATCTGGCCGCCGTATTCGCCAACAATTTCACCAACAGCCTGTATGCTCAGGCTGCCGACATTCTCTCTGAAAAGGATTTGGATTTCAGTCTGCTGCTGCCGCTCATTGATGAAACGGCCCGCAAGGTGCACGAGGCATCGCCCCGTCTGGCGCAGACCGGTCCCGCCATCCGTCAGGACCGCCGCATTATCGGCAAGCATATCCAGTGGCTTGACGGGCACTGCACTGTGGAGGACGCCGCACAACTGAAGACTGTCTACGAACTTATGACCGAGACGATTCACCGTCAACAGCAATGAGCACCATTCCCTACGATCTTACCCGCATAAAGGCCGTCATCTTCGATGTGGACGGAGTGCTGTCTTCCAATTGTGTTCCCTTGGGAGAGGACGGCATGCCGGTCAGAACGGTGAACATCAAAGACGGATATGCCTTGCATCTGGCATGCAAGACGGGTTTCCCGGTCGCCGTCATGACCGGTGGCAACACGGCTTCCGTCCGACGCCGTTTCGAATATGCGGGGCTCCCATACATATACATGGCCGCTTTCGACAAAGTCAAGTCTTTCGAAGATTTTCTCGAGAAGACCGGATTCCAACCGGAAGAAGTGGCCTATATGGGCGACGATCTGCCCGACTATCCGGTGATGGCCCGTGTCGGTCTGCCTTGTTGCCCGGCCGATGCCTCCCCCGAAATCAAGGCCATTTCCGTCTATATCTCTCCGTTCAAAGGAGGTCAGGGTTGCGGCCGCGACCTGCTTGAACAGATTCTCAAAGTGCAGGGACATTGGATGGATGGCCCCGATTCCTTCATTTGGTAAACTATGCTCGACAATCTTTCGTCATATCGCATCGTGCTGGCTTCCAATTCGCCTCGCAGACGGGAGCTGCTCTCAGGCCTCGGTCTGGATTTCACTGTGCGGGTTCCCCGCAACTGTGACGAAAGTTATCCGGCCGGCTTGCAGGGCTCCGAAATAGCCCGTCATATCGCTCTGTCGAAAGCCGAATCATGCCGTGCCGAAATGCGGCCGGACGAATTGGTCATCACAGCCGACACGATCGTCTGCTTGGACGGAAAAGTCTACGGAAAGCCTGAGAATGAAGAAGATGCCTGTCGGATGCTCCGGGAACTGTCCGGACGTCAGCACCATGTCTACACGGGAGTCTGTCTGATGACGAGCGACCGCACCAAATCTTTTGTGGCGGATTCGGCCGTCACCTTCGCTCCGCTAGACGAGGCGGAAATTGATTGGTATGTCCGTCATTGCCATCCGCTCGACAAGGCTGGCGCCTACGGGGTCCAGGAGTGGATCGGTCACATCGGCGTGTGCGACCTGTCCGGCTCCTACTTCAACGTGATGGGCCTGCCTGTCCAGCAATTGTATAGAGAACTCAAACAATTCTAAATAACAAGATCAACCAAATTCAATTATGGAAACAAAAAACAATTACCCCTGGAAATTCTCTAATCTCGGAGGATTCACCCGCATCAGTCTCGAAACCGGTAGCGACTTGGTCAATCTTAGCCAGTTGGACCGAAAAATGTGGACCGTCCTCAGTTGTCCCGTCAACGGTCTGGAATTCGATCAGAAGACTCTTGACCTGCTTGACACCGACGCCGACGGCAAAATCCGCGTCGAAGAAGTGATGGCCGCCTCAACCTGGTTGGGCAAGGTCCTCAGCAATCCGGACGTTCTTCTTGCCGCCAACGGTGTTCTTCCGCTTTCAGCCTTAAGTGAGGATCCGGAAGCCCAGACCATCAAAGAGACCGCTCTTCGCGTGCTGTCCACCGAAGGTTTGGAAAAAGATTCCGTTTCGCTCGAAGAGTGCGCTGCCGGACTTGAGAGTTTCTACAAGACCAAATACAACGGCGATGGTGTCATCACCCTTGAAGCAGCCGCCAACGACAAGCAGAAGGCTGCCATCGAAGCCTGCATCAAATCGGTAGGTGCTGTGGCCGACCGCAGCGGTGCCGACGGTGTCGATGCCGCATCGCTCGATGCCTTCTATGCCGCCTGCAACGATTATGTCGCCTGGTGTGCCGCCGGTGAGGCAGACAAGGCTGCCATATATCCTTACGGTGACAACACGGCTGCCGCCCTGGCCGCCTATCAGTTGCTGAAAGACAAAATCGACGATTTCTTCATGCGTTGCAAACTTGTTGCTTTCGATGAAGATGCCACCGCTACGTTGGACATGTCGGCTGCCCGTCTGGCTGCCGTCAGCGGAAGTGTCATTTCTGCCGCCAGCGATGAAATCGCCGCCTGCCCGCTGGCACGTGTCAACAAAGAGGGAGAACTGCCTCTGAACGGCTCCGTCAACCCTGCATGGGAAGCCGCTTTCGCCAATCTCAAGTCGCTTATGTTCGATGTGGAATTTCCCAATGTTGAAAAACTGACCCAAGAACAGTGGAATTCGCTTGACGGAAAATTTGCCGCTTATCAAGCCTGGACAGGTGCCAAAGCCGGTGCCTCCGTCGAAGGTCTGGGTCTGGATGCCGTCAAGGAACTGCAGTCCAACGAATGCAAGGCCGAACTGCTGGCCCTCATCGAGGAGGACAAGAGCTTCCAGCCTGAGGCCGAGCGCATCGGCGTGCTCGACAAACTGCTCCATTTCTGCCGTTTCTTCCGTCCGTTCTTGAACAACTACGTGTCTTTCACCGATTTCTACTCCGCAGACGAATCGGTCAAGGCCGTCTTCCAGGTGGGACGCCTCTACATCGACCAGCGAAGCTGCGATCTCTGCATCCGCGTGAGCGATATGGGCAAGCATGGCGACATGGCCGGCCAGAGCGGTATGTACATCCTCTATTGCGATTGCGTCTCCAAGACCAAGGGACAAACGATGACCATCGCCGCTGTCCTGACCGACGGCGATGTGGACAACCTGAGGGTGGGACAGAACGCCGTCTTCTACGACCGTGAAGGTTGCGACTGGGACGCTGTCGTCACGAAGATCATCGACAACCCCGTTTCCATCCGTCAGGCTTTCTGGAGCCCCTACAAGAAACTGGGCCGCTGGATTACTGAAAAGATCAACAAGTCGGCCAGCGACAAGGAAAACGCCGCCACCGGCAATCTGATCGGTTCGGCCGATTCCATCGGTGCTCAGGGGGGAGAAAAGAAAGCGCCCTTCGACATCGCCAAGTTCGCCGGTATCTTTGCTGCCATAGGCATGGCTCTCGGCATGATTGCCAGCGCTCTGGTCAGTTTGGCCACGGGTATCACCGAGCATTGGTACAACCTGCCGCTCATCATTTTGGCCATCATCGTCTGCATTTCGGGTCCGTCGATGTTCATCGCTTGGACCAAACTGCGCAAGCGCAACATCGCTCCCGTACTCAATGCCAACGGTTGGGCCATCAACGCCAAGTCTTATGTGAACATCACCTTTGGTGCCACGCTGACTCAGCTGGCCGCTTTCCCGGCTCTTCAGCTGGTCGATCCCAAGGCCAAGAAGAAAATGCCGGTCTGGGCCATCGTCCTGATAATCCTTGTGGTGCTCGGCATTGTCTTCGCTATCCTTTACTTCACCAACAATCTCGAGTTCCTCGGCCTTTCCCACGGCGCAGCCGCCGCTGTCGACGCCTCTACCGTTGAAGCTGCCGCCGAAGCCGCTGCCGAGGTTGCTCCTGTTGTAGAATAATCGTCTCTTATGAAAGGTATCATTCTGGCCGGTGGAAGTGCCACACGCCTGTATCCCTTGTCCAAGGCCATCTCCAAGCAAATCATGCCTGTGTACGACAAGCCGATGATTTATTATCCGCTGTCGACCCTCATGCTGGCCGGAATCCGTGAGATTCTGGTCATCTCCACTCCTCGCGATCTGCCGATGTTCCGCGAGTTGTTGGGTACAGGGGAAAATCTGGGTATGCACTTCGAGTACAAGGTACAGGAGAAGCCCAACGGACTGGCCCAGGCTTTCGTGTTGGGCGCGGAATTTCTGAACGGAGAGCCTGGCTGCCTGATTTTGGGCGACAATCTGTTCTATGGTCAGGGCTTTTCGGCTATGCTGAAACGGGCGGCCGCCACTAAGGACGGCGCCTGTATCTTCGGCTATTATGTCAAGGATCCCCGCGCCTACGGTGTGGTTGAATTCGACGAAAAGGGCAATGTCATCTCTTTGGAGGAAAAGCCTGCCGTCCCCAAGTCCAACTACGCGGTTCCCGGCCTGTATTTTTATGACGCCGACGTCTGCCGCAAGGCAGCCGAACTGAAACCTTCGGCCCGTGGCGAATACGAGATCACCGACCTCAACAAGGTGTATCTTTCGGAGGGCAAACTCAAGGTCCAGCTTTTCGGCCGCGGTTTTGCATGGTTGGATACGGGCAACTGCGACAGTCTGCTGGAAGCCTCCAATTTCGTGGCTACCATCCAGAACCGTCAGGGTTTCTACGTGTCCTGCATCGAAGAAATCGCCTGGCGTCAGTCATGGATCGACGACGCCCAACTGCTGGCTTTGGGCGAGAAGTTGGGAAAGACGGCCTACGGTCAGTACATCATTTCTCTGGTTAAAAAGTAATGGAATACATCGAACAGTCCATTCCAGGTGTCTGGGTTCTGGAACCCAAGGTGTTCGCCGACGCCCGAGGTTATTTTATGGAAACCTTCCGCCAGGAAACATTTGATGCCCATATCGGCAAGGTCACCTTCGTGCAGGACAACGAATCCAAGTCCTCACGGGGTGTCCTGCGCGGTCTGCATTTTCAGAAAGGCGAGTACTCCCAAGCCAAACTGGTTCGCGTGCTCAGTGGCACCGTTCTGGATGTGGCAGTGGACCTTCGCCGTTCGTCGCCGACTTTCTGTCAGTATGTCGCTGTCGAACTGAGCGGCGAAAACAAGCGCCAGTTCTTCATTCCGCGCGGATTCGCCCACGGATTCATGGTGCTGAGCGACGAGGCGGTTTTCACCTACAAGGTGGACAACGTCTATGCGCCCCAGCAGGAAGGTTCTCTGAATTTCGCCGATCCGACGGTAGGCATTTCCTGGCCCGATCCCGGATGTGAACTGAATCTCTCTGCGAAAGATACGGCTGCTCCATTCTTGGAGAATGCCTATACGTTTGAATGACGGCTACTTTTCTGGCGGTATCGGCTCTTCGGAGAAATACCGCCAGAGAGGTGCGGCCATCAGAGCTTGGTATATTTCGTTGTTTTTCAGCAACTGGAACACTTTCTCTTTGGAAAGGATGTGGACGCTGAGGTCTTCGTTGGCATCGAACTGCTGTCCGGACACCTTTTTCACTCCTTTGGCCAGGTAGGTGTAGACCATATTGGTGTTGCAGCTCGGATTGGGGGAAAGGACCATAAAAAGACTCCAGTCTCCATCGCCGAAACCGGTTTCTTCCTGGAGTTCGCGTTTGGCCGCCTCGAGCGGCCTTTCTCCTTTTTCTATCACACCGCAAGGCATTTCGTAGCAGGTCAGCCCCAATCCGTGCCGATATTGGCGTTCCATGACCATCCGGCCGTCTTCGGTCAGGGCAATCACATTCACCCAGTCGGCATACTCCAGCACATAGAAAGCCGGATTGCGACGTCCGTCGGGCAGTTCCACACAATCTTTGCGGGCGGTCATCCAAGGTTCGTGGCTGAGGTATTCGCTTTTGACGATTTTCCATTTGCCTTCCTCATTGACATTTTCCGACAGGCTGGGGTATTTCTTTTCTTCCATCCTTCTTTATGGTTGTAATTTATTGATATCTAGTATAATGGCGCGGTTATCCGTGACTTTGAAGTGAACTTCGAATCCGGCGAAAAGCAGTCCGTAAACCTTGTCGGAATTATCTTGGTAGGCCGGCCGCGGATCCTGACGCAGCACTTCCAACAGACTTTCACGCTTGTTTTCAGGAAGCCGTTCCAAGAGTTCAGAGGCACATTCCACTTCCAACACGGGCTTTTCCACCTGGTCCACAAAACCGCTGACGGCATCGGGACGGCTATCGGTGAAACGGACATAAGGCTTGATGTCGTAAATAGGGGTCCCGTCCATCAGATCGGCGCCGGAGACATGCAGCACCGCACCTTGAGGTGTGTCCCACTCGATGCTTTCCAACTTGACGCAGGACAGTCCTAAATGGTTGGGACGGAATGGCGAACGAGTGGCGAATACGCCCATCTGACGGTTTCCTCCCAAACGCGGAGGCCTGACGGTCGGCCGCCACGAAGGAGTGCCGTCCTTGTCGGCCGAAGGGGCCGCATCGTGGCACTCGGAAAAATCCCACAGAATCCAAATGTGGCTGAAATCTTCCAGACCGCGCAGGGAATCGGCTTGGCGGTATTCCGGCTCAAAGATGATTTCCGCCTGCAGCGAAGGCACCAGACCGCTTTGTCTGGGCACTCCGAATTTGTCCGGAAAATCGGTTCGGATGTGGGCGATCGGGTATATGGTCATGAAATCATTTCGATGAAATCTTTTCCGTACAGCGGTATCCGTCACTATATACTTTGACCCTTAGACAGATGCCCTCAAATCCATCAGACTTGTACAGCGGTCTTCCCATCAGGTCGTAGAACTTTTCCGACAGGACTTCTCCATGTCCGGCCTCATCCCTGATTGACTCGATTCCTGACAGATACTGGATGTAATCCGGCAGATAATAGCTCAGGTGAGGCGGTTGGTTGTAGGCGGATGTCTGCCAGACAGTCGCCATCCGGTACTGGTGGTCCTGCATGAGGCAGGGCACGCGGTAATTGGTGTAGTAAGGAGTGGAGAATATCCACAGATGGCTTCGGGTGGCGTTGTCGTAATAGATTTGCTCTTCGCGCCAGTCTCCGAAAATGTCGGCCTGAAGACAGGGTGTGTACTTGATGAGGTCTGTGCCGGCTTTGAAGGTGGCTGTGAAATCGATCAGCGTCTTGGCGTCCTTGTCCGTGCCCTGCCATTTGGTGATGGCGCCCCGTTCGGTCATTTCTTCCTGGATGTCGGCATCCCAGTATGTTCGGAAATTGGTTGAAGGACGCTTGGTGGAAATGAGCTTTCCCGAGGCATTGTAGACATTGTAATCATAGCCCCAGTATTCGCAACCGCGGTTCGAGGCGTCAATGTCGGCACACAAGCCGCGACCCACATCGCTTCCGGCATAGACTCCGGCTATGACTTTGCCCGTCAGGGCTTCGTGCATTTCGATTCCGTAAGGGGCGGAAGTCTCTTCGTGAACCATCATCACCTCCAGACCGTCCACATCGGGGTTGAAGTCGCCCACATGAAGCGCGTCGCCGTGTCCGAATCCGGTGCGGTAAATCAACTGCCCGTCATCGTCGATGGCGCAAGCTCCGTAGATGATTTCATCGCGAAGGTCACCGTCGATGTCGGCCACCGAAATTCCGTGAGCTCCTTCTCCAAAAGCTCCGTAACCGCCTTGAGTCGAGCTGTGGAGCCAACGGGTGCTCAGACGGCCTTCCCCTGTGCTGGGGTCACGGTCAAAATCGACGGCCCACAAAAAGGTCGAAGTGTAATATCCACGGCACATGACCAGGCTGGGCCGCTGGCCGTCCAAATAGGCCACACAGGCCAAATAGCGCTCGCTGCGGTTCCCATAGGAATCGCCCCAGTCGCCGATTGTGTCGCGTGACGGACGATAGGGTACGGTGGCCAGATTTTCGCCGCTCAGACCGCTGAATACGCTCAGATACTCCGGTCCGTCGACGATGACGCCTGCTTTGCCGCTCTTGACGCTGCGGTAATCGGCCGTCGGATCGTCATCGTCCAAAAGCACATACCGCCCTTTTCCGTCGATGGTGCCGGGGGCTGTCTTGCAGGCGACTTCGGCCCGTCCGTCTCCGTCCAGGTCATAGACCATCAGTTGGGTATAGTGGGCTCCGGCCCGGATGTTCTTTCCCAAATCGATCCGCCAGAGACGAGTGCCCTCCAGCGTGTAGGCGTCAATCAGCACATTGCCGGTGTAGCCGCCGATGGAATTGTCCTTCTGTCCGGCATCCACTGCATCCACATTGCCGTCCTTGTTGAAGGGATCCCACTTCATGAAGACTTCGTACTGGCCGTCACCGTCTGCATCGGCTACCATGCAGTCTCCGGGAACATAGATGTAGTCTCCGCTTTCCGTTGAACCTCCTGCCGGGCGCTCCAGCGGAATGTCCAGATAGCCTTTGGGCAGCATCAGCGCTGTGTCTCTGCCGATGACGGTCCCTTGGGAAAGACTTTCCACCACATAGACGGCCGATTCGCTGCCGGAAATGTCCATGTGGTTTGTCTTGCCTGTGATGGGCGTGCTGTTTAGCAGCGTTCCGTCGCGATAGACATTGAAACTTATGTCCGATGGATCGTCTATGAGCCAGCGCCAGGAAATGAGCCAGTTGCTGGCCGCTCTGGTGAAGGTGGCGATGGCGCCTCTGTCCAAAGGCTCAGGGTCCAGTACGAAAGGCCGTCCGCTGAAAGGAAGGACCAGAGGCACGGTCACGGTCTTTTCGGCCGTTTCCGACACTTTGTATCCTTCCTTGACAGCTCCTGCCCGAATGCGACAGGTTCTGTCAATCTCGAAAGGAGATTCATATTTACGGGCATAATTCCACAAATCTCCGTGGTCGACTAGGGAGTACCAGATTTCGGCATCGGGAGTGGGGCAGGTGATGGTGATGAGTTTTCCGTCGGCTTCGATGACCGGAGTCTCGACGGTTTCACCTCCGAGCTCTTCCAGCACTCCGACACTTTTGACGACCACGCCGCCACTGTTGGTCCAACTGACATCTCCATCGGCAATGACTTTGAATGTGTATGTCTTGAATGCGCTGGTGGTGTAGGTGTCGCTGCCGGTCTTTCCTTCCAGATTGCTCACAGTGGCGATGCCCTGTTGGCTGGAGGACGAAGATTTGATGTCGATGACGACCGTCTGTCCTTTTTTCAGATTTCTGATGGTGACAGGCTTGTTGCGCTGCATCTGCAGACCGTTCTGGCTGGCCCCCATGGCATGGCGCAGAAGCAGACTCCCGGCCTCGATACCCGCACCTATATATAATCCGTCGGTTTCAGCGATAATGCTGCCTTGGGCCTTCAGCAGCGTACCGTCTGTGGTGAAACGGTTCATATACCGGCCTTTGCTGTTGTACTCCCAGTTTTCGGTATCTGCGGCCAGACGGTCCAGGGTCACCTGATTGTAAACGGCCAGATTCCACCATTGTATGGTGTCATATTGGATTTGCGCATGGCCCTGTGTCGGGTGAAAAACCGCCACAAGGCAGAACAGGGCGGCAAATGACAGATGTTTTTTCATAATGGACGGATTTTTCTACAAAGGTAATGAAACTACGGCTGAAATAACCTTCAAATTCTATTCGGAATGCTGAAATTATTTGACTATCTTTACGGCTGTCAAATTAAATTCTTCATTATGGAAATCTGGCAAATCTGGATACTGGTCGCTCTGGTATTCGTCATCGTCGAGTTTTTTACCAGCGGTTTCGCAGTCGCCTGCTTTTCGGTGGGAGCCTTGGCTTCGGCCGTGGTCGCCTTGTGCGAAGGCAGTCTCCTTTGGCAAATCGCCTTCTTCGCCATGCTTTCGCTTCTGGCCCTCATTTTTGTGCGTCCGCTGGTGGTGAAAGTGTTCCTGAAAAAGGGAAAGGGTGTCCAGACCAATGCCGACGCCCTTGTCGGAAAAATCTGTCAGGTGTCCGAAACCGTCGACCCCGTCGAAGGAAAAGGCCGTGTGACCATTGACGGCGACAGCTGGAAAGCCGTTTCTGCTGATGGAGGCGTCATTGAAAAAGGCAGCCGTGTGGAAGTGGTCAGTGTCAACAGCATCATATTAACCGTAAAATCTATAGAATCATGACAGGAGCTTATGTTATTGTCGGCGTCATTGCGCTGATTGTCATCATTTTTGTTGTCGCCGGTATCCGGATTGTCCCGCAGAGTCAGACCCAGGTCATCGAAAGGCTCGGCAAATTCCATCGCGTGCTCAATTCGGGCATCAATGTCATCTGGCCCATACTGGACAAGCCCAGGGCCATGTATTTCAAACATGTGGAGACCGGATTTGACGGCAATGTCTATGTCCGGATGAAACTTTCCCCTATGGTGGACCTCCGCGAACAGCTCATCGATTTTCCGCCGCAGAGCGTCATCACCAAAGACAATGTGATGACTCAGATCAACGCCATCCTTTACTATCAAATCATGGATCCCATCAAGGCCATGTACGAGATCGCCAACCTGCCGGATGCCATTGAGAAGCTTACTCAGACCACCTTGCGCAACGTTATCGGCGAACTCGAATTTGACGAGACGCTCACTTCGCGCGACACCATCAACGGCAAACTCAGAGATGTGTTGGACGATGCCACCAACAAATGGGGCGTGAAGGTGAACCGTGTGGAAGTGCAGGACATCACACCCCCAGCATCCGTCAAGGACGCTATGGAACAGCAGATGCAGGCTGAACGGGAAAAGAGGGCCAAAGTGCTTCGCGCCCAAGGTGAAAAAGAGGCGGCCATTCTGAAATCCGAAGGTGAAAAGGCTGCTCGGATCAATCAGGCCGATGCCGACAAGCAGACGAAGATACTGAAAGCGGAAGGTGAAGCGGCCGCCAAAGTGGCTGTGGCCAACGCTGAGGCCGAAGCCATCCGTCAGGTGACTTCCGCCATCGGAAAAACCGACATTTCGCCGGCCAACTACATGCTGGCCGAAAAATATATTACCGCCATGAAGGAAATGGTCACCAATGGCAAAGACACCAAAACCGTCTACATGCCTTACGACGCCTCCTCTCTCATGGGAGCCATCGGCAGCATCAGAGACCTTTTCCCTCAGAAGTGAATTCATGAAGATGGAGGAACGGATATCGGCGCTCTATTCAGCCACTTTCGGATGCCTGCCCGGTGGAATGGAAAAAATTCAGGCATGCGGTTCCGACCGCCGTTATTTCCGGGTAAGCGGTCCCGGCCGGGAATTCTCCGGGCTTGCTCCCAAGTCGTTGATCGCCTGTTGGAATGCCGACAAGAAGGAGAATGCCGCTTTCGTCTCTTTTGCCCGCAGTTTCCGCAAGGCCGGACTTCCCGTTCCCGAAATCTATGCTGTCGACGAGGCGAACGACATCTATCTGCAGCAGGATTTGGGCGGCGAAAGCCTTTACGACCGGGTCAAGGCCGAATGGCTGGACACCCTCGACTCGAAAGGGGACGAGGCTGTCTTTCCTGAGCCGCTCAAGCGACTGTACTGCAAAGTCCTTTCCCAACTGGTCCGTCTGCAGCTGACCGGGCGGGAGGTCATCGACTTCAGCCTTTGTACCCCTTGTCCGGCCTTTCACCGCGATGCCATCCATTGGGATTTGAACTATTTCAAGTACTTCTTTCTCAAGCTGACGCGCGTCCCCTTCGACGAACAGGCTCTGGAAGACGATTTCCGCAGTTTTTCATCCTTCCTGCTGGAAGAGACCTGCGATTATTTCCTTTATCGCGATTTTCAGTCGGCCAATATCATGCTCTTGGACGACGAACCCTTTTTTATCGATTTTCAAGGCGGGCGAAGGGGCGCCCTCCAATACGATCCCGCCTCGCTGCTGTTCGACGCCAAGACCCGATTGCCCCGAACGGTGCGTGAGGAACTGACGGATTTCTATTACGAGGAACTCGTGCGTCAGCTGGGTGCTGACAAGGCCCCTTCCAAACAGCGGTTTATGGGCCATAGTCAGGCCTATACGCTTTGTCGACTCCTTCAGGCTTTGGCTGCGTTCGGCCTTCGAGGCCTGGTCGAACACAAAGCGGGATTCGCAGAGAGCATTCCGCCCGCCGTCGATATGGTCAATGACATCTTGTCCGACTGGCGCATTCCGGTCGAGCTGCCCGAGCTGAAAGCCTGTCTCAAAAGGCTGAACTCTGTTGCGGAATCGCTTTGACAGGCATCCGACCCTTGCCGCATCTGCGTTTTGTCAGCGATGCCTGCAAATTTGTCAGTATATGGTGCCGGCCGGCCTCTTTGGCACGGTATTCGCATAAGGAAAGACGCTCTGAAACGGCCCAGTCAGCAAATGACGGGATGTCGGGCAGAAAAGAAAATAGAGAACAAATCAATAAACAATGACAATTATGACACTTAAACCATTGGCAGACCGAGTGCTGGTAAAACCGGTCGAAGCAGAACAGAAAACAGCTGGCGGCATTATCATTCCCGATTCCGCAAAGGAAAAACCGCTCAAAGGTGAAATCGTGGCCGCAGGCCCCGGCACCAAGGACGAGCAGATGCAGGTAGCTGTCGGCGATGTGGTCCTCTATGGAAAATATGCCGGTACTGAAATCGAAATCGACGGTGACAAATATCTCATCATGCGTCAGTCTGACATTTTGGCAAAATTCTGAATGCGAATCATTTAATACGATAATCCTATGGCAAAAGAAATCAAATTCAATATCGAGGCCCGCGACCTGCTCAAGAGCGGTGTCGACCAGTTGGCCAATGCAGTGAAAGTGACTCTCGGACCGAAAGGCCGCAACGTCATCATCGACAAGAAATTCGGTGCCCCGCACATCACCAAGGACGGTGTGACCGTGGCTAAGGAAATCGAATTGGCCGACACCTATGAGAATATGGGCGCCCAGCTGGTCAAGGAAGTCGCTTCCAAGACCGGTGACGATGCAGGTGACGGCACCACCACCGCCACCGTGCTGGCTCAGGCGATTGTGGGCGAAGGTCTGAAGAATGTCACCGCCGGTGCCAATCCGATGGATCTCAAGCGCGGCATCGACAAGGCTGTCGCCGGTGTCGTCGAAAGCATCAAGGCCCAGTCCAAGGAAGTCGGCGACGATTTTGACAAAATCGAACAGGTAGCCAAGATTTCGGCCAACAACGACGCCGAAATCGGCCATCTGATTGCCGAAGCTATGAAGAAAGTCAAAAAGGAAGGCGTCATCACCATCGAAGAGGCCAAGGGGACCGACACCCATATCGATGTGGTGGAAGGCATGCAGTTCGACCGCGGTTATCTGTCTCCTTATTTCGTGACCGATACCGAAAAGATGGAAACGCTGATGGACAGCCCCTATATCCTCATCCACGACAAGAAGATTTCCAACCTGAAGGAAATGCTTCCCATCCTCGAAGCCGCCGCTCAGAGCGGACGTCCTTTGCTGATCATCGCCGAAGATATCGATGGTGAAGCGCTGACCACTTTGGTTGTCAACCGTCTGCGTGCCGGTCTGAAGATCTGCGCCGTCAAGGCTCCTGGATTCGGTGACCGCCGCAAGGAAATGCTTCAGGACATCGCCACGCTGACCGGCGGTATGGTCATCAGTGAAGAACAGGGCATCCAACTCGAAAACGCCACGCTCGACATGCTGGGCCGCGCCGAGAAAGTCACCGTCAACAAAGACAATACGACAATCGTCAACGGACTTGGAGACAAGCAGGCCATCGCTGACCGCGTCAATCAGATCAAGGCTCAGATTGCCATCACCAAGAGCGACTATGACCGCGAGAAACTGCAGGAACGTCTGGCCAAACTGGCAGGCGGTGTCGCCGTCCTCTATGTGGGCGCTCCGTCCGAAATCGAAATGAAGGAAAAGAAGGATCGCGTCGACGATGCCTTGAGTGCCACCCGCGCAGCCATTGCTGAAGGTACGGTTCCCGGCGGCGGCGTCGCCTACATCCGCGCTTTGGACGCCATCAAGGATTTGAAGGGTGAAACCGAAGAAGAAGATTTGGGTATCAAGATTATACGTCGCGCCATCGAAGAGCCTATGCGTCAGATTGTCTGCAACGCCGGTAAGGAAGGTGCCGTCATCGTCCAGAAGGTCAAAGAGGGCAAGGGTGATTTCGGCTACAATGCCCGCACTGATGCTTATGAGAATTTCTTCGCTACCGGTGTGATCGATCCTGCCAAGGTTACCCGCGTGGCTCTTGAAAACGCCGCTTCCATCGCTGGTATGTTCTTGACGACCGAGTGCGTCATCGCCGACAAAAAGGAAGAGAACGCCGCTCCCGCCATGAATCCTGCCGCTATGGGAGGAATGGGCGGTATGATGTAACCGATGTGAAGTTTGGTATCCTGTCAGTAAGCCGACAAAAAAATCCGACCGATTGTTTCGGCCGGATTTTTTTGTTGTTCAAATCGCTCGGCAGATTCAAAGCTGTTTGAAATAAGCCCGACGGCGCTTGTGCTGAATCTTTTCGAGATCGGCAAAGTTGGCCTGATTTTTGAAATTGGTCTCAAGAATGGAAGTGGTTTCGACGCGTTGTATCTGATATTGCCCGAAGTATGGTCCCATCTCTGCGAAAATGAGCGAATTGATGCCTTTGTCCTGATATTCGGGAAGCACTGCGATTAGCAGAAGGTCGAAATCGTCGATTTTCTTGGCACGGAGAGCTTTCATCAGATAGTACCAGCCCAAGGGAAGTAGACGGCCTTTGCATTTGCGCAGCGCTTGCGACAGGCTGGGCATACCCACACCGACCGCAACAATCTGATCTTTCTCGTTGGCGACTAGCGTCACAAAGTCATAGTTGAGCAACGGAAAGTACATCTTGCAATAGTAGCGCTTCTGGTTCTTGGTCATCGGCTGGTAGTTGTAGAGCTTCTGATAGGCGATGTCGAAGACATCGAAATAGGAATAACCGTAGCGCTTTCTCAGTTCGCGGGCGCTTTTCACCTTTACCGTGTGGACATGGGAACGCTCCTGGACAATGGCGGCCAGGCGTTTCATACGTTCGGGGGCATCGGTGGGTCGCTGAATCTGATATTCAATCCAGTCGGCTTCCTTTTCAAGTCCATATCGCTCGAAGAAATCCACATAATAGGGATAATTGTATAGGCTGGCCATAGGAGCATTGTAGTCGTATCCCTCAATGAGAAGGCCTTCGTGATCAAAATCGGTGAAGCCGACCGGGCCGTTGAGTTCTTCCATCCCCTGTCGGTGGCCCCACTCGGCGACCTTGTCCAGTAGCGCTTTGAAGATATCGTAGTTTTCGATGAAATCGAACCACCCGAAACGGCATTTCTTCACCTGCCACTTCTGGTTGGCCCTATGGTTGACAATGCCGGCGATACGGCCCGCGGGCTTGCCGTCGACATAAGCCATGAAGAGAATGAAGTCGCAGACTTCGAGCGCGGGATTCTTTTTGAGGCGGAAAGTGTTCTTTTCGTCGAAAAACAGCGGCGGACAGAAATAAGGATTGCCTTTGTACAAATCTATGCCAAATTGGACAAACTTGCCCAAATCTCTTTTCCTGTTGATTTCTTTAATCTTAATATCCATTTCCTCTATCATTGAATGCAGATTATTCTTTCCAAAAGTCCTTGGAAAACAGCAAAACTACCGTATATATCTCCAATCGCCCGACCAGCATTAAGAATGCCATCCACCATTTGGCAAAACCTGGCAGTGTGGCAAAACTAGTAAAATAGTCTCCCAAACCAGGACCGATGTTGCCCAAGGTCGAAAGCGAAATGCCAATTGATTCTTCCATGTCGAGTCCTAAAGCGAAGAATAGTCCGCTGCTGACAATGACAAGCAGAATATACATGAACAGAAAACCGAAAAGGCTCGAAATGGTTGACGAAGGCAGCGATTTGCCGTTGTAGACGACAGGCAGGACCGCATTGGGATGCACATCGCGTTTCATCTCATTGATACAGGTCTTCAGATAGATGACCAGACGGCCGACTTTCATGTTTCCCGAAGTCGAACCCGACATGGCTCCGCTGCACATGAGCAGAATCAGAATGAAGCGCAGCGCCTGATGCCACTGGCTGAAGTCTGTGCTGGCGAATCCGGTGGTGGTGATGATGGAAATCGTATGGAAGAAGCCCTGTCGGATGGACCGGCCGAGGGTCTCATAGTCGAGCGTGTAGACCGATATGGCCAAAGTGACACTGAAAATCAATACAATCCAGACATACCAGCGGAATTCTTCGTTCTCTTTGACCCGGTTGACTTTTCCGGTAAGCACACGGTAAATCAGCACGTAACTGGTTCCTGCCAGGAACATGAAGACCGTGACGACGATTTCGATGTAGGTCGAATCCCAATAGCCGATACTCTCGTTTTTGGTCGAAAAGCCGCCGGTGCCCATCGTGGTGAACGCGTGACAGACGGCGTCGAAAAAGTCCATCGGTCCGAAGTGGAGCAGAAGGGCTTCCATCAGGGTAAGTCCCAAATAAACGAACCACATCCGCTTGGCTGTGCCCGACATCTTCGGGTGGAGCTTGTCGTACACGGGACCGGTCACTTCGGCCGTAAACAATTGGAAACTGTTCAACTTCAGCAAAGGCATCACCGCCAGCGACAACAGGATGATGCCCATTCCGCCCAGCCACTGGATCAGACTTCTCCAGAAGAGAAGCGAGTGGGGAAGCGCCTCGATTTCTGTCAGTACGCTCGAACCGGTGGTGGTGAAACCGGATATGCTTTCGAAAAAGGCGTCGGTGTAGCAGTTGAAGAATCCGCTCAGGGCAAAAGGAATGCTGCCGAAGGCCGAAAACAGAATCCAGCTGAAGGTGACCATGACAAAACTCTCGTGTTTGCCGATTTCGGCTTTGGCCCGGAATCCTGACAGCACCAGAACGACACCTGCCAGAAAAGTGATGCCCGCCGATTTCAGGAATAGTTCCACGCCGCCCTCGTGAAAGAGGTAGCCGACACCTGCGCTGAGAAGCATGAACAGGCATTCGAAGAACAGGAGGTATCCGAGAAACCGGAGGATGAACCGTATGTTGAACGAGGAATGTCTCATGAAAGCCGGTCAGTTGAAAAATTTTTCGAGTTTCTGAAGATGCTGGCTCAGACCGAAGGCAACCACCCGGTCGCCTGCCTGGATTTGAGTGTTTCCGTAGATGATGATGCCCTTTCCGTCGCGGATGAGGCCGCCCAGACTGGTGTTTTCGGGCAGCGACAGGTCTTTGACTTTCTTGCGGGTGATGCGGGCATCTTCCTTCACAATGAATTCGGCCACATCCGCATCGGCGAAGGTGAGGCATTTCATATTGGCCACGTCGGCGGCCAGCATCATCTGGAAAATGTGGCTGGCGGCAATCATCTTCTTGTTGATGACGATGCCTATGTCCAATTTGTCGGCCTGAGTGATGTAGTCGATGTTTTCAACCTCGGCGATGGTACGCTGCACACCGAAGCGTTTGGCGGCCAGACAGGAGAAAATGTTCGTCTCGGAACTGCCTGTCAGGGCGATGAAGGCTTCCGTGCTGGAGATTCCCTCGTCATTGAGCAGATCCATATCGCGTCCGTCGCCTTGAATGACCATGATGTCATTGCCCAAGATTTCCTTGGCCTGTTCGGCCCGTCTGCGGTTGGTCTCAATGATCTTCACATGGAATTTCCTACCCATCTGCTTGGCCGCCAGAATGGCGATGCGGCTGGCGCCCATGATCATCACGTCGCGCACCACTTCAATCTCTTTGCCGCACATCTTGCGGATGGTGTCGATACGCTCGGGCACGGTGATGAAATAGACCATGTCGTCCGCTTCGATGCTGTCCGATCCTTTCGGAATGACGGTCTGGTTCCGGTGTTTGATGGCGGCGATACGGCAGGCTTCTTCCTCTTGGAAAAGTTCCATCATCTTTTTGCCGATGATGGGAGCGCCCCGACGCACTTTGACACCGATGAGGATCAGCGCCCCGTTGTCGAACTGGTGATATTGTCTGAGCCATGGGCGTGAAACCGTGTCGACGATTTCCTTGGCGGCCAGAATTTCCGGACAGATGAGCCGGTTGATGCCCAACTGCAGAAGATAGTTCTGGTTGGCTTCGGAAAGATATTCCGGATTTTCGACCCGGGCCACTGTCTTTTTGGCACCGAGGGCCGTGGCCAGATGGCAGGCGATCAGGTTGTTGCTTTCTTCGGGAGTGACACCGATAAACAGGTCCGCATTGGCGCATCCGGCTTCCTTGAGCTTTTCGATGGAAGTCGGAGACCCGTACAGCGTCATCAGGTCATAGTTGGCATTGAGGTTGTTGAGCACGTCTTCGCGCTCATCGAGCACCACAATGTTGTGGTCTTCTTCGGAGAGCATCTTGGCCAGATGGACTCCGACTTCTCCCGCACCTGCGATAATGATTCTCATGTTATGATTGACTGATTGATATGATTTCTCTGACAATACTCTCCCCGTCAATTCCGCATTCCTGATGCTGCTGGAGCACATTGGCGTGCCCGATGAAACGGTCGGGAATGCCGAGCCGGCGTACGTGCGGCCGATAGCCGCGGTCGCTGAGGGCTTCCATCAATGCGCTTCCGAAGCCGCCTTCCACCACGCCGTTTTCCAGCGTGATGACTTTGTCGTACTTCTGTCCGATGAGTTCGACCAGATTCGTGTCGAGGGGTTTGATAAAACGGAAATCGTAGAGCGCGACCGAAAGGTCCGGCCTTTCAGACTGGAGCTTCCCGATGCAGTCGAGCGCCGTCAGTCCGACAGGGCCTATGCTGGCGATGGCGATGTCGCTTCCCTCGTGCAGACAGCGGCCTGTCCCGACTTCAATCGTCTCCATCTTATTCTTCCAGTTGACGACATATCCTTTTCCTCGGGGATAACGGATGACGAAAGGACGGTCTGCCAGCGCCTGGGCCGTAAACATCAGATTCCTGAATTCAAGCTCGTTGATGGGGGAGGCTATGGTCAAGTTCGGAATACAGCGCAGGGCGGGAATGTCGAAGGCCCCCTGATGGGTGACTCCGTCTTCGCCGACCAGTCCGGCACGGTCGAGGCAGAGGATGACCGGCAATCTCGAGATGGCGACATCATGGATGATGTTGTCGTAAGCCCGCTGGGCGAAGGTGGAGTAAATGTTGCAGAAGGGAATCATTCCTTCCTTAGCCAGTCCGGCCGAGAAGGTGACGGCGTGCCCTTCCGCAATGCCGACATCGAAAACGCGTCCCGGGAATTGTCCGGCCATGAGGGTCAGACCGCATCCGGTAGGCATGGCGGGCGTGACAGCCACTATTCGCGGGTTTTCGGCGGCCAGTTCGCACAGCGTGTGGCCGAAGACATCCTGAAACCGGATGGGCTGGGTGCCGTCGTTGGGCGCCTGCAGGCTGGCCCCTGTGGCGATGTCGAATTTTCCGGGCGCGTGGAAACGCGTGGCGTCGTGTTCGGCAGGTCCGTAACCCTTGCCTTTGACGGTGCAGACGTGCAGCACCTTGGGACCTGTCATGTTTTTGATGACGTTGAACACACGCACCAGATTATTGACGTCATGTCCGTCGACGGGACCGAAATATCGTATGTCGAGACCTTCGAACAGATTGTTGCTGTGGTTGTTGAAAATGCCCAACAGACTGTTGGCGATGCGGAGCAGCCGGCTCTTGCGCGAATCGTCCATCAGGCCGGTCTTGCGCAGCAGACGGTAGACTTTCCAACGGAAGTTGTTGTAATGCTGCGATGTGGTGATGCGGGCCATGGAACGGCCGAATCCGCCGACACTCTTGTCGATGGCCCGCTTGTTGTCGTTCAGCACGATGAGCAGGTCATTGCTGTATTCCGACATGTTGTTGAGCCCTTCGAACGCCAGTCCGCCGCTCATGGCGCCGTCGCCGATGATGGCGGCGACAATGCGCTTGCGTTTCTGAAAACGATTGGCGATGTCCATTCCCAAAGCGGCGGAAATGGAGTTGGAGGCGTGGCCGGCGACGAAAGCGTCGTAGGGACTCTCCTCGGGGTTCGGAAAACCGCTGATGCCGTCTTTGTGGCGGATGGTGTGGAAATTCTCACGCCTTCCCGTCAGAATCTTGTGGCCGTAGGCCTGGTGTCCGACGTCCCAGACGATGCGGTCTTCCGGTGTGTCCAGCGTGTAGTGAAGCGCCACCGTCAGTTCGACCGTCCCGAGGCTGGCTGCCAAATGCCCGGGATTTTCGGACAGTTCCTGTATGATGAACTGCCTGATTTCCTGACACAAGGCCGGCAAATCCGATAGGGAAATCCGTTTTAGGTCTTCGGGCGAATGTATTTGGTCCAACAATGGAGTCTGTAAAGTCATGTCTGAATTGGCTACAAGGGGCAAATTTAATCCAAATTCGACAAATACGAAAATCTGCCTTTTTTTGCTTTGAGTTTTTCCCGTCTTGAAGTAAATTCGCACTTGTTATGGATTTCAGAACCGCAATTCCCGTCAAACAGGCTTTCAGCCTGAATCATGCCGACCGCATCGTCAGTTTCGGCTCTTGTTTCGCCGACCTCATCAGCGGACTTCTCGAAGAAAACGGCTTTCGGGTGACGTCCAATCCCTTTGGTGTCCTCTACAATCCGATGTCGGTGGTCAAGTCGATGGAGCGACTCCGATACGGCATCAATTTCAAAGAAGACGAACTCTTCGAGTACGAAGGCATATGGGGCAGTTTCGCCCATCACACATCTTTCTCCGGTCCCGACCGCCAGGCGGTTCTGGAACATATCCGCTCTTCTTTCGACGAGGCTGCCGAGGCCTTCCGTTCGGCTACCTGTCTGATGCTCACTTTCGGCACTTCTTGGGTGTATGCGCTTTCGGAAACGGGCAAGATAGTGGCCAACTGCCACAAACTTCCCGATTACCATTTCACCCGCCGACGTCTGGATGTGGCCGAAATTGTGGAATATTACACAGAATTCTTCCTTCAGCTGTTCCAGGAACGGCCCGATCTGAAGGTGCTGCTGACGGTGAGCCCCATCCGCCATTTCAAAGACGGGGCCCATGAGAACACGCTGAGCAAGTCGGTGCTGCATCTGGCCATCGACGAACTTTGTCTCCGCTTCGACCGGCTGGTCTATTTCCCCTCGTACGAGCTCATGATGGACGACTTGCGCGACTACCGCTTCTATGCCGAGGATATGCTTCATCCTTCGGATACGGCGGTCCAGTACATTTGGGAACGTTTCCAGGATTTTGCCTTCGACAAGCCTACCCGTGAACTGTCCGCACAGGTCTTGCAGATCCGCCGTGCCATGGCCCACAGACCCCAACATCCCGAGCGGGAAGACTATTTCCGTTTCGCTCAGAAAAATCTGGCTGCCGTCGACCTCCTCGCCGCGCGGCATCCCGAAATCGACCTCAGTCGCGAACGTTCTTTTTTCAGCCAAATACTGTCCTGACATATGAATCTCAAAATTGAAGAAATCGCCGAATGGCTTCATGCCAAATCGCATATCGCACTGCCCCAGGCCACAGTCAAAACATTGCTGACTGACAGCCGCAATGTGCTGGTCCCGGAGTCCTCTCTGTTTTTTGCACTGAAAAGCGAAAGCAACAACGGCCACAAATACATCAACGAACTCTACCGCCGTGGCGTCCGTAATTTTGTCATTACGGAAACATCTGACAATCTGCGCGATATGATTGAACACTCTCAGGCCAATTTCCTCCTGGTGCGTTCTTCCGTCGAGGCTCTTCAGACATTAGGCGCCGAACTTCGAAAGCGCTTCATGTCGCCGGTGCTTGCCGTCGCCGGCAGCAACGGCAAGACCATCGTCAAAGAGTGGATATGGCAACTTTTGCGCGACGATATGAAAATCAGCCGTTCGCCGGGCAGTTACAATTCTCAGGTCGGCGTGCCGCTATCTCTTTCCATGTTAGAGGGGGACAGCCGCCTGGCCATCATCGAAGCCGGCATTTCCAAACCGGGGGAAATGGCTCGGCTGCAATCGGTGATTCAGCCCGATTGGGGCCTTTTCACCAATATCGGTCCCGCTCACGAAGAAAATTTCACCGGTACGGAAGAAAAACTTCGTGAAAAGTTTTCGCTGTTCACCTCCTGTCGGGCTCTGGTCTATTGCGCCGACCAGCCGATGCTGGACCAGCAGGTGGAGGCGCTGGTGGCCGACAGTCACAGCCAGCTGACCGACGGACACATCTACGCCTGGTCCACTCAAGACCCCTCGGCCCGTGTCTATTTCCGTCTGCAGCCCCATCGCGACAGCACGTCCGTATCGACGCTCTGGCACGAAAAGCCGGTCACGCTGCTGATCCCATTCACCGACGAGGCTTCCGTCCAAAACGCACTCCATTGCATCACCTTTATATATATGCTCGAAACGGAAACCTCCTACCAGATGCCTGTCGAGCGTCTGATGGAAAGGCTTTCCCAACTGGAGCCGGTGGCGATGCGTCTGGAAGTGAAGGAAGGCCGCAACGGATGCGTACTCATCAACGATACCTACAACTCCGATCTTCAAGCGCTTGAACTGACGCTCGATTTCCAGAGCCGCCGTTCTTCGGCAGACCATCTCAGCCGCACGCTCATCCTTTCCGACATCTATCAGAGCGGCAAATCACCGGCGGAACTCTATAAAAAAGTGGCCAGTCTGGTCAAACAAAAGGAAATCACCCGTTTCATCGGCGTCGGAAAGGATCTGTCCTCGCAATCGGGGCTGTTCCCGGTCAATGCGCGCTTTTTCCAGACGACTGAAGACTTCCTTTCATCTCCGCTGGCTGATACGCTCTACAATGAGCTCATCCTCATCAAAGGCTCTCGCAAATTCGGGTTCGAACGCATCAGCGAACGCCTGGCTCTCAAGTCGCATCAGACAGTGATGGAGGTCAATCTGGATGCCATAGTCCACAATTTCAAATATTTCCGTTCTCTGCTCAAACCTTCGACCCGTCTGGTGGCTATGGTGAAAGCCGAAGCCTACGGTCTGGGAGCGGTCGAGGTGGCCAAAACCCTTCAGTCACACGCCTGTGACGCCTTGGCCGTGGCCGTGGCAGACGAGGGCGTACGTCTGCGCCAGGCCGGCATTTCCATCCCCATTCTGGTGATGAATCCCGAACCTTCCGTTTTCCCCATCTGTCAGGAATACAATCTGGAGCCCGAAGTCTACAGTTTCAAGCTGTTGGAGGCTTTCCTGTCGGCCGGCGAACGTCTGGGCGTCAGCAATTTCCCCATCCATCTCAAACTGGATACGGGCATGCACCGGCTGGGCTTTGTCGAAAACGACCTTCCGCGTCTTCTGGATATCCTGCGTTCTCAGAATGTCCTGCGTGTCAACAGTGTTTTCTCTCATCTGGCCGGCAGTGACGAGGATACTTTCGACGACTATACCAAGCTGCAGTGGCAGCGCTATGACGACATGTCGACCCGCATCTGCGAAGCCTTGCCTTACAAGGTGATCCGCCATATTCTGAATTCTGCCGGCATCGAACGTTTCCCGCAATGGCAATGCGACCAGGTGCGTCTGGGCATAGGCCTCTACGGTATTTCCGTGGCTCATCCCGAAGCGGTCCGCCAGGTGGCGACTCTCAAGACCAACATCCTTCAGATCCATTCCTATCAGGCCGGCGACACCATCGGCTACAGCCGGACTACCGTCCTGACGCGCGATTCCCGCATTGCCGTGCTCCCCATCGGTTACGCCGACGGATTCAACCGCCACAACCGCGACCAGTGTGTTCTGGTCAACGGCAAGCGTGCTCCTCTGATGGGCAATATTTGCATGGATGTCTGTATGATAGATGTGACCGACGTGCCTGCGGAGGAGGGTGATGAAGTCCTTGTTTTCGGCCCCGGATTGAGCATCTCGGAAGTGGCCGCCAGACTCCAGACCATTCCTTACGAAGTCCTGACTTCGGTCTCGAACCGTGTCAAGCGAGTTTATTACCAAGAATAATTCAAAAAATGCCATAGCCGTGGCGGTATATTCGTTATATTTGCGTCTATAAAAACTAACGACATAAAACTGAACAATATGAAATCGAATCATCCTAAAGTTGGTATCCGTCCCATCATTGACGGTCGTGAAAGAGGTGTCCGCGAGAGCCTCGAAGTGCAGACGATGAACATGGCCAAGAGTGTTGAAAAACTCTTGTCTTCCAGTTTGAAATACGGTGACGGCGCTCCTGTCGAGTGCGTCATCGCCGACGGCACGATCGGTCGTGTGGCAGAAGCTGCCGCCTGTGCTGAAAAGTTCGAGCGCGAAGGTGTGGGCCTGACCATCAGCGTCACCCCCTGCTGGTGCTACGGTACGGAAACCATCGATATGAACCCTTATTACCCCAAGGCTATTTGGGGGTTCAACGGAACGGAACGTCCCGGTGCCGTCTATCTGGCTGCCGCCTTGGCCGGACACAATCAGAAAGGTCTGCCCACTTTCGGCATTTACGGCCGTCACGTGCAGGACGCAACCGACACTGAAATTCCCGAAGACGTTCAGGAAAAGCTGATCCGTTTCACCAAGGCCGGCATCGCTGTCGCCGAAATGCGCGGAAAATCCTATCTTTCCATCGGCGGTCCGGCTATGGGTATCGCCGGTTCGACCGTGGATCCCGACTTCTTCCAGGAGTATCTGGGCATGCGAAACGAGTACATCGACATGATCGAGGTTGAACGCCGCATCGACAAGGGTATCTTCGATCCCGAAGAATACAAGAAAGCCTACGAGTGGACGGTGAAGAACTGCAAGGTCAACGAAGGCCACGACTACAACACCCTGTGGCAGCACACCCGTGAAGAGAAAGACTCCGACTGGGAGTTCATCGTGAAGATGTATCTCATCATCCGCGACCTCATGTCGGGCAATCCGAAACTCAAAGAACTCGGTTTCGGTGAAGAGTCTCTCGGACACAACGCCATCGCCGCCGGTTTCCAGGGTCAGCGCCAGTGGACCGACTATCTGCCCAACTGCGACTTCCCCGAAGCGCTCCTCAACACTTCTTTCGATTGGAACGGCCGTCGTCGTCCCTACATTCTGGCTACCGAAAATGACTCGCTCAACGGCATTTCCATGCTTTTCGGCCATCTGCTGACCAATTGCGCCGTCATGTTCTCGGATGTCCGTTCCTACTGGAGCCCCGAATCGGTTCTGCGTTGCACGGGCCACAAACTGGAAGGCCGAGCCGCCAATGGTTTCATCCATTTGATCAACTCCGGCGCCACTGCGCTGGACGCCACCGGACAGTGCACCGATGCCGAAGGCAAGCCCGCCATGAAACCTTTCTGGGAAGTGAGTGAAGAAGAAGAGAAGAAGTGCCTCGAGGCCACTACATGGTATCCCGCAGACTGCGGCTATTTCCGCGGCGGCGGCTTCTCGTCCCAGTTCCTCAGCAAGGGCGACATGCCTGTCACCATGATGCGTCTGAACCTTGTCAAAGGTCAGGGCCCTGTCCTTCAGATTGCCGAAGGCTGGACTGTCGACATCCATCCTGAAGCTTTCGACATCATCAACAAGCGTACCGACAAGACTTGGCCCACCACCTTCTTCGCTCCCCGTCTCAACGACACGGCTCAGTTCAAGGACGTCTACAGTGTCATGAACAACTGGGGCGCCAACCACGGCGCCATCGCCTACGGACACATCGGTGCCGACCTGATCACGCTGGCCTCCATCCTCCGTATCCCCGTTTGCATGCATAATGTCGAAGAAGACAAGATTTTCCGTCCTTCGGCTTGGAATGCGTTCGGCATGGACTTCGAAGGTGCCGACTACCGCGCCTGCAAGAACTTTGGTCCCATCTACAAATAATCAAAGCGTTCGTTCATGGCATCACAAATTGCAAAGGATGGACAGACGGCCAAGATGGTCACCCGCGACTATCTCCTGTCGTTTGTTCTGGTAACGATTCTGTTCCCGCTTTGGGGCTTCGCCAACGACATCACCAACCCGATGGTGCGCGCGTTCTCCAAAGTCTTGCTGATGAGTAACTTCCAAGGCTCTTTGGTGCAGTTTGCCTTCTATGGAGGCTACTTCGCCATGGCATTCGTGGCTGCTTATTTCATCAAGAAACATACTTACAAGAGCGGTATCATCCTGGGCTTGGCACTTTACGCCACCGGAGCCTTCCTGTTCTTCCCTTCCAGCCTTGGACATGCTTTCTGGCCATTCCTGGTCTCGTATTTCATCCTGACCTGCGGCCTTTCGTTCTTGGAGACCAGTGCCAATCCTTATATTCTCTCGATGGGTGAGCCCTCAACGGCCACCCGTCGACTGAATTTTGCACAGTCTTTCAATCCGATGGGCTCTCTGTTGGGAATGTTCACGGCGCAGCAGCTCATTCTGAGCCGGCTCAACACTACCGACAATCTGGCTCTGACCAAGTTGGAAGCTCTCGACCCCCAGGCCTACGCTCAGGTGATGCTTCAGCCCGACAAGATTGATTTCAAGGCGGTTCGCGAAGCGGTCTGCAACATCGATCCCCAGGTATTCGAGGCCATGCGTTCGGCCGATCTGATCACCATCCGCAATCCCTACTTGGCCATCGGCGCCGTGGTGCTGGCCGTGATGATCGTTTTCCTGATTGCCCGCATGCCGAAGAAGCAGAGTGAAGGCGCCTTCAATCTGAAGGACACTTTCAGCCGTCTGCTCCACAATAAGCGTTACTACGAGGGTGTCATCGCCCAGTTCTTCTATGTCGGTGTGCAGATCATGTGCTGGACCTTCATCATCCATTATGCCGAAATCGAACTCGGCATCGACAATTCTACGGCACAGCTCTACAACATCGTCGCAATGGGCATTTTCTGTTGCAGCCGATTCATCTGCACCTATCTGCTCAAGTATGTGCGTCCCGGAAAACTGTTGAAGTATCTGGCGTTCGGCGGTCTTGTTTTGGTGTTGGGCGTCATTTTCATACAGGGAATGGCCGGACTCTATTGTCTGGTCGGCGTTTCGGCATGTATGTCTCTGATGTTCCCTACCATTTACGGTATCGCATTGGACGGTATAGGTGAAGATGCGGAATTCGGTGCCGCGGGTCTGATCATGGCCATTCTCGGCGGATCGGTCATGCCGCCGCTTCAGGCTTTGATGATCGACCAGCAGACCATCATGGGCCTTTCAGGCGTGAGATTCTCTTTCTTCCTGCCGTTCGTCTGCTTCGTCGTGATTGCTCTGTACGGCCACCGGAACCGTGATTTGTCAAGATAAATATGTACTTTTGAATATGGATAATCTGTCATATATCGATCCCAGTCAGGTGCCGTCTTTCAAATTGGCATCCGGCGCGGAAATCCCCGTTGTGGGACTTGGAACCTTCGGTTCAGACAACTATGGCCCCGAAATTATCGCTCAGGCTGTCAAAGAAGCCGTCAGGGCTGGTTATCGCCATATTGACTGCGCGGCAGTCTACGGCAATGAAAAGGAAATCGGACAGGCTTTGCGCGAACTTTTCGCTGAAGGCGTCGTAAAACGTGAAGACCTTTGGATCACTTCAAAGGTTTGGAACGATAAACACAATGATGTGGTGGGGGCTTGCAAGCAGTCTCTCTCGGATTTGGGCTTGGACTATCTCGACCTCTATCTGGTCCACTGGCCTTTCCCCAACTATCACGCTCCAAAGGTCAGCGTCGAGTCACGCGATCCGCATGCCCGTCCCTATATTCACGAAGAATACATGCAGGTGTGGCGTGCTATGGAATCCTTGGTCGACGCGGGGCTTGTCCGTCATATTGGCACATCCAACATGACCCGTCCCAAGATGGAATTGCTGCTGCGCGACTGCCGCATCAGACCGGCATTCAATGAAATGGAACTGCATCCGCATTTCCAGCAGCCCGAATTCAAGCAGTATATCGAATCCAACGGCATCAAGGCCATCGGATTCTGTCCGATAGGCTCTCCGAACCGTCCCGAAAGAGACAAGACGCCGGAAGATACTGTGCCTATTGAAGATCCGGTCATTGTCGAGATCGCCAACCGTCACGGAGTGCATCCGGCTGTCATATGCATCAAGTGGGCTGTTCAGAACGGGCAGATACCCATTCCTTTCTCTGTCAAACCGGCCAAATTCATCAGTAATCTAAGGGCTGCCGTCGAAGACCCGCTGACTGATGAGGAAATGGCCGCCATCCGCAAGTGCGACCGCAACTGCCGCTTCATCAAAGGGCAGGTGTTCATGTGGAAGACTGCCCGCACCTGGCACGACCTTTGGGATGAGGACGGTGTCATCTGGCAATGAGTTTTATTTTTTATAATTTATAAGGTATGAAAAAAACAATGAAAGCCGCCTTCCTGCCAGGAAACAGCACGGTGGTTTTGAAAGATGTTGAAATTCCTGAACCCGGTCATGGAGAAGTGCTCATCAAAATGAAGTCTTCTACCATTTGCGGAAGTGATATCAGAGCCATTTATCGCGAACATACCGGCAAGGGTCCCGAAGGTTATCAGGATAAGATCTGCGGACATGAGCCCTGCGGACAGATTGTCAAATGCGGCCCTGGTCTTCGCCGTTTCAAGGAGGGTGACCGTGTGATTGTCTATCATATTTCCGGCTGCGGTGTCTGCAACGATTGCCGTCGCGGCTATATGATCAGTTGCACCAGCCCGTACCGCCGTGCCTACGGATGGCAGCGAGACGGAGGTATGGCCGAGTATCTGCTGGCCGAAGAAAAAGATTTGGTTCTGTTGCCTGATTCTCTGACCTATACGGATGGCGCTCAGATCGCCTGCGGTTTCGGAACGGTTTACGAGGGCCTTGAAAAAATCGGCATTTGCGGCAATGACGCCGTCTTGGTTGTCGGACTCGGCCCGGTCGGACTGGCTTCTCTCATGCTGGCTCGCGCTATGGGCGCCAACAAACTGATTGGTGTGGATACCGTCCAGGAACGTCTGGATATCGCCCGTGAAAAAGGCCTTGCAGACGAAGTGCTGCTTTCCGACGCTTCCGCTTTCGACAAAATCATGGCTCTGACCGGCGGCAATGGCGTAGAGCGTGCCGTCGACTGCTCGGGCAACACGTATGGCCGTCAGCTGGCTGTCCGCGCCACCCGCAAGTGGGGTAAAGTCGTTTTCATCGGCGAAGGTGGCACGGTGGAACTCAATCCGAGTCCCGATATGATTCACCCGCAGAAGACCATTTACGGTTCCTGGGTGACCAATATCTGGCGCATGGAAGAACTGGTCGAGCGCATTGTCCGTTGGGGCATTCATCCCGAAGATCTTGTGACAAACCGTTTCACTTTGGAAAATGCAGCCGAAGGCTACCGCCTGATGGATGGTGGAAAATGCGGCAAAGTGGCTATCGTTTTCGACGAAGAAGTCAAATAGAAGCCCTGTCAATAAAGGAAAGAGGGGAGATCTTCGGATTTTCCCTCTTTTTTATTTCATTATAGTTCAATCGGTTGCAAAATGGGTGATTTTTTTTGAAAAAAAGTTGTCGATTTGCTTGCAGCATCGAATCAGGCGCCATATCTTTGCGGTCCTTTTCGGTCTGAAAAAGCCGACAGGCTCGAGCGAGAGCTGAAAGATGTTTGAATATCTGAAATAGATAATCACTGCTGAAAATCAGCGCGATAACGAAAAGCTGAATTTTTTTTGAAAAAAAAGTTGCTAAAAGATTTGGCGGTAATGAAAATCCGCTCTACTTTTGCACCCGCTTTTCGGAACGAGCTGCTGCGAGCGGCTCCGCGAGACCGGAAGCAAGTTCTTTGAAAGATTGTTGAAGACAAGTAGTACAAGAGAAGAGAGCGGGC